>CAIYZC010000457.1 GCA_903930565.1 uncultured Pedosphaera sp.
GCAGGCAAGCCAAGCTTGGAACAAGGAAGTGCAAAATGCGGTGAGCCGGGCCGCGCCAAGGAATGGATGCTGAACCTGCTGATGGCAAGCGAATGATTTCCAATGCAACAACGATAGCGGTCGCGGCGGCGCCGCGGGCGGGACGTGCCGCGGCGGCGGAAGCACCGTGCCACCATTGCGGCACGCGGGTGGGCGGCGCCGGGCTGACCGGCCACGGCCATGCGTTCTGCTGCCGGGGTTGCCTGACGGTGTTTGAATTGCTCACCGAAAACGGGCTCGACGACTTTTACCGCCTCGCCCCCGCGGCGGGGGTGCGGATCGCAACCGACCGACCCGGTGGTGAATTTGCCTATTTGGACGAGCCCGCGGCGCGGGCGCGCCTGGTGGACTTCCAGAGCGACCGCCTCACGCGCGTGACTTGGCGCCTGCCCGCCATCCACTGCGCGGCCTGTGTTTGGTTGCTGGAAAACCTCTTCCGCTTGCGGGCGGGCATCGGGTCGGCCCGGGTGAATTTCCTCCGGCGCGAATTGGCGGTCACCTTTGAGCACGACCGCGTGCGCTTGAGCGAGCTGGCGGCGCTCCTGACCAGCCTCGGCTACGAGCCCGAACTAAGGCTTTCCGACCTCGAACGCCCGCCGGTGAGCCGGGCGGCCCGCCGCTTGGCGGTGCAACTGGGGGTGGCGGGCTTTTCCTTCGGCAATATCATGTTGCTGAGCCTGTCCACGTACTTCGGTCTGGACCAGTTCACCGGCGGCGTGCTGCACGGGATTTTTGGTTGGTTGAGTCTCGCGCTCGCGCTGCCGGTTCTGTTTTGGAGCGCGGGGGATTACTGGCGCGCGGCGCGCACGAGTCTGCGCCAACGCCGGCTGGCCATCGAAGTGCCCATCGCGGCCGGCCTGGCGGCCTTGGCGTTGCAAAGTGCGGCGGAGGTGGTCACCGGCCGCGGCCCGGGTTACTTCGATTCCCTGACCGGCTTGGTCTTCTTTTTGTTGTGCGGACGGTGGTTCCAACAGAAGACCCACGAACGGCTCGTTTTTGACCGGGATTACAAGGCTTTCTTCCCCTTGGCCATCACCCGCCGGGCGGCGGGGGGCGAGGAACGGGTCACCCTGGCCCAGTTGGCGGCGGGCGACCGCGTGGTGTTGCGCCACGGCGAACTCATCCCGGCGGACGGCCGGCTGGCGGCGGGCGCCGCGGTGGTGGACTACAGCTTTGTCACCGGCGAGGCCGAACCGGTCCGGCCCGCCCTGGGCGCGCCGCTGTACGCGGGCGGACGGCAACTGGGCGGCGTCGTGGAAGTGTTGCTGGAGAAGGGCGTGTCGCACAGCTATTTGACTTCGCTCTGGAATCAAGCGGTCTTCCGCAAGGACAAGGTTTCGGTGTTCGACTCGTTGACCAACCGTTACAGCCAACGTTTCACCCTCCTGATCATCAGCATCGCCCTCGCGGCGGCGGCGTGTTGGGCCGGGACCGATCCCCGCGTAGCCTTGCGCGCCTTTACCGCGGTCCTGATCGTGGCCTGCCCTTGCGCGCTGGCGCTCGCGGCGCCCTTCGTGCTGGGCACCGCGCAACGGGTGCTGGCCGGCCGCCAGATCTTTCTCAAGAACAGCCAGGTGCTCGAAACCTTGGCGCGGGTGGACACGCTCGTCTTCGACAAGACCGGCACCCTCACGGCCGCTGGCGCCGGTGCGTGCGTTTTCGCCGGGGCGCCGTTGACGCCTGCGGAACTCGCGGCGGTGCGGGCCCTGGCCGCGCACTCCACGCATCCCCTCGCGGCCCGGATCGCGGCCGAGTTGGCGGCGCCCGGCGCGGCCCCCGAGGTCCGCTCCTTCCGGGAATTCCCGGGCGGCGGCGTGCGTGCCACCGTGGCGGGCGCGGAAGTGCGGCTTGGTGCCGCGGCGTGGTTGACGGAACAAGGCTTGTCCGTGCCCGCCGCCCCCGCCCACCCCGGCCCGGTCGTGCACCTGGCCTGGGGCGACGCCGTGCGCGGCTGCTTCCTGCTCTCGCCCGCCGTGCGCCCCGGGGCCGACGGCCTGCTCCGCGCGTTGGCGCCGGATTATGAACTGGCGCTGGTGAGCGGCGACCATGACCGCGAACGCGGCCGCTTTGCCCGCTGGTTCGGGCGCGCCGAGGCGCTGAATTTCAACCAGAGCCCGGCGGACAAACTGGCGTTCGTCCGCCAGTTGCAGGCGCGCGGCCGCACCGTGCTGATGGCCGGGGACGGTTTGAACGACGCCGGGGCCTTGCAACAAAGCGACGTCGGCGTCGCCATCGTGGAGAACACCGGCGCGTTTTCACCGGCCAGCGACGTGATTTTGACGGCGGCCATGGTGCCGCGGCTGGACGCCCTGTTGCGGTTCGCCCGTGCGGCCACCCGCATCACGCGCGTCAGTTTCACCATTTCGGCGATGTACAACCTGGTGGGCGTGAGCATCGCGGCAAGCGGCCGCCTCTCGCCCGTGGTCTGCGCCATTCTAATGCCCCTGAGTTCCGCTTCGGTGGTGGTCTTCGCCTGCGGGGCCACCGCTTGGGCCGCGCGCCGCGCGGGCCTGTCCGCCCCGGTCGCAAACGACCCCTTTGATCCCGCCCAACCATGAGTGCCATCTTTATCCTGATCCCCCTGAGCATCATCCTCGCCACCGCGTTTTTGTGGTGCTTCGTCTGGGCCGTGCGCTCCGGACAATATGAGGACACCTGCACCCCCGCCATGCGGGTGCTGACCGAGGAACCAACCCGCCCCCAACCGACCGCCAAAAACTAATCTATGAACGCAGCCGCAACCACCAAACCACCCGCCAACTCCCCCCCCCGTGCGACGGGGGTGGTGGAATCCTTCGCCTACGACAACCGCATCGTGCGCGCCTTCGCCATCGCCACCGTTATCTGGGGCGTGGTGGGGATGAGCGCCGGCCTGCTGGCCGCGATCCAGTTGTTCTTTCCGGAGGCCAATCTCAACCTACAATTTGTGACCTTCGGCCGCCTGCGGCCGTTGCACACCAACGCGGTGATTTTCGCCTTCATCGGCAACGCCATGTTCATGGGAATCTACTATTCCCTCCAGCGGCTGTGCAAAGCGCGCATGTTCAGCGACCTGCTGAGCAAGATCAACTTCTGGGGTTGGAACGCGATCATCGTGTCGGCGGCGATCACCCTGCCGCTTGGCTTCACCTCCAGCAAGGAATACGCCGAGCTGGAATGGCCGATTGACATCGCGATCACCCTGATCTGGGTGGTCTTCACAGTCAACCTGCTGGGCACGATCATCAAGCGGCGCGAGAAGCACATTTACGTGGCGATCTGGTTCTATATCGCCACGGCGCTGACGGTGGCGGTGCTCCACATCGTCAACTCGCTCGAAGTGCCGGTGACCTTCTGGAAGAGCTACTCGGTCTATGCCGGGGTGCAGGACGCGCTGGTGCAGTGGTGGTACGGTCACAACGCCGTGGCGTTCTTCCTTACCACGCCTTTCCTGGGCATGATGTATTACTTCCTGCCCAAGGCCGCGGACCGCCCGGTGTTCTCCTACCGCCTCTCCATCATTCATTTCTGGGCGCTGATCTTCGTGTATATCTGGGCCGGTCCGCACCATCTCCTCTTCACCGCGCTGCCCGATTGGGCGCAGTCCCTCGGCATGGTGTTCTCCCTGATGCTCATTGCGCCCTCCTGGGGCGGCATGTTGAACGGCCTGCTCACCCTCCGCGGCGCCTGGGACAAAGTCCGCCAGGATCCCATGCTCAAGTTCATGGTGGTGGCCGTCACCGCCTACGGCATGGCCACGCTCGAAGGCCCCATGCTGGCGATCAAAAGCGTCAATTCCCTTTCGCATTACACCGACTGGACCATCGCCCACGTCCACACCGGCGCGCTGGGCTGGAACGGTTTCATCACCTTCAGCATGCTGTATTATCTGATCCCCCGCCTCTACCAAACCAAACTCTGGTCGGTGAAGCTGGCGAACTACCACTTCTGGATCGCACTGCTGGGCATGATGTTCTATGTGGTGCCCATGTATGCCAGCGGCATCACCCAGGGCTTGATGTGGAAGCAATTCACGGCCGACGGCTTCCTGCAATACCCCAACTTCCTCGAAACCGTGCTGCAAATCGTCCCGATGTACCGCCTGCGCGCCATCGGCGGCAGCCTCTACATCCTCGGCACCTTGCTGATGGCCTTCAACCTGTGGCGCACGGCGCGCGCGGGGGTGTTCCTGCCTGAGCAAGCCGCCCAAGCCGCCTCCTGGCGCACCCAGGAAGCGCACACCGCTCCCGGGCCTTGGGGCCACCGCGTCTTGGAAGGCAAACCCATGCTGCTCGCCGTCCTGGCCCTCGTCGCCATCCTCATCGGCGGCGTGGTGGAACTTGTGCCCATGTTCCTCATCAAGGAAAACGTTCCCACCATCGCGAGTGTGAAACCTTACACCGCCCTCGAAGTGCTCGGGCGCGACATCTACATCCGCGAAGGCTGCGTGGGTTGCCACTCGCAAATGATCCGCCCCTTCCGCTCGGAAACGGAACGTTACGGCGAATACTCCAAGGCGGGTGAGTTCGTGTATGACCATCCCTTCCTGTGGGGCTCCAAGCGCACCGGTCCGGACCTCCACCGCATCGGCGGCAAATACCCCGACGCCTGGCACTACAACCACATGGACGATCCGCGCTCCATGTCCTCCGGCTCCATCATGCCGCGCTACCCGTGGTTGCTCACCCAGACGCTGGAAACGAACTCCCTCCCGGCGCGCATTTCGGCGCTGCGGAAAGTGGGCGTGCCCTATCCCGCGGGTTATGAAGACAAGGCGCTGGCCGAACTCCAGGCCCAGGCCGCCAAAGTGGTCACCAACCTCAAAGTCGGCGCGATCAAGGCCGAGCCGGACAAGGACATCATCGCGCTCATCGCTTACCTGCAGCGGCTCGGCACGGACATCAAGGCGAATCCCGCGGCCCCGACCACGCCGGCGACCCCGGTCAAAACCGCCCAAGCGGGTGCGGCCGCCCCCGCGGCCGCCAATTAAGGAAACCATCATGATCACCAACGTATTGTCCGCCATCGGTGGCGTCGGCGTCTTCGGCGTCATCTCGATCTGTCTGTTCTTTGTCGTCTTCACCGGCGCGTTGCTCTGGGCGCTGGGCCTCCCCGCGGGGTTCCTGCGCACCATGGGCGATCTGCCCCTGGCCGATGAAGGCACCCCTGCCACCATCAACGGAGATTCCCACCATGAATGATTCACAAGACCCCCTGTTACTGGACCACGAGGCCGACGGCATCCACGAACTGGACAACAACCTGCCGCGCTGGTGGGTCTGGCTGTTCTACCTGACCATCGTCTATGCCATTGGTTACCTCGGCTATTACCACGTTTTGAAGGCCGGCGATCTGCAGGACGCCGCCTTCCAAAAGGAATTCGCCGCCGGCGAGGCCCTCAAAACCATTGCCTTGACCAAATTCGAAGCCACGCTGGGCACGCTGGCCCC
>CAIYZC010000458.1 GCA_903930565.1 uncultured Pedosphaera sp.
CATGTCGATGGCCGTGAGCCATTTCTCCTCCGACAAGCCCAGCGGGACGGCCAGATTCCGGTAAATGTCCGGACCGTCGGCGGGCACATGGTAAGCCTTCGGCAACTCCACGACCAGATCCGGTTCCCCCAACCGCCAGCCGGACGGAAACTGCGGGGGCTGGGGGCGCTCCTCCGGCTTGCCCTCGGGCATCCCGGCTTGGACCCATTCTTGAATCAGCGCGAGATCCGCGTCCTTGAGGCGCCGCTCGTCCCGGTAGGCGAAGGAAGCGGGCTCCGCCTTCCACGGGGGCATGAACCGGGAGGCGGTCACCTTGGCGATCTGTTTCCCCTTCTTGGCCACATCCGCGTAGGACAACAACGAGAACGGCGCCGCTTCACCGGGCCGGTGGCAGGCGGAGCAATTTTGGTAGATGATGGGCGCGATTTGGCGGTTGAAGGTCACTTCGGCGGCCGCGGCCTCTGGCACGCTCGCGGCGAGCGCCAATAGTCCTCCGAAGCCCAGCGCTGTTAAGTTCATGGCGGGTACGCTACCACCGCGGGGTGGTCCGAGCCAATTGGATTTGCGCCCCGGGGGGATGGACTAAATGGACCGGATGGACTTCCTGGACGGGATGGACAAGAAAGCGTTACCGCCCCCGCGCACGCCGCTCCGGCTTCGTCGCCGGTTGATGGGCTTTTGTGTTACCCCGGCACCCTGCGGAGTCGCCCAGGCTTTTGAAGCGTTTTTCGGCCCCAACCGCCGCGCTTAGGGTTTTCGGTCTGCTGGGTTGTCGCCGGAGTTTGCCGTGGGGTCGGAGGCGGGGCGCAGGCGGATCAAAGCAATAGCGGGGGCCGGCAGCGACAAGTGCAAGGTGGCGTTTTCGCCCGCAAGTTCGACCCGGCGGGGAGTGGAAAAATCGTTGGCGGAATCGACGGTTTGAACCTCCGCGATGAGGTCGCCCTTCCACTCCAGACCCCGCCAGTGAAGCTGCAACTCGGCGCGCGAGTCGGCGAAGTTGCTGATCAAGATCTGCGCTTCGCGGCCGGTTTTCCCCAAGCCGGCGGCGCAGGCCAGTTTGCCGGGCACAGACCCCTGGGTGGCCACCCGGCGGGGAGTTTCCATCAGGGCTTGGAAGGCGCGCAGGGCATGGTAGGCCTTTTGGGGAACGCCATCGCCGGTGAAGATGCCAAACGGCCCCGTTTCGCCATGGAACAGATTGCACATATCGACCGGCGCATCTTGGAGTTCCAAAAGTGCGGCGGCGATGAAGGCCGCGCCCGGAGCGCCGGCCATGGCGTCGTAAAAGCGCCCGCGCTCAACCGCAGTGGCGGATTTGGAGACCGGATCCCAGGAATTTCCCGGGAGGTAATTCCACTCATTGAGATGGCTTTCGGTTGCCTTGAAACCGCGGGAATCCAAGCACTGCCGAATGGCGCGGGAACGGGCAACGAGTTCGGCGGGATCCGCCGTGTAGCAATGCCAGGAGAAGAAATTCAGGGGAACATTGTCCTGGCGGCACAGCGCCAGGAAATTGGCGGCAAATTCGGTGAGCACAAACTCCCCCCGCACGAAACTGCCGCTGAATCCGAGCGACGGCCCGCCCACTTTCAGATCCGGAAATTCCTTTTTGATGGCGGTGGCCGCCGTGCGATAGAGCCGCAGGTAATCCTCATCGCTCCCGCTCCACATGGCGGGCCGGTTTTCGGGCTCATTCCAAATCTCCCAATAGCGGATGTGGTGATGGAATCCGTTCGCCCAGCCGGCGTTGTAATGCCGGATGATGCCCCGGCAGACGGCCGACCATTTTTCCGGATCGGCGGGGGGATGGACATACCGCTGGACGCTGGTGTGCTCAATGCTTTCACCGAGCCGATAGACGAGTTCCGCACCCGTCCGGCGCACCGCGTCGAGGTACTCGTCCGTGAGCCGGAAATCGTAGTTGCCGGGTATGTCCGGGTCGGCTTCCGGGTGCGGAAAGACGGCATGGTGATCGACGACGTACGGATTCGGCCAACCGCAGTCGTGCAGGCGGGTGAAGGGAATGCCCAGTTCCTTTTGCGCTTTGACCAGGTCCAGCATGCCCCCCGGCACCAGCGGCCCCTTGTTAACACCGTGGAGCGCACGAAAGGTTCCGGTGGGGACGGAAAAGTCCACCTTCAGGATGGCCTCATCCGCCCGAAGCATGAGGCAGGACAAGAACAGGAGGGCCGGCCAGAGCCAGCACCTTGGGGACAAAACGGTCGGCCAAGGCTTGTGATAATCGAGCGATTGGATTCGGAACCCGGGGCCGGGTTCAACCTGCCAAGCGGGCAAGGAATGCGGTCGGGTGAGGGGCAACTTGCCGGCGCCCAAGCGCATCCGGTTGTCCTCCAACGGCCGACCCACCGATGTGGTCGGCTGTGCCGCTTCAATTTCAGAGCCCATTCGCATGCTGGAATTCTACCGCCCAAGCGGTTCGGTGGCCAGTTCCGCGCGAGGACTGGGTGCGGTTTCGGTGGGGGCGCCGGCGAGTCGTCGAGCCGGGACACAAGTCGATTTCGGGCATTACGGCCCGGCGCTTTGGCGCGTGACAAGTGGCGCCGTGGCGGGTTATGTCGGCGGCATGAGCGCGCATACGAAAGCGGTGGCGGCGGGAATCGCAGGCGGCGGGCGGGTGGAGTTGTCAGCTCTGGCACCGGACGTGTTCCGGCTGCGGCGGTGCGCGGGGCGGGCGTTTTCCCAGCGGGAATCCTGGGCCGTGGTCAAGGCGGATTGGCCGGCGTTTGCCGTGCGGACCGAGGCGGCTCCCGGCCGATTGCGGGTGGTCACGGACGCGGGGGTTTTGGAGTTCGACCTCACTTCCGGCGCTTGGAATTTGCGGGATGCGGAAGGCCGCGTGCGGTTGGCCGCGGGACCGGGAGTCACGCGGTTCCACGAAGGCCGGCCGCAGACCGCCCTCACGCTGGCGGTGGGGGAAAGTTTGCACGGACTGGGGGAGACGACGGGGCCGTTCAACAAGCGGGGTCTGATCCGGGAGTTTTGGAACACAGATGTCCTGGGACACGCCCCGGCAATTCATCCGGGGATGCGGAGTTTGTATGTCTCGATCCCGTTCGCGTTGTCCTTGCGCGAAGGGCGCGCGGCGGGTTTGTTTTGGGATAATCCCGCGCGACAGACTTGGGACCTCGGTCTGACCGTGCGCGACCAGTGGCAACTGCAAGCCGGGGGCGGGGAGTTGGATTTATACCTGTTCACCGGGGCGACACCCGCCGACGTGGTCGGACGCTACACGGAGCTGACGGGGCGGATGCCCCTGCCGCCGCGCTGGGCGCTGGGATACCAGCAATGCCGCTACAGCTACACGACCCGCGCGCGCGTGGAGGAAATCGCCGCGGAGCTGCGGCGGCGGGAACTGCCCTGCGATGTGCTGTACTTGGACATTCATCACCTGGATGAGTACCGGGTGTTTACGTTTGGGAAGGATTTTCCCGAGCCCGCCGAACTGCTGGCGAAGCTGGCGGCGGCAGGGTTCAAAGTGGTGGTGATCGTGGATCCCGGGGTGAAGGACGATCCCAAGTTCGGCGTGCTCCGGCGGGGCCGAGCGGACGGGGCCTTTGTGCGCGCGCCGGCGGGCGGGAAGGATTATGTGGGCAAAGTCTGGCCGGGGGCGGCGCGATTCCCGGACTTCCTCCGCGCGCGGACCCGGGAGTGGTGGGGCCGGGAACAAGGCGCGTTGTCAGAGCTCGGGGTGGCGGGCTTTTGGAATGACATGAACGAACCGGCCGATTTCGAGGGGCCGGGGAAGACGCTGCCCCTGGATTGCCGGCACCGGAGCGACCACGGCCTGGTGCGGCACGCGGAAGGTCACAATGTTTATGGCATGCAAATGGCGCGCGCGTCGCGCGCGGGCGCGCTCGCCGCGCGGCCGGACGAGCGGCCTTTCGTCATTACACGCGCAGGTTACGCGGGGGTGCAGCGTTACGCCCTGGTGTGGACGGGCGACAATAGCTCGGTGTGGGAGCACCTGGCGGACGCGATTCAGATGTTGCTCAACCTGGGCCTGAGCGGGGTGGCGTTTTGCGGCGGGGACGCCGGCGGGTTTCTGGACCACGCCACGCCGGAATTGTTCGCACGCTGGTTTCAGTTTGCGGCGTTCACGCCGTTCTTCCGCAACCACACGAACATCGACACGGTGGCGCAGGAGCCCTGGGCTTTTGGCCCCGAGGTGGAGGCCATTTGCCGGGAGTATCTGCATTGGCGTTACCGTCTTTTGCCATATCTCTACGGCCTCTTCGTGGCGGCGCACCGTTCCGGTGCGCCCATCATGCGGCCCTTGGCGTGGCATTATCCGGCGGACCCGGTTGCGGTGGCGGCGGGCGACCAATTCCTCCTCGGCCCGGACCTGCTCATGGCTCCGGTGATCCGACCGGGGGCCACGGCCCGCGCGGTCTATCTGCCGGCGGGAACTTGGTGGGATTTTTGGACGGACGAGGCGCACGCGGGCGGCCGGCATGTGCTGGCCCACGCGCCGCTGGAGCGCCTGCCGCTGTATGTGCGGGGCGGCGCGGTCATCCCGTGGGGACCGGTGCGCCAATTCGTGGGCCAGGAACCCGATGCGGTGACGGAACTACACGTTTGGCCCGCGGGGGACGGATTGTGGTGCGCCTACGAGGACGACGGCCGTTCCCTGGGTTATGAGCGGGGAGAATTTGCCGAGCGGGAGATCCGGCACACCCAGGGGGCGGGACGGGCGAAGTTGTCGCTCGGTCCGCGCCGCGGGAACTTTCGCCCGGCGGTGAAATCCTGGCGCCTCGTGCTCCGCGCCGTCACCGAGCCGAAGGAGGTGCGGCGAGGTGGAGTGGCTTTGCCCGGTCGTTGGGATGCCACCGCCCGGACGCACACCGTGGAATTTCCGAGCTCGGCGACGGCCTTCGAACTCACCTGGTGACCGGCAGGCTCAGGCGAAGCCGCGTCCGCCTCCGCCAAGGATGGAGGACAGGAAGAGGGCAAAGGGGGACCGGGCAATCCCAATCAACGCCAACCGAGCAGGCGGCCGCCTTGGTAGGTGATGAATGCCAGCGTCCAGGCCAGCGCGCCCATGTAAAACCATTGGAAGAGGGGCCACTTCCAACCGTTTGTTTCGCGGCGCACCACGGCGACGGTGCTCACGCATTGGAGTGCGAACACATAGAAGATCATCAAGGTGATGCCCAACAGCGGGGTGTAAATCAGGCTGCCATCCGCGCGCTTCTCCCCGGCGAGGAGAACTTCCAATTTCGGCCTGACTTCCTCCGAATCCCGCGCTTCGCCCAAATCATAAACGGTGGCCATCGTGCTGACAAAAACCTCCCGCGCGGCAAACGAGGAAACGATCCCGATGCCCATCTTCCAATCAAAGCCCAACGGGGCGATCACCGGTTCGATCAAGCGACCCAAGCGACCGGCGAAACTTTCGCGCAAGCGGCGGCCGCTCTCCTCCTGCTCCAAGGACCGCAATTGTTCCGTCACGCGCAAGACCACGGGATTGGTGGCCGCGTTCAGGCCGGCAACCGCGGCCGGCATTTGCGCCGCCAGGGCCGCGTGCGCCGCGGTGTAACGTTCCGTGGCCGCGTGGTTGTGGGGGTAGGTGGCCAGGAACCAGAGGAGGATGTTGATGCCCAAAATGACGGTGCCGGCGCGTTGCAGAAAGAGTTTGGAACGGTCCCACATGTGCCGCAATACGATCCGGGCGAGCGGCCGCTTATAGGGTGGCAACTCCATGATGAGCATGGGCGGTTCGCCGCGCAGCAGGGTGCGCTTGAAAATCCACGCCATCAACAGCGCCACAACGATGCCCAGCAGATACATCACAAGCATCGTGAGGGTGTCCAAGCCCAGGAAGCCCAGCACCCGCCGGTGCGGAATGCAGGCGCCGATGAGCACCGCATAAACCGGCAACCGCGCCGAGCAACTCATCAGCGGCGCGACCAAAATGGTGACCAACCGGTCCTTGGGACTTTCAATGGTGCGCGTGGCCATGATGCCCGGGATGGCGCACGCGAAGGAACTCAGCATGGGAATGAAACTCTTGCCGTGCAGGCCGACCTTGCTCATGAGGCGGTCCATGAGGAACGCGGCGCGAGCCATGTAGCCGGTGTCCTCCAGCAAACCGATAAAGAAAAAGAGCAGCAGGATTTGGGGCAGAAATTGCACCACCGCGCCGACGCCGGCCACCGCGCCATGGACCAGCAGGCTGTTCAATTCCCCGGGCGGCAGGGCACGCCCGATCCCCTCCCCCACCCAGCCCATGGCGCCTTTGATCGCGTCCATGGGGAGTTGCGCAAAGCTGAAAATGCTTTGGAACATCCCCGCCATGATCGCCACGAAGATCAACGTGCCCCAAACCTTGTGGGTCAGGACGCGGTCCAAGCGGTCGCTGAAGGTTTCGTGCAGGGGATCCCCCGCGGTCGCCACGGCGTCCTGGATGGCCATCACGGCCGCGTAGCGGGCTTCAATCGGAGCGGTGCGCCAATCGACGCCCGCGGCGTCCAAGCGGGCGCGGGCGGCGGTGACAGCGGCTTGAACGGGCGGCGGGTAGTGGGCGCCGCTGGAGGCCACGGCGTTTTCATTACCCAGGATGAGCTGCGCTTCCGCCGCGGCGCGGGCCGGGGCTTCGCGAAAAGTGATCGCCAACAAGGTGGCCAGCTCGGCGGCCGCGGTCTGGAACAAGGGCGGCAACGCCGTGAACGAGCGGGGTTCGGGGCGCGCGACGGCGGGCGCGGCCACGGCGTCCAGAAGGGCCCGGCGCAACGCCGGCAAGCCTTCGGCGCGGCTGGCCACCACGGGAAAAACGGCGACGCCCAGCGCCGCCGCCAGGGAGTCGGTGTCGACGTGGTGCCCGTTGGCTGCGGCCACGTCCACCATGTTCAAGGCGACCAGGGTGGGATAGCCCAACTCAATCACCTGGGTGGCGTAGTAAAGATTCCGTTGGAGGTTCGAGGCGTCCACCACCACCACGACGAGCGCGGGGGCGGGCAGCTCCGGCAGCCGGTGCAGCAGGACATCCCGCGAGATCTGTTCGTCCAACGATTGCGGGCTGAGGCTGTAGGTGCCGGGGAGATCGAGAATTTTGACCACCGTGCCCGGCGGGGTCTCCAGAAGGCGGCCTTCCTTGCGCTCGACGGTGACGCCGGCGTAATTGCCAACTTTGGCGCGCAGTCCGGTGAGGGCGTTGAACAACGTGGTTTTGCCGCAATTGGGGTTGCCGGTCAACACCACATAGGGCGCGGCCGATTCCCCCCGTGCGCCACCGCCGGTCCCGCCGGGCGTTACTCCACCGGGCGCGCCCATATTTGTTCGGCTTCGTGCTTCCGCAAGGTCAGATGGTAACCGCGCACTTTGATTTCCACGGGGTCGCCCAGCGGGGCGAAGCGCACCAATTCCACCCGGGTGCCCACGAGGAGGCCCATTTCCATGAGCCGGGGGCGTTGGGCGGGCGGGAGTTTGATTTCCGTGACCGTGGCGGCGGTGCCGGGGGTCAGGCTGGTGAGGGGCAGCGGGGCGGCGGGCATGGCGCGGCGGGGGGCGGTCAACGCGCCCCGGCGACCCGGAGGCCGCCGACGGCTTCCACCAAAATCGATTCCCCCAATTCCGCACTGATCCCGAGGCGGGCGTTGCAGACTTGGCAGATCAAATTGCCATCGCGGCTCAGGAGCCGGATCTTTTGTTCCTCGCAGAAACCGAGTTCGCGGAGGCGGTCCATGATGGCGGCGGAGGCGGAAAGGCGCTTGATGCACACGACCGTGCCGGCGCGCACCTGGCTGAGGCGGCACCACTCCGGCTGGCCGCACTCGCCCTGCCGGACGAGATTGGGTTTGGCTGCTGCTGCTGCGTCTTCGTTCACTGGCGGGCAACCTAGGCCAATTGAGACTAGGTTGCAAGAAGGAATTCCAACCGGGGGAAAGTCCCCGTCGCGGCGACCTCAAAAACCGCGTCACCAAAAAATTATAAAACAGGGCTTGCCAAGGCCCGTTGAGCTTCGTACCCTCACCCCTCTTTTTGGAAAGACGCCGGACCATTCGGCGGGCGGGTTAAACCGTGGTTGCCGCCGCCACAGTTGCGAGTCATTTATGTCTGTCAAAATTCGGATGAAGCGGGTTGGGACGAAGAACACGCCGGCCTATCGTATTGTCGTGGCCGACTCCCGGAGTCCCCGCGATGGCAAGTTTATTGAAGAAATCGGCACCTACCAGCCGTTGAAAAAAGAAGGCAACTTCTCGATCAACTTGGAACGGGCCACCTATTGGGTGAGCCAGGGCGCGCAGCCGAGCGACACGGTCGCCAGCTTCTTGCGCAAGGCCAACCGCGCCGCCAAGGCGACGGCGCCGGTCGCCTGAGCCCGCCCCCGGGGGTAGCCATGCAAGCCTTTCTGGAATACGTGGTCAAAGGTTTGGTGCAGCATCCCGACGCGGTCAAGGTGACCCCCGTGGCCGGCGAGGCCATGACGGTCTATGAACTGCGGGTGCATCCGGGCGATGTCGGCAAGGTCATCGGGCGGCAGGGGATGACGATCAACGCCATCCGCTCCCTCCTCTTGGCGGGCAGCGCCCGGCAGGGTCTGCGCTGCAGCTTGGAAGTGATTGAAGAAACGGCGCGCTGAGCATTGCCGGCGCGCGGCGCAACCACGCGGGGCAAACCGCTCCGGCGGGCATGAAAATTGACGTTCTCACCCTCTTCCCGGGCATGTTTGCCGGGCCGCTTGATGAAAGCATCATCCAGCGGGCGCGGGAACGCGGCGTGCTTGATCTGCGCATCGTGAACCTGCGGGAATTCACGCACGATCGGCACAAGACGGTCGACGACAAGCCTTTCGGCGGCGGTCCGGGCATGCTGTTGAAGCCCGAACCCATGTTCGAGGCGGTGGAGAGTTTGGCGAACGAACGCACGCGGGTGATTCTGCTCACACCCGGCGGGCGCAAGTTCGACCAGTCGGTGGCGCGCGAACTGGCGACGCAGGAGCACCTGCTGCTGGTTTGCGGGAGTTATGAAGGGTTTGACGAGCGGATTCGGGAGCACTTGGCCGACGACGAGTTGTCGATCGGTGATTATGTGCTGACCAACGGCGCGTTGCCGGCGATGGTGATCATCGACACCGTGACGCGGTTGCTGCCCGGGGTGCTGGGCGACGACGAAAGCGCGCGCGAGGAATCGTTCAGCGCGGGCCTGTTGGAATACCCGCAATACACAAGGCCGGCGGAATTCCGCGGCCTGCGGGTGCCGGATGTGTTGCTCTCGGGGCATCACGCCGAGATCGCCAAGTGGCGGTTGGAACAATCCCGGGCGCGAACGGCGGCGGTACGGCCGGATTTGATGAAGTGAATTTATGAACCAAGCATTGATTGATAAAATTGAAGCGGAACAATACCGCAAGCAGCCGGTGGAATTTTCGGTGGGTGACTCCGTCAAGGTCCATACCAAAGTCGTCGAAGGCGACAAGGAACGCATCCAGGTGTTCTCCGGGGTTGTGATCGGCCGCCGCGGCCACGGTCTCAACGCCACCTTCACCGTCCGCCGGATCAGCTACGGCGAAGGCGTCGAACGTATTTTCCCCATCCACTCCCCCCGCGTGGACAAAGTTGAAGTCGAACGCCGCGGCTCCGTCCGTCGCGCCAAGTTGACCTACCTCCGCAAGCGTCTCGGCAAGGGCGCCACCTTGGTGAAGGAAAAGGAAACGCGCGTCGGCAAGAAGCCCGCCAAGGGCCCGGCCAAGACCGCCGCCGCCGCCGCTCCCGCGGCTTAAGCGGCTTCCGCCACCCGCCCTCCGGCTTGGTTCAAGCCCGGGACCGGCGGGTTCGCCCCCTTTGTTTCGCCCGCCCGGCCTTGGCCGGGCGGGCCGTTTTTGCCTGTACGCGCCAGCCAGCCGGGCTGATGCGGAATCAGCGAGAAATGGAATAACCCGGGGCAGTTGGCAGGCAGCGCCCAGCGATCCAGAGTCGCTTCCCCACCCCGTTTTAGGCCGCCCTTGCAGGGCTATCCGAGCGCTGGGGCGCTGCCAAGTCCGGGTGCCGCTTTGGGTCCCGCGCACGGGACC
>CAIYZC010000459.1 GCA_903930565.1 uncultured Pedosphaera sp.
ACGGTGCGGCCCAATCCCAGTGGGCCGTAGGACCCGGCGCCGGATTTCTTGGACGACACGGGCCCGTTGGCGGGGGTCGTGGGGCCGCCGGCGACGGTAAGGGCATCCAGGCCGGCGGCGTACCGGCCGGTTTGGACCCAATCGGCGACGGTCAACTGGCCGTCGCCGAAGGTGGAACGTGGGGCGGTGTCGGCTCGTTGGAATTCGGCCGCGTTGGTGATGGTGTCCAAGCCGGCGACGTAGCGGCCTTCCTGCACCCAATCGATGATGGTCACCACGCCATCCCCGTTGGGCAGCGGCGCCACGTCGCCCTCATAACCCAGCCAGGGGATCGTAACCGTGCCACTGGCAAAGGCGGACGGGAGCGGATTGGCCAGGGCATCGGAAACCTGCCGCGCGGTGGGCACGTCACCAAAGGAAACGGTGGTGGTGACCGGATTGGTGCCGGAATTGACGAAGAAGCTGATCTCCGCGACTTCCTGGGTGCCGGCGGCCAAAGTGGTGACGCCCGGCAGGGCGATCAAGGCGCCGACGCGGCCGGCGGTGGCGGCGTTGGTGTTGAACAAGGCCGAGGCGCCGCCCACACCGCTGCCGGTGGTGATACCGGCAAAGGTCAGGAATGAGGGATTAAAGTCCACGCTGAAGCCCAAACCGTTCTCAGTGCCTTGAGCCACCAGATTGACCGGGACCACCACCACAGCGGAGGTCGCGGTGACGCTCCCGGCGAATAGCAGGGACGGGGGCGGCGTAACGGTGATGACGGCGTTGCTGCTCGTCGCGCTTCCGTAAAGGTTCGTGACCACGAGGGAATACAGGCCGCTGTTCGTCACGCTCAGATTGGAGAGGGCCAAGAGGGCGTTGGTGGCGCCGGGCAACGGTGCGCCGTTGAATTGCCACTGGTAAGCGAAAGGCGGGCTGCCGGCCACGCCCGCCGCCAAGGTCGCATTGCTCCAACTACCGAAGGTGCCGCCCGCGGGCTGGCTGGTGATGGCGGGGGGCAAGCTCACCGGGCATTTGCCCAAGTTGCCGGCGTTGAAAACAGCCTGCACCTCGCCGGCGCTCAAGGCCCGGTTGAAGAAGGCCAATTCATCGATGCGCCCATTGAAGAAATCCCGGATGGAAGTGCTGCCATAGGGGCCCGCCCCGATACCCACGGGGTTGGCCGCTTGCAGAATCGTGATGGGATGATCCGTACGCTGGGCAACCAGCACGCCATTGACATAGATTTGGCGAATACCGGTCGCTTGGTTGTAAACCGCCGCCACATGCGACCAGGTGTTGTAGGGCACCGCGTTGTTCGCCGAATTCAGCACCTGGAAGGTGGTGTTATTTTGGTTCGTGGAGTCGGAGATGCTGAACTGGAGCACATTACCCGAAAGAATGGCCAGGTTATAGCAGCGTTTGCCGGCGTAATCCGCCGTGTCGCCCCATTTGCCGAGAATGACCTGCGCAGTGGCACTCGGCTGGGGATAAACCCAGGCTTCAATCGTGAAACTTCCGGTCGGATCCAGCCCGGGTGAATTGGGGATGGCCACATATTGATTGGTGCCATTGAAATTGAAGGCCTGCCCCACCAGCCCCGGTGCAAAGCCCGCACCGTGAATGAGCGAACCGTTATTCCCACCCACGACATCCCCAGCATTGCCTTCCGCCGGCCACCAACCGGTCAGGCCATTGACAATCGAAGCGCAGACCGTTTGGGTGACGGTCAGGCCGGCCAATTGACTGGTGATCGCGCCAAACCAATTGGTAATCGCCACAGAGTAGTCGCCCTGCGCCGCCAACTGGACGTTGGTCAATTGCAAGCTGGAGCCGGTGGCACCCGCCACCGGCGCCCCAGCCCAAAGCCATTGGTAGGCCAGCGGGGCACTGCCGGTGGCGGAGACTTGGAACAGGGCCGAGCCGCCCATACCCACACCTTGAAACCGGGGTTGAGCGACGATTCCCGGCGGGGTGCCGATCACGGTCAGAACCGCGTTGCTGCTTTGCACCGAACCGGAAACATTGGTGACCACCACGTAGTAGGCGCCGGCGTTGGGTGGTTCCACGTTGGTGATGGTGTAGTTCGCCGCCACCGCCCCCGGGATCGGCGTCCCCGCCCAATACCACTGATAGGCCAGAGGCGCCGAACTGTTGGCCACCACTGAAAGCGTGGGGCTGGATCCGGCCAAAACATTACCGCCACCGGGTTGCACAAGAATCGTGGGGGGTTGCAGGGTGACGGTCAGGGTGGCCACGGCGCTGGTCACCGAACCCACCGCGTTCGTCACCACCACGGCGTAGGCCCCGGCTTCCACGGGCAGGACATTCGTCAAGCTCAAGGTCGCGGCGTTTGCCCCGGCCAACGGCGCGCTGTTGAACCACCACTGA
>CAIYZC010000460.1 GCA_903930565.1 uncultured Pedosphaera sp.
GGCCGTCCGCGCGCGGTGCAGCATGACCCAGAGGTTGCTCTCGGAGATTTGGAGCAGGGCGCAAATTTCGGGGGTCTCCAAACCGTCGATTTCCCGCAGGCAGAACACGGCGCCGACTTTGGCGGGGAGCTTCGCCCGGCATTCATGGAAGGCCTGCCAAAAGGCGGCTTGGTCCAAGGCCATCCCGGGTGTGTCCGGCCACTCCAAGGGACCCATTTCCGTCCGCCAATGCCCGTCGCCCGCGGGTTCGGGGAGAAACTGCTCCTCCTCCTGCGACTCGTAAAACCGCAGGTCCGTGAAGGAAGTTTCCCGGCCAAGTTTGCGGTAGTAATCGAAAATCTTGTGCTTTAGAATCCCCACGAGCCAGGTCTTTTCCGCGGCCCGGCCGGCGAAGGCGGAACCGCCTTTCAACGCCGCCAGGAAGGTTTCTTGCACCAAATCCTCCGCCCGGCCCGGATCGCGGAGGCGCAAGAGGGCGTATTTGAAGAGGTAGTCGCCGTGCCGGTCGACCCACTGTTCGGGGTCGGTGCCGCCGGCGGCTGCGGCCGGAGCGGCCGGTTCACGGGGCGGGATCGCCGCTGAAGATTCGTCCGTCACGCCCCAAGGTTAAACGGGCGGGCGGTGAAAGCAAGCTCCCGGCCGGCGCGGTCAGCGGTCAGCGCGAATCCAAGCGGGCTTGGAGGATGCGTTTGGTGGGCACGTACCGCGCGATGAAGTCGCGGCGGAATTCGGCGAAGGTGCCAGCGGCCAGGGCGGCGCGGATTTCGGCCATCACGGTCATGAACAGGTGCGAGTTATGCACGCTGACCATGCGCAAGCCGAGGATTTCACCGACGTTGAGGAGATGGCGCAGGTAGGCGCGGGTGAAATGCCGGCAGGCGAAACAGGTGCAGCCTTCTTCGATGGGGCGGAAGTCGGACTTGTTGAACCCGGCCTTGACGCTCACCGTGCCGGCGCGGGTGAAGGCCGTGCCGTTGCGCGCGATGCGGGTCGGCAGCACGCAGTCGAACAAGTCCACCCCGCGGGCGACCAATTCGACCATTTGCGCGGGGGTGCCCAGGCCCATGGCGTAGCGGGCCTTGTTGGGGGGCAGATGGGGCTCGGTGTATTCGATCGCCTTCATCATTTCCGGCTCGGGTTCCCCGACGCTGACCCCGCCGATCGCGTAGCCGTCAAAATCCATGGCGACCAAGGCCTTGGCGCATTCCTCGCGCAAGGCGGCGTTGCCGGCGCCCTGCACGATGCCGAAGACCATCTGGCCCGGCGCGCGGGGTTGTTCGCGGCACTCGGCCGCCCAGCGGATGGTCCGCTCCACGGCATGGCGCAAATCCTTGGGGGCGCTGTCGTGCGGCGGGCATTCGTCGAACACCATGGCAATGTCGGAGCCCAGAACTTTCTGGATGTTCATGGCCTCCTTCGGCCCCAGAAACAGGAGCGAACCATCCAGGTGCGAGCGGAATTCGACCCCGTGGGCCTTGATCTTGCGGATTTTCGCCAGGCTGAACACTTGAAAGCCACCGCTGTCCGTGAGGATGGGGCGTGGCCAATTGATGAACTGATGCAGCCCGCCGGCGGCGGTGATGATGTCCAAGCCGGGCCGGATGAACAAATGATAGGTGTTGCCCAGAATGATCTGGGTGCCCATTTCATTGAGTTCCCGGGGGTCCAGGGCTTTCAC
>CAIYZC010000461.1 GCA_903930565.1 uncultured Pedosphaera sp.
ACGGTGCGGACTTTGGTGGGCGACGGCGCGGACGCCGATGGGGTGGTGTGGCAGGCGCGATTGACGCTCACGCCGGCGGCCGACGCGGGGCGGGTGAAGTTGCACTACGAATGGACGCCGGCGCAGGATCGGCGCGTGCGGGCTTTGCGCGGTCCAAATCTCTATGTCGGCGAAGGGACAACCGGCGCGGGGAAGGAATGGGGGTTGTTTCCTGGTTTGGAATACCTTTACGGGGCGGAGCGGTCGTCCAATCCGCGGGATTTTGCGCCGCCGATCGATGATCGGCGGATGCCCCGGTCCGACAAGATCACGCTGCCCCTGATGGCGGTGACGATTGGGGTGGGCAGCCAAGCGCCCACGGCGGCGGGGGCGGGGGCGGCCGACCGGTTCTTCACCCCGGACGCCCTCCGCGACGGCGCGGGCGCGCCCGTGCCTTCCGGGCTGGACGGCCGGCGCGGAGTGACCGTGGGTCTGTACTGGGACATGAACCAGAAATGGGACGGCCGGCACACGATGCCGGCGGCGCATTTTTCATCACCGAATTTGGGGGAAGGCATGGCCAACCACCGGCTCGCGCTGTTTTTGCCGTCCGGGAAAGACGGCGTGCCGGAGAACGGGGAGCGCGCGGCGGAGCCGTTCACGATCATCGGCGGATCGACGGTAACCTTGGACGCCACGCTCGTGGTGGTGCCGGGGCCGGCGCTGGGGGTGGTGCGCGATTATTTCCAACAGACCGGCGGTTTGCCGGCGCCGACCGCGTGGCCGCGCTCGTTTGAGGCCGAACTGGATTTGTGTCGGACCGGGTTTTTGAAGACCATTTGGGACGCGGGGAAGGCGGGCTGGCGGCACTGCGCCGGTTGGGCGGCGGGGCCGGCGCCCGGGTTCGCGACCTTGTTGTGGATGGATGCCCACGTCGCCGAAGCCCCGGCGGCGCGCGCCGCGGCGAAGGAGCGGGTCGAGTTCGTCGGCCAACAGCTGCTGGCCGCCGGCGGGCCGGGGCTGCTGACGAGCCAGGCGGCGTGCCACATCATGCAATGGGAGTTGCCCTTTTATTACGGCGCACTGCCGGAAGCGCTGGCG
Organism: uncultured Pedosphaera sp.; assembly: GCA_903930565.1. GTDB lineage: Bacteria > Verrucomicrobiota > Verrucomicrobiia > Limisphaerales > Pedosphaeraceae > CAIXFN01. Next base: position 1,081 of record CAIYZC010000461.1, read on the forward strand.
GCGCTGGAGCCGCAGGTGGCGGGCTTGGAGCGCGCGCAAACGCCGGCGGGCGGTTGGCTGTACGCGCCGGGAAATGCGGAGCAGGCGGGACTCGGGCGGGTGGGCGATTCCGTTTTGGGCACCTGCGCGAACCACGCCGCCCTGCTGCTCCGGTACGCGCGTCTCACCGGCGATCCCGGGGCGCAGGCCGCGGGGGAACGAGCCTTGGTCTTCATGGAACAGTTCCGGGTGCCGCGCGGGGGCCAGACATGGGAATGCCCCATGTACGAGCCGGACATTCTCGCGGCGGCCTACGCCATCCGGGCCTACCACGACGCCTACCGGATCACGCGCAACCCGCGCTGGCTGCATGACGCCGAATATTGGGCGGAGAGCGGGGTGCCGTTTATCTACGGCTGGAGCCAGGCGGAGCGGCCGATGATGCTGGGGGCGACCATCCCGGTCTTCGGGAGCACGTTTTACACCCACACCTGGCTGGCGGTCCCGGTGCAGTGGTGCGGGTTGGTGTACGCCTATCACGTGCGGCATTTGGCCGAAGATTTGGTTTCGCCGGGCACGCCCGCGGCCGGTTCACCGCTGCCCTTGAGCCTGGGTTTCACGGCCGCGGATTGGCGGCGGGTGGTGGATTTGATCACGGCCAGCGCGGTGCAGCAGCAGATCGTCGACGGCGATTTGCAAGGACTGTACCCGGACAGCATCGGCGACTTTCGCCAGCGCAATCCCGCCTACATCAATCCCGAGGACATCCTGCTCAATGTGCTGGCACAGGCGGGCCACGATCCGGACATTCAAACCGTGCGGCTCGGGGCGGGCGACGCGGCGGTGGTGATCAGTTCCGGGGCCGGGATTACGAACGCGGCATTAACGGGCACGACGGCCTTGCGGTTCGCGCTGACGACGTTCAGCGGGGAGACGAGCCACACCCTGGTGCGCGGGCGGGCGCCGCGGGAAATCCGGGTGGACGGGCAACCCTTGGTCAGGCGGGACCAGCCGGTGCGCCGGGAGACGGGATGGTCATGGGATGCGACCCGCCAACGGGCGTGCTTGAATGTGCCCCATCCGCAGGCCCGCGTGGAGGTGGAGGTGCGCTACTGAGCGGGCCAGGCCGGCGCGAAGGGCCGGGAGCGGGGACCCCGGAGCGCGGGTAAATGCGAAAGGCCGGTCCCGGGGATGAAACCGGGACCGGCGGAAGGACAAAAAGCGAGCGGATCGGAGCGCGTAAAGCGGCTCAGCGCATGGAGACCAACTTGAGCGCGATTTCTTTTTCGAGCTCGTGGGCGAGGGCGACGTCGCCGCCGCCGGACTTGGTGCGGGCCTGAACCGTGATCTGGGTCAGGGGCTTGACGGCGTCCAGCTCGGTCACGCGGATGAAAACACTGCGTTGATTGACCTGGCCGTTGAGCGTGTGGGAGATGGTGTTGTTCGCGGTGGTCTTGCCCTGGCCATCGAGCACGGCGCGGGCGGCGTCCACCACTTGGGCGAGCGTGCGCTCATAGCGCCCGGCGACCTCGTCCTTGACGAGCGGCACACCCGGTACATGACCGCCATCTTCCGTGGCGATACAGCCGCCCATGCACAACGCCAAACCCAGAACCGCCGTCGAACCGAAAAGTTTCATCTTCATTGAGGTTTATGCAATCAATATCCCGTGTTCGCGTCAAGCAGGAACATGGGCGTGCTTTGGGGGAAATGCCGAACAGCGGCCCCCACGGGATCCTGGGCACCCGGAGGGGGCTTCTTGGACATGATTGACAAGGGGAACATGATTGGTGAACCCGAACCCGGACTTTTGGTGAGCTGGTGGGGAAAGTTAGCCGCGGAGGCTCGCTCGCGCGACCGTCCTCCCCGACGCTTTTCGTTCCCCATTCGCTCAGGCCACAGGCCGGCGGCGAAGGATGGATTCCAAGAGCAAATAGACGCGGGTGCCATTTGTTTGCGGCCAATGACCCTCGGGGGAATCGGGAGTGGCTTCCAGATTTCGGGCGCGCGCGATGGCTTGGTCGAGGGTTCCAAGGGGGAAGTCGGCCGGCTGAACGTTGGTTTTGTTGTAACCCCTCAGTTTGGTCCGCAATCGTTCGGCCACCGCTTCGCAATTCGAGAAGGTGGTGCCGGGCGGAACGTCTTCATGGTGAAGTAACAGCCAGAGTTCGAAGCAGGGGTTGCTCAGGGCGAAGCAAAAGCCTTCCCGTCGAGCTGCTCCCAAGGCTTCGGAAAGCCCGCGCAAATGGTTGCCGTAAACCCAATGGTCCGTGTCCAAGACCAGCCAGAATTCGTCCCCTGGTTGGACCTCCCCGCGTTCCTTGGCGGAATCGAAGGCTTGCCGCAACCGCTCCAGAACTCCGCCCGGGCTGGAGCGCCCATCCTCAGTCGGCAGGATCATCACTCGAACCCGCGGGAATGCCAGGTTCTCAAAATACTGCTTCGGCGCGTGGGTGTCCTCGGTTGCGATCACAAAGAAGCGGTCATCGCGCAACGTGCGCTGTGCCCGGCCGATTCGGGGCGGTTTGCGTCCCAGCAGGCTCACGCGGGCTGCGGCTCCTTGCGTGCCGACGGGGATGCGGCTGGGTGCAGTTCATCCTGGATGTGGCGCACCCAATCCGGCAATTCGTGCTCAATCGGCGGCACGGCTTCGAACCGCCCTTGGAGGTAGGCCTTGTCGATCTTCAAATCGGTGCGAACTTTGTAGTCCGCGAGGGAATACAATTCCGTGGCGCCGGTTTTGGCGTCCTTGTCGGCGAACCAGATCTCGTCGCGGCGCAACAGGTCGAGGTCGAGGAAGGTCGTTTCGTGCGTGGTGAAAATCAACTGGCCGCTCCGCCCTGTG
>CAIYZC010000462.1 GCA_903930565.1 uncultured Pedosphaera sp.
ACAGTCCTATTACGCCGGGCGCTCCCTTGACCGAAAGGCGGACGGGCAATCGCCCAAGTGGTCCCCTTGGTCGTGGAATCCGATCCAAGTGGGGGACGTTTACGGGCATCGCGCCCGCCTCCTCCTCACCACCAATGACAGCCGCACGTTTTATATGAAAGGGGTGCCCCTGCAGTGGGACATGAACAACCGCCCCGCGGAGGCGGAGATGGAGCAGTGGACGACGCTGAGCGGCAGCACCGTTCATGTCCGGAACCGGCTCACGTGCCATCGCTCCGCCGATGCCTATGGCGAAGGGGTGGTGAACAACCAGGAACTGCCGGCCGTGTACCCGGTTTCCGCCCTGGCCAAGCTGTACTCCTATCAGGGGGCCAAGCCGTTCCAAGGCGACACTTTGGAAAACCTCAAGGTGGTGAATCTCGCCAGCGGCTTTTGGGGCACCTACGACAACATCTCCGAACACTGGATGGCGTTTGTGGACGAGCAGAACTGGGGCCTGGGGGTGTACAATCCTCAATGCACGCACTTTCTGGCCGGACGTTCCGGCGAACCCGGTCGGGAGAGCTCGGATGGCTCCACCTCCTACATCGCCCCGATCAAGAACTACGCGCTGCTGAGGGATTCGGTCCTGGATTATGATTATGACTTGATCGTCGGCACGTTGGATGAAATCCGGGCGGCGGTTTACCGACTCCACGAGGCCGCCCCCGGCAAATAAAATTCGGCGGCCTGCCCGCGAATCAGCGCGCGAAGCCTGGCCAATTCCCTAACGCCAGTGACCCGAGGGTTTCCGCGCTGGGCGGCAGCGGCTTCGAGTGCGGCGTGAGCATCGCGAAGCTGCGGTTCCGCCGCCCCCCAGAGCGGAATTCGGCGGCCAAGTGCCGGGATTTCGGATGCCCTGCCTTTTCGCCGGGGCCAGAAAGTGCGTTGCAGCCAATGCCCGTTTGGGTTACTCCTAACAACCCGCCATGGCGGGAATTTTATGAAACCCGAAGTCGAAATCTACGATACGACCCTGCGCGATGGCAGCCAGGGCGAAGGCATCAACTTTTCGGTGATGGACAAATTGCGCATCGCCGAACGTCTGGACCAATTCGGGATTCACTTTATTGAAGGCGGCTGGCCGGGGTCCAACCCCAAGGATATCGAGTTTTTTGAACAGGCCAAACGGCGCAAGTTTAAGAATGCCAAACTCGCCGCTTTCGGCGCCACCCGGCGCAAGGGCGTGGCGGTGGAGGACGATGAACAGGTCCGCCTGCTGCTGGCCGCCGAAACCCCGGTGGTCACCATCGTGGGAAAAACCTGGCTCCTCCACGTCAAGGAGGTCCTGAAGACCACCCCCGAGGAAAACCTCGCCATGATCGGCGACACGGTCCGCTACTTGAAGGATCACGGCAAAATCGTGATGTACGACGCGGAACACAGTTTCGACGGCTATGCGGACGAGCCCGAATACGCGCTGGCGACCTGGCAGGCCGCGGAGAAGGCGGGCGCGGATTACGTGGTCCTCTGCGACACCAATGGCGGCCGGTTGCCGGGCGAAATCGCCCGCACGACCGCGCTCGCGTTCAGCAAACTCAACACCCGCCTCGGCATTCACACCCATGATGACATCGGCTTGGGGGTGGCGAACGCCCTCGCCGGCTTGGAAGGCGGCGCCGTCCAGGTGCAGGGGACCATCAATGGTTACGGCGAACGCACCGGGAATTGCAACCTGACCAGCGTGATCCCGAACGTGGCGCTGAAATTGGGGCGCCCCTGCGTGCCCGCGGAATCGTTGGCCAAGCTCAAGGAGCTTTCCCAGTTCGTGGATGAAATCGCGAATTTCCGCCACAATCCCCGCCTGCCTTGGGTGGGTTCGGCGGCCTTTTCCCACAAGGGCGGCCAGCACGTCAACGCGGTCCAAAAGCTCGCCCGCAGTTACGAACACGTCGACCCCTCCCTGGTGGGCAACCAGCGCACGGTGCTGATCAGCGACCTGGCCGGCCGCAGCAATATCGTGATGAAAGCCCGCGAACTGGGGTTTGAGGTGACCAACGAAACGCCGGAGTTGAAGGACATCCTCAACACGATCAAGGAATTGGAACATCAGGGCTACGAATACGAGGCCGCGGAGGGTTCCCTCGCGCTGCTGATCAGCAAGGCGTTGCGCCATGCGCCCGCACCTTTCGAGGTGGTGGGCTACGAGGCGACCGTGCGCCGGGACCGCGCGGTTTCGGTCTGCCAAGCCACGGTCAAGGTGCGGGTGAACGGCGAACTGGCCCACACGGTGGCCGAGGGCGACGGCCCGGTCAACGCCTTGGACTCCGCCTTGCGCGCCGGCTTGGAACGGTTCTTCCCGCAGGTCAAAAAGATCCAACTCACGGATTACAAGGTCCGCATCCTCGATTCCGCCACCGGCACCCGCGCCCGCACCCGCGTGCTCATCGAATCGACGGACGGCCATGCCGAATGGGGCACGGTGGGCGTGAATGACAACATCATCGAGGCCAGCCTCCAAGCGCTGATGGACAGCATGGAATACGCGTTGCTGAAAAATGCTTGACATTTATACATCGTGATGTATGTTTAGCGCGTGAAAACGAAACGGACCAAACCATCCACCGCGGGCGCCCCGGCCGACCACCTCAAAGAAGTGGCCGATTTGGAGGCCAATTACGGTGAGCCGATGATCCGCACGCAGATCTATCTGAGCCGGCGCGAGCATGACTTCCTCCAAGCGGAGGCCAAGCGGCGCGCCGAGCCAATGGCGGCGATTATTCGTTCCCTCATCGACCACGAAATGGAAGTGCCCGCCGATGCGTGGACGAACAACCCGATGTTGCGGCCGAATCCCGCCGACCCCGGGTGGGATTCGCCGCCCGACGCGGCCATCAACCACGACCACTACCTCCACGGTGCGAGCAAAGCCTGGGTGCGGCAAGGCGACCAATGGGTGGCCGCGCCGCCCGAGGCGGAAACGCCGGCCGCCCCCCGCCCATGAACGGCTTGGTATTTCTCGACACGTCTTTCTGGATCGCTTACCGCGACGAGCGGCAGGAGCAACATGCCGCCGCGCGGCGCATCCTGCTGGACGTCTTCCGGCGCCGCCAGCGTTTGGTCACGACCTTTCCCGTGATTTGCAAGATTCAGGCGTACTTCTCCCGCAGCCAGCCGCGCAAGGCGGCCGTGCTGGCGGATCTCTGGGAAAACCCCGTCCTGACCATCGCGGAAACCACGCACCAGGACCAAATCCAGGCCATCGCGGTGCTTCGCGCCCGGCCCGACCGCTCCTATTCACTCTGCGACAGCCTATCGTTTGTGGTGATGCTGCGCCTGGGGCTGGCCCGGGTGCTCACTTTTGACGATCATTTCCGGCAGTTTGGCGCCTTTGAAATTGTAACCTGACCATGTCCGAAATCTCCAAAGCATACGAATCCCAGGCCGTGGAGGCCCGGTGGTATCAATACTGGCTCGACCAGGGGCTGTTCACGGCCAACCCGGCCTCGACCAAACCGCCGTATTCCATCGTCATTCCCCCGCCCAACGTCACCGGCGCCCTCCACCTTGGCCACGCCATCAACGGCACCATCCAGGATATTCTGACGCGCTATCACCGCATGAAGGGCGACAACACGCTGTGGATGCCCGGCATCGACCACGCCGGCATCGCCACGCAGGCGGTGGTGGAGAAGACGATTTTCGAGAAGGAAAAGAAGAGCCGCCACGATCTGGGGCGGGAAGAACTCGTCCGCCGGATCTGGGAGTGGAAGGAGCAGTTCGGCACCCGCATCCTCAGCCAACTCGCCAGCATCGGCAACTCCTGCGACTGGGACCGCACGCGGTTCACGCTCGATGACGTCTGCGCCAAAGCCGTCCGCGAAGCGTTCTTCAAAATGTTCAAAGACGGCCTCATCTTCCGCGGCAAGCGCCTCGTGAACTGGGATGCCCAACTCCAAACCGCCGTCGCCGACGACGAGATCTACCACGAAACCGTCAAGGGCCAACTCACCAGTATTAAGTATCCAGTTGCCGAAGCACGGGATGGAAATCCCGTGCCCTCGTCCACCGAATTCCTCATCGTCGCCACGACGCGCCCGGAGACCATGCTCGGCGATACCGCCGTGGCCGTGCATCCCGAAGATCCGCGGTACACGCATCTGCACGGCAAGTTCGTGATCCTCCCGCTGGTCGGCCGGAAGATTCCGGTGATCTGCGACGGCCTGCTGGTCGACCCCAAGTTCGGCACCGGCGTGGTCAAAGTCACCCCCGCCCACGATCCCAACGACTACGCCACCGGCGAGCGGCACGGCCTGGAAAAGATCAACCTCCTCACCCCCGACGGCCGGGTCAACGAAAACGGCCAGGGCGAGTTCAACGGCACCAGGTACAGCTACGTGGGCTTAAAATTCGCCAGCGAAGCCCGCAAACGCGTCCTCGCGGACTTGGAAGGTCTCGGCCTCATCGTCGAAGCCAAAGTCCACGAGCACGAGGTCGGCCATTCTGACCGCAGCAAAACCCCCATCGAACCGTACATGAGCGACCAGTGGTTCGTCCGCATGGGCGACGTTAGTAGTACCGCCTTTAGGCGGCCGTCCGACGCGCCCACCTCCGCCCCCGTTCGTAGTACAGGCTTCAGCCTGCCCGCCGAAGCGCCAGCGCCGGCGTCCGCGTCGAGCTGCGAAGCGGCGCCTTACAGTAGCCCCGGGCGCAAGCCCGGGGTTGAGTCGCCCGCCCCCACGCCGAGCCCCGAAGGGGCGACTCACGACGGCATCACCCTCGCCAACGGCACCCGCGCCTCCGGCCTCGCCCAAGCCGCCATGGACGCCGTGATCGATGGCCGCGTCAAAATCACCCCCGAGCGCTACGTCCGCGGCTACCTCGACTGGCTCGGCCAAAAACGCGACTGGTGCATCAGCCGCCAACTCTGGTGGGGCCACAGAATCCCGGTGTGGCACGCTCGGTATGAGATCGCGCCAAACACCGCGAAATGGGACAACCCAATAACAGACATCGACGAGTTTGGTGGGATGCGCGATGCAAACGGGGAACTTTACGCTGTCGCTCAGATAGTCAATGCAGACACAGGAGGGCAACTCGATCTTTGCGACAAGAACACTCGAATCGCCATTGAGACACAAGGCGGCACGTTCGACGTCTATATGGCAACCAAGAATCCAGAGCTGTTCGAACGCGAGTTCGGCCAAACCAATTTCACCCAAGACCCCGACGTCCTCGACACCTGGTTCTCCTCCGCCCTCTGGCCGATCTCCACCATGGGATGGCCGGCCAATGGCACCAGCGACCAGCCGGACGACCAACTCCTGCCGTACTTTTATCCCACCAGCGTGCTTTCGACCGCGCGGGATATTCTCACGCTTTGGGTCGCCCGCATGGTCATGTTCGGCCTCTACTGCCGCGGCGACGTCCCCTTCCGCAAGGTCTTCGTGCACGCGGTCATCCAGGACGGCGAGGGCCGCACCATGTCCAAGTCCAAAGGCAACGGCGTGGACCCCGTCGACATCATCGAGTCGCACGGCGCCGACGCCCTGCGCTTTACCCTCGCCCAGATGTCCACCGACACCCAGGACATCCGCATGCCCGTGGTCAAGGACGCCAAGACCGGCAAGAACTCCTCGCCAAAGTTCGATATCGGCCGCAACTTCGCCAACAAAATCTGGAACGCCTCGCGGTTCATTTTGAGCAACGTCAGCGATGAGGTAATGCGAAATGCGAAATGCGAAGTGCGAAATGACGGAAGCGATGCGGCATCAGCCCATTTCGCATTCCGCACTTCGGATTTCGCATTGCCCCTCGAAGATCGCTGGATTCTCTCGCGGCTGACGACCACGACGCGGGTGGTGGAGGACGCCATCAACGGCTTCCACTTCGCCGAGGTGGCCAATGCGCTCTACCAGTTTTTCTGGTCGGACCTGTGCGACTGGTACCTGGAAATCGCCAAGGGCCGCATTAAGAGCGGCGACGCGGCGGTGCAGTCGATCCTGCTGCATTGCCTGGAGACGACGCTCAAATTGCTACACCCGATGATGCCGTTTATTTCCGAGGCTATCTGGGAGAAGCTGCGGGGTGCCATGCCTTGTGGGGCAGGGGCCCCGCTAGGCATGCTAGCATTGACGCCCTGGCCCAAAGCCGATGCCTCTCTCCTCGACCCCGCCGCCGAATCGCAGATCGGCGTGGTCCAGCAGATCACCAGCGCCATCCGTGAGATTCAAAACCGCTACCCGGCAGCCAAGGGCAAGGACGTGGTCATCAAGTCCAACACCACCGAGCTGCAGCAAATCATCGAGGCCTCGCGCAGCATCATCGAGCCGCTGGCGGCGGCGAAGATTGCCGAGAACTCCCCCACCGCCGCCAAGCCGGCGGACAGCGCCACGAGCGTGTTGCCCGAGGCCGAGATTTACATCGGCGGCGCGGTGGATAAGGGCGCGGAAGTCGTGAAACTCGCCAAGCGTAAGGAAGACCTGCTCAAGTTCATCGCCGGCAGCAAGCAAAAACTCTCCAACGAAGCCTTCGTCGGCAAAGCCCCGGCCAAAGTCGTCGACGGTCTCCGCACCCAGCTCGCCACCCAGGAAGCCGAGCTTGCCGCCATCGAAAAAAACCTCGCCGAACTCGGAGCCTGATCGCCTTGAAATCTGAAATTTGAGCTTTGAAAACCGAGCTTTGAACTCGCCTCCTCCCGCTTTTATCCGCGGTCATTTCTTCGTCTTCTCTGCGTTCTCTGCCGTCTCCCATCCTCTGCGTCTTGGTCGTGACCGATTCGCAAAAGCACGCAAAAATCTAATTTTCAACATTCACAAATCTGCAACCGACGGCGCCGCCATATGTTACAAATGATTAGGTGCCTAACTCGCGCGCAAAAAAGCGCCGCGCGCCCGTAATATGGAAGGCGTGATTGCGGCCCAACCGCGCGAACCCCGAGCGTCAGCGAGTCGGGCACACCTTCCACTGACAGTGTCGCGCCCATTTCCGTCACAGGGAGTCCCCCATGTCCCCCACCACCCACCCACTCCACTACGCCACCCCCGCGCGAACCCCGAGCGTCAGCGAGC
>CAIYZC010000463.1 GCA_903930565.1 uncultured Pedosphaera sp.
GGCGACGTTACGGGGTTTGAAGGCGACGGACCCGGATCCCAAGGTGGTGGTGAAGGGCGGGGACAACGTGGACTACCAGAGCATGATCAAGGTGCTCGACGCCCTCCAACAACTCGACATCACCAAGGTCGGCCTCGCCACACAGTAGGCGGGCACCCCGGGGATCAAAGGGCGGATTGGGCAGAGCTTAAACCACCAACTTCCCCAGCCGCCGGCCGGGAAGGATTTCATTTGGACCGGCATTGCCCACGAGCACGCCAGCCCCGCCAAGTAACCGAACACGGGCCATCATTTCCCCAGCCCCCGGCCTGCATCCGCTTTAACCGGACGGTTCACACACTTCCCGCGGGCACCTTGACTTCCAGCTCAAGCCGCCCGCCCAACCGTTCCGTCTCCTGTTCCAAATCGTAATGCGACTGCAGGTTGAGCCAGAATTCCGGAGCCATGCGGAAGTAGCGCCCCAGGCGCAAGGCCGTGTCGGCTGTGATGCGCCGCCGACCCTTGACAATTTCATGGATGCGGCGGGCGGGCACGCCGAGATCCTTGGCCAACCGGTACTGGGTGATCGCCCTTGGGGTGAGAAATTCCTCCTGCAGAATCTCCCCCGGACTGATGTTGCTCAACAATTCGCTTTTCATGCTCAGTGATAATCCACGATTTCGACGTCCTGCGCGTGGCCATCCACCCAACGGAAGCAAATCCGCCATTGGTCATTGACGCGAATACTGTGGCCGCCTTTGCGACCGCCCTCCAAAGCTTCCAAACGGTTTCCCGGAGGCACCGTTAGCCGCCGCAATTCCGTGGCGGCGTGCAGGGTCAAAAGCTTGCGCCGCGCCGTCCGCTGAAGGTCCGGCGGAAGGTGGCGGGAAATTTCAGCCCGGAAAACACCTTCCGTCTCCGCGCACGCAAAACTCAAGATCTCCAAAGCATAATAACGCGATGCGTTACTAACGCCAAGGGCGGGTTGGGAAGGGGAGTGCGCCGCTTCCGATCGCGCCCCCAAAACACAACCTCCCCGGGGGTTGCCGGAGGCCGTCTGGTTAAGGGCCCTTGGCGCCGCGAACTCGTTCCGTACCCCCTCATCACTCCAACTGATGATGCCCGCGGTTTTTTCGATTAACGCGCGGGTCGGGTTCGGGGGCAGAGTGTTGCGCAGCCAAGGGCAATGATGCCCCGGCTGGAAATCAACCATGCACCCTGATCCCTCCACTCAACCGGCTTTCGCCGCCGTCGCCAACTCCGCCGCGCCGGCCGCCCCCGCGCCGGCCCGCCGGATTCCACTTTCGGCCAAGCTGATCCTCACCGCCTTCATGGCCGTGTGGTTTCCGGTTTATTGGCACAACTACGGCCCCACCAATTTCCTCTATTTCTGCGACGCCGCCCTGCTGCTGACGTTCGCGGGGATTTGGACCGAGAGCGCCCTGCTGATCAGCCTCCCGGCCGTGGGCATCCTGGTGCCGCAAATCGTTTGGTTGGTGGATTTCGGGGGCAACTGCCTCGGCGCCCACCTCACCGGCATGACGAACTACATGTTTGACGCCAAAATCCCGCTTTTCGCCCGCGGCTTGTCCACCTTCCACGGCTGGCTACCCGTGCTGTTGGTTTGGCTCCTGCGCCGGGTGGGTTACGACCGCCGCGCCCTGCCCCTTTGGTCCGCGCTGGCGGTGGGGCTGATCGCGGTGAGCTACGCGTTCCTGCCCGGCCCCGGCACCCATCCAGAGAATCCCAACATTCCGGTGAATGTGGATTACGTTTACGGGCTGAGCGGCAGTGTCGCCCAGCATTGGATGAACCAGAATCTTTACGTCGGGGTCTGGACCGTGGCTTTGATTGGTTTGGTTTATCTGCCCACGCACCTGGTCTTGCGCCGCTGCTACCGTCCGGCGCCGGCGGCCTGAGCGTCGGATCAAAGCGCGGCGGCGAGAATATCGGCCAATTCCTCCGCCGTGAGCGCCACGGGATTGGCCTGCATGGAACTCGCCTGCCGCGCCTGCGCCACCACCCCGGCAAAGTCCCCGGCGGCCAGCCCGTAAACACCCAACCGCGGCACCCCCAAATCCGCCACCAATTCCCCCACCCACCGCACGCCATCCTCCGCCGCGGCCACCGGGGAGCCGGTGAGCCGGCGGGCAACCTCCGCGTAACGCATGAGCGTCGGACTGGTCGGCGCCCGTTGCGCCAAGGCCCGCAGATTCGCCGCCATGACGTGCGGCAACAGCGCCGCACAAACGGCGCCATGGGGGGCGGGAAACCAACCGCCCAAGGGACCAGCGAGACCATGCACCGCGCCCAGCCCCGCATTCGCCAACGCGAGCCCGCCGAACAAGCTCGCCAACGCCAGATCCTCCCGCGCCGCCGGCGCCGCCCCGGCCGCGCACACGGCGCGCAGGGACCGGGCCGCCCGCCCCATGCCGTCCAGGCACAACGCGTCCGTCAACGGATTCGCCCGCGCGCAAACATAGGGTTCGATCAATTGGGTCAACGCGTCCAACCCGGTGGCCGCCGTGATAGCCGGCGGCAAATCATGCGTGAGTTCCGGATCGACCAAGGCCACCCGGGGCAGCAAATGGGGACTGCGAAAGCTCACCTTCGCGCGTTGCGCCGGCGCGGACAGAACGGCGTTGCGCGTCACCTCCGCCCCGGTGCCCGCCGTGGTTGGAATCGCGATGAACGGCAGGGCCGGTCGCGCCAAAGTCCGGCCCCGGCCGATGATTTCCAAATAATCCAGCAACTCCCCCTCATTCCCCAACATCCCCGCCAACGCCTTGCCCGTGTCCAGGGCGCTTCCGCCGCCGCAGGCGATGACGACGTCCGGCGGCGCAAGGCGGGCCACCGCCAGCGCGGTGGTGACCGTTTCCACGGACGGCTCGCCGGCCACGCTTTGCACCGCCACCGCCAGGCCCGCCGCGCGCAGTTGCGTCACCAGCCAATCCGCCCGGGCGGCGTCCCGGCCCGTGACCACCAGCGCCCGGCGCCCCAACTCCCGGGCCAACACCCCGGCGCGGGAACGCGTGCCGGGACCGAAAACCACCCGCGTCGCCGTCGCAAATTCAAAGTTCATGCCGCATCCTGCCCCATCCGGGCGGCCTCACACCAGCGCCGGATCGACTTCTTCGGGCCGCCACAGCCAGCGCCCCTCCATACCGCCCGCCACCACCAACGTTTGCCCCGTGAGATGCCCCGCCAACCGGTCCGAGGCGAGAAACACGGTCGCGTTCGCGACATCCTCCGGACGGGCCAGTTTGGGCAGCGCCATGGTGGCGGTCACCTTGCGCACCGTGGCCGTGTCCCCCAGCTTCGCCGCCGTGCGCGGCACGACCGTCCAACCGGGGCAAACGCAGTTCACGCGTCCGCCGGGGTAGTCGGCGGTATGGGGCGCGATCCGGGCGATCTCGTTCTTGAGCGTGCGAGTGAGCCCGTGGGCCATGGCCGCCTTGGCCGCCGCGTAATCGGCATGACCCGCCTCGCCAAAGATACCGGCCGTCGAGGCAATCAGCACCGCGTTCCCGCGTCGTTGTTCCTGCACCAATTTGAAAAACTCCCGCAAACACAAAAAGGTCGTGGTCAAAACCCCGTCCATCGTGGACCGCCATTGGGTCAACGACATTTCGTGCAGCGGCACATCGCGGATTTCCCACGCCCCCGCGTTGGCCACCAGCACATCCACCCGCCCGAACCGCTTCCGCGCCGCCGCGAACAACCGCTTCACTTCCGCCTCGCGCCGCAAATCCGCTTTCACCACGAGCGCCTCCGCTGTGGCGGGCAACTCGGCCGCGAGGGCGGCCGCCGCGTCCCGGTTCGTGCGGCAATGCAGCACCAACCGCGCCCCCTCCGCCGCGAAAGCCTTGGCAATCCCCGCCCCGATCCCGCCCGAGGCGCCGGTCACCACCACCACTTTGCCCGCCAAGTCTGTTTCCATAACCAGTAATTCCGTCGCCCGCAGCCTGCCGCAATTCCGCGCCGGTGCCATCCAAAAAATTCCCGCGGCCGTCGACCGGGGGTTGGGATACCGAAAAATTCGATCGGATTCCGCATTTGCCAAACTCGACGAACTGGTTCAGATTCCGCCCATGCACCCCGGAATCTGGATCACGTGGCTGAGCGCGCTGACAAGCGTCACTTCCATGACGGCGACCGCCCAGACCGGGATGGTCTACTCGCACTGCGCGCTGCCCGGGGACGCCACCGGCGCCGTGGACTTGTGCGAAGGTCGGGACCATTATTTTTACGGCACGGCGGAGTGGGGCGGAAGCAGGGGCAGTTGCGGGATGGTCTTTCGGCTCGCCAAGACCGGCGGCGATTACCACCTGATTTATCGCTTTCAGGGGGCCCTGGCCAACGATGGCGGCTGCCCGAATGGTCTGGTCGAAGGGAGCGATGGTTACTTGTACGGCACCACCCGCGGTAACACCGTTTTCAAACTCGCCAAATCCGGCGGGGAATTCCAGGTTTTGCATCACTTCCAAGCGGCCCCGGGCGAAGGGGCCGACCCCGCGGCCGGCGTGGTCGAAGGCCGCGATGGCGCCTTGTACGGCACCACCGCGCGAGGTGGCAAACACGGCTTCGGGACGGTGTTCAAGCTGCGACGGGACGGGAGCGGCTATCAAGTGCTGCACCACTTCGAGGGTGAAGCCGCGGGTTCCCCTCGGGAAAAAATCCTGGCCACGGGCGACGGCTCCCTTTACGGGGTGGCGGAGATGGGCGGAGTGGGTGGCTGCGAAGGGGCGATCTGGCAATTGCTGGAGGATGGCTCGGGCTTTGGCGTGTTGCATCCATTCGGCGGGGAGGTCATGCCGGGCAGCCAGCCGGCCACCGCCTTGGTGGCGGGACGCAACGGGGAGTTCTACGGGGCCACCAGTGATGGGGGTATTTACAGCAACGGGGTGATTTTTCGTATCTATCGCGACGGCAAAGGCTACCAAGCCCTCCACCATTTTGATCCGGATGGCGCGCGGAAACCTCCGACCGGGGCGGGCATCCGGGAAGGCTTCAGCCCAAAATTATTGGTGGCGGGCGACGGGGGATGGCTTTTCGGCCTCAACAGTCTCGGCGGGAACCGCGGGGCGGGAACC
>CAIYZC010000464.1 GCA_903930565.1 uncultured Pedosphaera sp.
AGGGCGGCGACCATCTTGATGTTTTGGGCGTGCCAATCCCAATTGGGATCATACTCCGCCCCATTGCGCCGCGTGCCGCGGTTGTCGTTGAGGCCGTCCTGGAGGTAAATGCGCAAGGGCTTGTGGTCGGCCTGCCGGATGAGCTCGGGATACTTGTGCCCGCCGCGGATGTTGGTGAAGCTGCCGATGGTGCTGATCACCTTGCGGAATTGGTCGGGACGGTGCCAGGCGACGGTGAAGGCGCAGATGGCGCCGGAACTGGCGCCGCCGATGCCGCGATCGTCGGGGTTCTTGGAGAGGTTGTAGTCCTTGGTGACGGCGGGGAGGAGCTCGTCCACAATCATCCGGGTGTAAAGGTCGTTGAGATCGTTGTACTCCAGCCCGCGGTTGTTGATGCTGTCGCCCCAGTTGGAGCCGGAGGATTCCTGTTGGTCGGGACGATGGCCGGGATTGATGAAGACGGCGATGGTGACCGGCATTTCGCGGCGGTAAATCAGGTTGTCGAAGACGTTCGGGATACGGTATTCGCCGTTCGTACTCACGAATGCGTGGCCGTCTTGGAACACCATGAGGGACGCCGGGGTCTTGGCGTCATATTGGGCCGGAACGTAGATCCAGTAGTGCCGGGTGGTGTTGGTGAAGACTTGGCTGGCCAACGTGAGCGGGCCGATCACCGTGCCTTTCGGCACGCCGGGGTGGGGGAGGGAATCCGGGCCAAGTTGGTAAACATTGTCGAGCTCGGCGGCGGCCGCGCGCGGGGCGGCGGCGGTCCCGGCGAGCAGGAGCAGCAGGCTCAGGCCAATTTGGGGCAGGCGGTGTTTGAGGGGGTTCATCTGGGATTGAGGATGGCAGGTTCGCGGTTGGTTGGACGGGTGCTATTTGGCTTCGGGCAGGGCCGACTGGGTTGGGCGGGTGAGATAGAAAACGAGGTCGTGGACTTCTTGTGGGGTGAGGGCTTGGAGCAGGCCTTCGGGCATCATGGAAAGCGCGCTGAGTTGAAGGCTCGCCAGATCACCGCGGGGCAGCACCAGAACTTCGTTGGCCGTAACCACGGTCACCGATTGGGCGTCCTGTTTGGTGACGATGCCGGTGATGCTCCGGCCGTCCTTGGTTTCGAGGTTGGAGGCGCGGTAATCGTTGGGAATGACGGCGTTTGGATCGAGGATGTTTTCGAGCAGGTAATCAAGGTCGCCGCGGTTGGATCCGGTGAGGTCGGGGCCCACTTTGCCGCCGGTGCCGAACAACGTATGGCATTGCTGGCAGGTGCGCACGAAGAGGGCGCGGCCGAGGGAGGCGCTCACGGGCAAGTTCGCCCCGGTGCGGTAAATTTCCTTGTACTTGGCGATCTCGGCCTTCTTATCCGCCGAGCTGTCGCGCGCCACGCCCCAGACTTTGGCGACGGCTTGTTCCACGGCCGGGTTTTTAAGGCCGCGCAATTGCCGGACCAGGTCGGCGGTGAGGTCGCGGGCGGGCACGGTCCCCTCGCCGATGGCGGCCAGCAACGGCTGGGCGAACGCCACGCGGGAAACGAGGGTGCTCAACGCATCGCGCCGGGCGGGCGCGCCCAGCGCGGGATACGCCGCCAGAATGGCGCCGGGAATCGCCGGTTCGTCAAACGCCGCCAGTGCGCGCAACGCCGCGCCTTGGAACTGGGTGTCCGGGAGCAGGGATTGCAGCACCGGGACGAGGCTGCGGTCGCGGGCGGCGAGCAGGGCGTCCAAGGCGATCTGGCGCGCGGCGCCGTCCGCCTGCGCGTCGCGCAACGTGGTTTGCAGGGCTTCGCGGGCGCCGGCCTGGCCGAACTTGAGGGACAAGGCTTCCACCCGGGCGCGGAGCGTGGCGTTCGCCCCGGCGGTGAGCTTGGTAGCGGCGGCTTCCCAGCCGGCGGGCAGCGGCACGGAGCGGCGGCCTTGCAGCGCCAGCGCCAGCGCGTCCAGCAACTCGCGGCGGACATTCTCCGTGCCGGCACGGACGAGGGCTTCCGTGATGGCCGCGAAGGCCGCGGGCGTACCCAGCGCGGCGGCGCGGCGCACGGTGAAGGCCCGGAAGTGCGGCGTCGCCGCCGTTTCCGCCAGGGCCAGGGCGCGCGGTGTGTCCAGCGCGGCCAGGGGCTCGGCGGCGTACCAATACATGAGCGGGAGATTGTGGTCGTGGGCGTCCTCGATGTGCGCGATCAAGGCGGCCACCGTGTCCCAGCGTTGGCCGGGCGGCAGGCGCTGGAGCAGGGAGGCGAGATACAAGCGCACCACGGGCGAAGGGTCGCCTTGCGCCAGGGCTTCCATACCGCTCAACATGCCGTTGGGCACGGTGCCGCTCTCACCGAGCAATTGGAGCGTCCAAGCCCGGACATATTCGTCCCGGGCGTGGAGTTGGCGCCGGGCGATTTCCTCGGTGAGCCCGCCTGTGACGTGCAAGGCCCAGAGGGCGTTCAGTTGATGCTCGGGATTGGGATCGGTGTCGAGGATTTGGGTCAGCGCGCGATGCACCGCCGGATCGGGGCCGCGCTCCTGCAATGCCCGGCGGGCGTGGCGCACCTGCCATTCGTTCGGGTGCCGGGTCAGTTGCACCAATTCGGCGCTGGTGAGCTTTTCCAAGTTGACGCGCACGGTTTTCGGCGTTCCGTAAACGATCTTGAAGATGCGGCCGTTGGATCGGTCGTGGCCGTTGGGATCGTTGTGGTGGCACTGATTCTGGTCGTACCAATCGATCAAATAGACCGAGCCGTCCGGCGCGGTTTGCAGGTTCAAGACCTGCGACCAACTGTCATTGAAATTGATGAAATCCGGGCCGTGATGGCCCACGAAGCCCGAACCCTGGCGTTCCGGCACATCCATGTTGATGCGGGAGCCGTGGATGTTGTTCATGAAGAACCGGCCGCGGTAGGCCTCCGGCCAACTGTCGCCTTGATAGACCAACAACCCCGCGTGCGCATGGCCGCCGCCGAGGGCGTCGCTGTTCAGCCGGTCCGCGTCGTTCCACTGGTTGCCGAGGTAATGCCGGTGGTCGGCGATGGTTTTGATGTCCTCGAAAATGTAGGGGTTCACGTGCTGCCCGCCCTGCCGCTCGAAGCGTCCGCCTTGGACCATGTGGAACAGGTGCGGGATGACGCAGGCCTCAATGATGCATTGCCCATGGGCGTCGAAATCCACGCCCCACGGATTGCTGGTGCCTTCGGCAAAGCGCTCCAGGACATGCCGGGTGGGATGGTAGCGCCAGACCGCGGCCGTGATGTTCAGGCGGTCCGCGGCCGGCGTGCCGGGCTTGCCGACGTTCGAGTGGGTGAAGACGCCATGGCAACCGTACAGCCAGCCGTCGGGCCCCCAGGTGAAGGTGTTGAGCGTCTCGTGGGTGTCCTCATAGCCCCAGCCGTCGAGGAGGATTTGGGGCGGACCCGCGGGTTTGGGCGAGTCGCCGTCCTTGATGGGGATGAACACCAGGTTGGGCGCGGCGCCGACCCAGACGCCGCCGAACCCGACCTCCAAGCCGCTGATGAGGTTCAATCCCTCCATGAACACCGTGCGTTTGTCGAACCGGCCGTCCCCGTTGGTGTCCTCGAAGACGAGAATGCGGTCCTTGCCCTGGCCTTCGGCGGCGCGCTTGGGGTAGGTGTAGGCCTCGGCCACCCAGAGTCGGCCGCGGTGATCCTGGGCGAACGCGATGGGCTGTTTCACGTCCGGTTCACCCGCGAACAGGGTGGCGTGGAAACCGGGGGGCAGGATCATCGCTTTGGCCGCGGCTTCCGGATCCAAGCCCGCGTATTGCGGCTTTCCGGGAACGGGAACGCCGGTAGCGGCGGGGGCGGCAGGAGCAACCTTGGGCAGCAGCAGGCCGGCGGCCAGCAATCCCAAAGGCAAAACCCGGGCCAAGGCCCGGCCGAACGAGGTGGTGTGCGGCATCATATGAGGCCCATGGCGCGGGGAGCGATGGGGGCCGGCGCCACCTTACAAAGGCCCCGGCACGGCGGGCAACCTTTTGTTTGCGGTTGCGGTTGCGCCGCCGGCCCGCCCCGCCGGCGCTTGACTTGCGGGCGGGTCTGAAGAACCATGGAAACGACGTATGAGTGGAAAGAAGACCGTCCGCAAGAAACTGAGCCGCACCCAGCAGCGCGATTTGGATGTCCAAATCGCGTTTATGGAGGGCTTGGTGCGCCGTGATCCCGGCTACGTGGACGCCCTGCAAATCCTCGGGGACAATTACACCCGCCGGGGGCAATACGCCGAAGGCCTGCGGATCGACGAGCAATTGGCCAACCTCCGACCCGAGGACGCCCTGGTCCATTACAACCTGGCCTGCAGCCTGTCCCTGACGAGCCGCTATGACGAAGCCGCCGTCGCGCTGGAGCGTGCTTTGGAACTCGGCTACCGCGATTTCCGCTGGCTGGCCCGCGACCCCGACCTGGCCGCCCTGCGCAAAGCCCCGGTGTACAAGCGCCTCCGCGCCCAAATCCGACTGCTCCGCGCGCAGGAATCCACCCCGCGCTGACGGCATCGCTGACCGGGGCAGAAGTTGCCGTCGCCGCTTTCCACTCCCCGAGCCGGCACAGTGCGCGAGGCAACCTCATACCGCAACCGCAGATGGGTCCGAAGAACTTCTGCCAAGCGTCAACCTGACGTTCCAAGCTTTTTGCCCTGCCGCACCCGATGCTGCCGGTGGGCGTCAGTGCGGCGGTCGGTAGTTGGCCTGGAGGTCAGGGATCAAGATTCGTCGTCGAAATTTGGATTGTTGGTAATCCGGCTGCGGCGTTCGCGAGTGTATTAGTTGCCGAACGTTAGCGCCGCAGGAACCGGCGGCGCACCGCCGGCAAGCCGGTCATTCACTTGGTGAACCCACCGGCCGAATTACACTGTCAGTTAGGTTCGCAAACCAACAAACACATATGAGCAACCTCGCAACTGTCCTCGTCCTTAATTCCACCAACCCGCCCCTGACCTTGAGCGCCGCCCAAAGCGGTGATGTCATCCTGACCCAGAACAGCGGTTTGCCGGTGTTTCCCACCAACTTGCCGGTGGGTTTCAGCTGCACCATCATCAACTACTCGTTGTTTCCTTGGACTCCCAACACCCTGCCCACGCCCATGTTTGTCCTGGCGGGGATGAATTTTCAGACCGCCGCCACCACGTTCACGCTGAAGCCCGGGCAAAGCTGCGTGGTCACGGTTGCCTCCGTGAACAACAATCTCCGCTATTTCGTCGCCCTCGGCAGCGCGAGTTGAGTCGGCGGAGGAGCTTGGATTGAACCGCTTCATCACCGGCCGGGAAGGACGCAGTCGAATGCGCCTCCCGGCCGGTTTTTGTGTTGCGCCCGCCGCCCGCTCAAATCCACGGGGGCGCTGAACGTCGTGGAGGATCGACGGAACTAATGTTGGTGCGGTTGGTGGCGGGCGTGTTGGAGGGCGTGGAGGATGTGGGCGGAAATTTCGGGGACGCCGATGCCGTGTTTCACCTGGGCGAAGAGGAAGGGGCCGGCGCCCCGCATGGCGCGGGCGTCGCGGTCCATGACGCCGAGATCGGCGCCGACGGCGGCGGCGAGGTCGGTTTTGTTGATGACCAAGAGATCGGCCTGGGTGATGCCGGGGCCGCCCTTGCGGGGGATTTTATCGCCGCCCGCCACATCGATCACGTAGATCGTGTAGTCGGCGAGTTCGCGGCTGAAGTGGGCGGCGAGGTTGTCACCGCCCGATTCCAACAGGAGGAGGTCGGGGTGGTGCAACTGTTGGAGGTCTTCCAGGGCGAGGAGGTTGGCGGAGATGTCCTCACGGATCGCGGCATGGGGGCAGCCGCCCGTCTCCACCGCGCGGATGCGGTCGGCCGGAAGCGCTTCGTGGCGCAGGAGGAATTCGCCGTCTTCCCGCGTGAAGATGTCGTTGGTGACGGCGGCGAGGTTCACTTTTGCGCGGAGGTCGCGGCAAAGGGCGAGCATGAGCGCGGTCTTGCCGCTGCCCACGGGGCCGCCGACGCCGACCGTGAAAGCGCGTTGGGAGTAGTCACGACCGAGGGGTTCGGCGCGTTCATGGAAATGGCCCGGGTGGTCCAGGTGCTCATGGGTGTGGCCGTGGTCGTGGTCGTGGCCATGATCATGGTCGTGAGAATGGGAAGGCATACGCAATGGGGTTGGTTCCGGGCGGGGTCAGCTTTGGAAAAGGCGGGAGTAGAGGCGGTCTTGGGCGCCCTGCCAGAGGTCGAGCAAGGGTGCGGTTTGGGCGGCGGCGGCCACCGGCACATCGCGGCCCGCGAGCCAAACGGTTTCCAGCAGCGGGGTGAGTTGATACTGGATGGCCTGGGCCTCCAGGGGGCCGACGACGCCCAAACGCACGGCCCCGCTCGTCAGGCCGCGAAGCTGCCAGAACAGAAAAAGCCGACCGGCGGCGGCCTGGGTGAGCTCCAGCACGCGGGTCACCACGCCAAAGACCGGGGCGAGATGCCCGCAGGGCGGGGCGTCGGCGCCGCCGGGGCGGAGGGCGCGCAGCGCGGGGAGCGCAAACACCCGGTCGGCCGTGGCAATCAGGGCCCGGCCCTGCAAGCGGCTGGCGCGGTTGGCCACATGGTTGTTCGTGAACGCGTCGCAACGGTGGTCGAGGGCGGGCAGCCCGGCGGGTTCGCGGTGCCCGGCGGTGACAAAGCACAAGGGGCCGGCGGCGATTTGATGGAGGGCGGCGGCCAGGAAACTCTGCAAATCAGCGGCATTCCGCACCTCCCCGTGTTGCCAGGCCGCCTCCAGCCCGCCGCCATGGGCGAAGCCCCCGGTGGGAAAGGCGGAGTCCGCCAGCTGCCACAGCAGCCAGTCCGCGGCGGCCGTTGGCTCGACGGCGGGCGTCACTGCGGGAGTTGAAATATCCGGTGGTGCCACCGCTAAAAAAGGGAATAGCGTTGGGCTAGGGGCAGGACGCAGGCGGGGGTGCAAACCAGCAGTTCGCCATCGGCCCGGACTTCGTAGGTTTCAGGATCGACCGTGATGCGGGGCAGGGCGTCGTTCCATTTCATGTCCCGCTTGCCCAGGTGGCGGCAGCCGCGGACCGGCTCCACGCGCTTGGTCAGACCGTAAGCCGCGCCAATGCCGTGTTCGTGGGCGAGACGGCTGACAAAGTTGATGCCCAAGGGACCGGGGGCGCGGCCGAAGGCGCCAAACATCGGGCGCATATACACCGGCTGCGGGGTGGGGATGGAGGCGTTGGGATCGCCCATCTGCGACCAGGCGATGGCGCCGCCCTTGTGGACCATTTCGGGTTTGGCGCCGAAGAACGCGGGCTTCCAGAGGACGAGATCGGCCAGCTTGCCGACTTCGACGGAGCCGACCAAGTGCGAGATGCCGTGGGCGATGGCCGGATTGATGGTGTATTTGGCGAGGTAGCGTTTGATGCGGAAGTTGTCGTTCGCCCCCTGCTCCCCGGACAAGCGCCCGCGTTGTTGGCGCATTTTATCGGCGGTTTGCCAGGTGCGCGTGATGACTTCGCCGATGCGGCCCATGGCCTGGGAATCGGAGCTGATCATGCTGATCGCGCCCAAATCGTGGAGGATGTCCTCGGCGGCGATGGTCTCCCCGCGGATGCGGCTTTCCGCGAAAGCGACGTCCTCGGGCAAACCCGCGTCCAGGTGATGGCACACCATGAGCATGTCGAGGTGCTCGTCGATCGTGTTGATGGTATAGGGCCGGGTGGGGTTGGTGGAGCTGGGCAGGACGTTGGGTTCGCCGCAGACGCGGATGATGTCGGGGGCGTGGCCGCCGCCGGCTCCTTCCGCGTGGTAGGCGTGAATCGTCCGGCCGGCGAGGGCGGCGATGGTGGCGTCCACGAAGCCGGACTCGTTCAATGTGTCCGTATGGATGGTCACCGCGACATCCTCGGCGTCCGCGACGCGCAGGCAGCAATCGATGGCGGCGGGGGTGGTGCCCCAGTCCTCGTGCAATTTGAGGCCGCAGGCGCCGCCTTGGATCTGTTCGCGCAGACCGGCGGGGTGGGGGGTGTTGCCCTTGCCGGTGAAGCCGAAATTCAGGGGCAAACCGTCCGTGGCCTGGAGCATCATGCGGAGGTGCCCGGCCCCCGGGGTGCAGGTGGTCGCGCAGGTGCCCGTGGCCGGGCCGGTGCCGCCACCCACCATGGTGGTCAAGCCCGCGGCGACCGCTTCGAAGGCCTGCTGCGGGCAGATGTAATGGATGTGGGTGTCCAAGCCGCCCGCGGTGAGGAGCAGCCCTTCGCCTGCGATGACCTCGGTGGTCACGCCGAAAATCATGCCGGGGGTGACCCCGGCCATGACATCCGGGTTGCCTGCTTTGCCGATCCCGGCGATGAGGCCGTTCTTGATGCCGATGTCGGCTTTGTAAATCCCGGTGTAATCCAGGACGAGCGCGTTCGTGATGACGCAATCCAGCGCCTCGGCCTGACCGACCCCGGCGGCCTGGCCCAAGCCCTCGCGGAGCACCTTGCCGCCGCCGAATTTGCATTCGTCGCCGTAGACGGTGTAATCGTGTTCCACCTCCAGCACCAGGCAGGTGTCGCCGAGCCGCACCCGGTCGCCCGTGGTGGGGCCGAACATTTCGGCGTAGTGGGACCGCAGCATCCGGTGGGCCATGGCTATTTCTCCTCCTCGTGGGCGAAGCCGCGTTCCCGGACCCGGGCCAGAGTGGCCGCGGCGTTGGCCGGGGTGACGGGGCCATCCGCCAAATTGTTGCCGCCGCGGATCACCCGCGCGCCGGCGATGTCCACCAAGGGCACCGTTTTCGTTTCGCCCGGCTCGAAGCGGACGGCGGTGCCGGCCGGGATGTCCAGGCGGCGGCCATAGGCGCGGGCGCGGTCGAAGCGGAGGTGGGCGTTGGTCTCGACAAAATGGTAATGGCTGCCCACTTGAATCGGGCGGTCCCCCAGGTTGGTGACGGTAAGGGTGACTCCGGGGCGGCCGGCGTTGAGTTCCAGCTCGCCGGGCAAGGGGAGGCATTGCCCGGGCTCGCAGTCCGGTTCCCCGGCGGGGGCGGTGAAGTGGGTCAAATCGGGCACCGGCAAAAAGCTGCCGTAGAGCGCGAGGGACAAATCGCCGTCGAGGGAAGCGATGGGATGGTGGACCGTGACCAGTTTGGTGCCGTCGGGAAAGGTGCCTTCGACTTGGACTTCGGCGACCATGGCGGGAACGCCCGGCATGACTTGGCGGCGGCCCAGGAATTGCCGGCCGAGATTCATGAGCTCGGCGACGCCGCGGCCGTCCCGGATGAATTCCAGCAGTTGCGTGGCGATGAGGGCGACGGCCTCGGGGTGGTTGAGGCGCACGCCGCGGGCCAGGCGTTTTTGCGCGAGGAAGCCCGCGTTGTGCAGCAGCAGCTTGTCAATGTCTCGGGGGGAAAGATGCATGGCGAGTATTCATTTCGAGGCGGCGGGCTACCATTTCCGTCGCCAAGGGTCATCGTGCAACAGAACGGGCACAAAGGCAAGCAGGCGCTGGATTTCCGCCGCCACCGCCGCCAGGCTTTCGCCCGCCAGGCGGACGATCACTCCGTGGGGCAGGGGACTGGCCGTGACCAGCAGAGGTTCCCGCCGGCGCACGGGGCGGGCGGCGGTTTCGGCCAGCAGGTTGGTGGTCGCGGCGGCCAAGGGCTCGCCCAAAAGCGCGAGCATGGCCAGGCAATTAAACCGGCCCAGGCGGTGCGCGCCCGTCAACGGGCCGCCGAGCGCGTCCAAACGCACCGCGTCGAGCAGCCGGCACTCGGCGCCGCACCGGACTTCATTCCGGCTTTCGAAGTGGTCGAAGGCCCACCGTTCCCCGCGCGCGGTGCGGCCGGCGGAGAGCCAGTCCACGAGCACCAGACCGCTGCCGGGGCCCAGCTCGAAGGTCTGGCGTTGGTGGTAGCGCGAACCGGCGAAAGCCTGGACCGGATCGGGCGCGAGGACGAGCAGGCTGCCCGCGCCGAGGGTTGCGTCGAGGCGGTGGCCGCAGGGGCGGCCGGCGGGGTTGCGGTAAACCTTGGTGGCGGCTTGAGTGCCGAGAAAACAGCGGGCGCCGGGTTCGAGGGTGACGTCCACGCGGGTCTCGTCCCCCGCCACCAAACCGCCCCCGAAACTGCTCAGGTAAGCCCACACGCTCGGGCCGCGCGGACGGGGAACGAGGATTTTCAACGGGCTGGCGGCGGCAAGGGAGGTCAAGGCGCTGGCGCCGGCCACCACGCCCACCGTCAGGGCGCCCGCGCCGGGCGCCGGGGAGCCGGCCGGCCGCGGCCAAATCATACCGTGAGGTACTGCTTCACAATGGTGTCGTTCAGTTGCGCGATGGGGCCGCCCGCCACTATGGCGCCGCGGTCCATCACGTAAAAGCTGTCCGCCACCTCCAAACAAAAGTCAAGGTATTGCTCCACCAGCAGAATGCTCACTTTGCCTTCGGCCCGGATCTTCACCAACGTGTCGCCGATCTGGTCGATGATGTTGGGTTGAATGCCCTCGGTGGGTTCGTCGAGCAGCAACACCTGGGGGTTGGTGAGCAAGGCGCGGGCGATGGCCAGTTGCTGTTGTTGCCCGCCGCTGAGCACTCCGCCCTTGCGCTTGAGCATTTCCTTGAGGACGGGGAAGAGTTCCAGCACCCGGGCCATTTCGCTGCCCGCGGCGCGCCCGTGGACGACGAGGCTCAATTCCAAGTTTTCGGCGACCGTCAGGTTGGGGAAAATGTCCCGGCCCTGGGGCACGTAGCCGATCCCCCCGCGGGCGCGTTCGTCCGGGCGCAGCCCGTTCAAGGGCCGGCCCGCGAGTTGGATGCTCCCGGCCGTGGGTTTGACCAAGCCCATGATGCACTTCAGGGTGGTGGTCTTGCCGACGCCGTTGCGGCCCATGAGGGCGACCACCTGGCGGGGGGGCAGGGTGAGGCTGATATTGCGCAGGATTTGCGAGCCGTCGTAGGCGGCGTGCAGACCGGTGATGCTGAGGGCGGGGGGCGGGGCTGCGCTCACGTCGTTTTCTTTTCGTGCTTGCGCCCGAGATAGACCTCGACGACGCGCTCGTTGTTTTGGACCTCGTCCACCGTGCCCTCGCACAGGACGGTGCCTTGGTGGAGGACGGTGACCTTCCGGGCGATCTGGCGCACGAACACCATGTCGTGCTCGATCACAATAATACTGTGTTTGCCCGCGAGGCTCAGCAGCAGTTCGCCGGTGCGGGCGGTCTCCTCATCCGTCATGCCGGCGGCGGGTTCATCCACCAGCAGGAGCTTGGGATCCTGGGCGAGCAACATGCCGATCTCCAACCATTGCTTTTGGCCATGGGCCAGCACCCCGGCCTTGCGGTGGGCGTGGTCGGTGAGGCGGATGAGGGTGAGCAGTTCGTCGATGCGCGCCCGTTGGCCGGCGGTCACCCGCGAGAACAGCGCCTCCCACACACTGCGGGTGCCGGGCAGGGAGAGCAAAAGGTTTTCAAACACTGTATGGTCGGTGTACACCGACGGGGTTTGAAACTTGCGGCCCACCCCGAGGCGGTTGATTTGGTATTCGTTCAGGCGGGTCAAATCCGTGTCTTTGCCGAACTCCACCCGGCCGGTGTCCGGGCGGGTGCGGCCGGTGATAATGTCCATCATCGTGCTCTTGCCCGCGCCGTTGGGGCCGATGATGGTCCGCAACTCCCCGTGGTCCATGTAGAAGTTCAGATTGGAAATGGCCTTGAAGCCGTCGAAGGCCTTGTTCACTCCTTCCAGCGTGAGGATGAATTCCTTGAGGGGAGGGTGCGTGGTGGCGTGGGGATGGGTGGCGGCGGGGGCGCTCATGGTTTTTCCTCCGTGGCGCCGGCGGGCGCGAGGGCGGCGGCGGCGGGTGCCGGGCCGGCGCGGCGGGCGCGCCAGACGCGGAATTGCTCCGGAATCCCGACAATGCCTTTGGGGAAGAAAAGCGTCATGACGATGAATAGTGCGCCGAGGATGAACAGCCAATACTCGGGGAAGGCGTGGGTGGCGTAGCTCTTGAGCCAGTTGACCCCGATGGCACCGAGGATCGGGCCGACCAAGGTGCCACGGCCGCCGACCGCGACCCACACCACCGCCTCCAGTGATTTGTCCGTGGCCATTTCGCTGGGGTTGATGATGCCCACCTGCGGAACGAACAAGGCGCCGCCGAGGCTGGCAATGATCGCGGCGACCACAAAGACGAAGATCTTGAAGTTCGCCGTGGCGTAGCCGGAGAACAGGACGCGGTTCTCGCTGTCGCGAATGGCGCGTTGGATCTTGCCGAACCGGCAGGTCGTCAGCCAGCGGCACAGCCCGTAGGTGGCCAGCAGGAGGACCGCGGTGGCGATGAAGAGGCCGCGGCGCGTGCCCGCGGCGTTGAGATCGAAGCCGAGGATTTCCTTGAAATCCGTCAGCCCG
The DNA here is from genome assembly GCA_903930565.1 of uncultured Pedosphaera sp. Classification (GTDB taxonomy): domain Bacteria; phylum Verrucomicrobiota; class Verrucomicrobiia; order Limisphaerales; family Pedosphaeraceae; genus CAIXFN01. Next base: position 12,318 of record CAIYZC010000464.1, read on the forward strand.
TTGTTCCCGCCAAACGTGAAGTCGTTGCGGAAAAACATGAGGCAGGCGGCGTAGGTCAAGGCCTGGGTGAGGATGGAGAAATAGACGCCCTTGATGCGCGAACGAAAAGCGAGGAATCCGAAAATGGCGGCCACGACGGCGGGCACCCAGACCACGGCCGCGGCGGCAAACCAAAAGCTTTTGAAGGGAAGCCAGTGGGGCGGCAGGCCGCCGGTGTCGGGGTAGCGTTTGATGAACTCCAGAAACACCATGAAGTCGGGAATGTCCGCATGGTACTGGCCGCGCGTGCCGATCTTGAGCATCAAATACATGCCCAGGGCGTAACCGCCGAGGGAGAAAAACAGGCATTGCCCGAGGCTCAACAAACCGGTGTAGCCCCAGAGGAGGTCGACGCTCAAGGCGAGGACGGCGTAGCAAAGATACTTGCCGCACAGGCTGAGCGTGAACGTGGTCAGGTGGAGCGGATGGCTTTCCGGCAACGCGTTCAGGGCCGGCAGCACCAGGAAGAACAGCAAGCCGGCCACGGCCAGGAAGCCGAGCTCGGTTTTGGAAATCGCACGTTTCATGGTCAGCTCTCCAACCCCCGTCCGCGCGTGGCGAACAATCCGGCGGGACGCCATTGCAGGAACAAGATAATCGCCGCCAGCACGGTGATTTTGCCGAGCACGGCGCCCAGGTGGGGTTGGAGGATTTGATCGGTCACCCCGATGCCCAGGGCGGCTGAAACCGTGCCTTGCAGGTTCCCGACGCCGCCGAGCACGACGACCATGAAGCAATCCACGATATGGCTTTGGCCCAGGCCCGGGCCGATGTTGCCGATCTGCGAGAGGCAGGCGCCCGCCATACCCGCCAGGCCGGACCCGAAGGCGAACGTCGCCATGTTGACGCGGTCGGTGCGCACGCCCATGCAGGCGGCCATTTGCCGGTTTTGCATCAGCGCCCGCACCTGGAGTCCGAGGGAAGTTTTGGTGAGCAGCAGCCAAGTGAACACCACGATTGACACGGCGAATCCGATCACAAACATACGGTTATAAGCGAACACCACGTCCCAGGCGTTCAGATTGCCCGTCAGCCAACTGGGGGAATAAACCTGCACATTGGCAGCCCCGAAGAGGGTGCGCATGCCTTGTTGCAGGACCAAACTCACCCCCCACGTCGCCAGGAGGGATTCGAGCGGGCGTTTGTACAGGTGCCGAATGATGCCGCGCTCCAAGATCACGCCGATGCACCCGGCGCTGAGAAAGGAAAGCGGCAGGGCGACGGGGAAATACCAATTGAAGCCGGGCGTCCCCTGGCCGAACCAGTGGATGAAGAGGTTCTGCGTCAAATAGGCGGTGTAAGCGCCAAGCATGATCATCTCGCCGTGGGCCATGTTGATGATGCCCATCAAACCGAAGGTGATGGCCAGGCCCAGGGCGGCGATCAGCAAGACGGCGCTCAAGCTCAGCCCGTGAAAGGCGGTTTCGATGAAATTGCTCGTCGCCACATGGCGTTCGATGCGGCCGCGGGCTTGGAGGATGGCGGCGGACATTTCGGGGGAGTAGGCGGTTTGGTTGGTGCGGGCCTCGGCGGCCATGCGCACCAGGAAATCCAGGGCGGCGATCGAGCGCTGCGCATCCAGGGCGCGCACCGCGGCCAGCCGGACGGCGGGCTTTTCATCCACCAATTCGGTCAGGGCGATCGCTTCCGCGAGGGCTTTGCGCACCTCGGGAAATTGCTCGTTGGTCAGGCGGTCGCGAAAGTGGGGCAAGTAATCCGGGTTTTGCTCCTGGCCCAGTTTGGTGGCCGCGTCCCGCCGCACATTCGGGTTCGCATTGGAGAGGGCCAGCACGTCCAAAGTCGTTTTGATCGCGCGGCGCAGCTTGGCCGAGGTGTCCGCGGCGGTGAGTTCGGCGGCCGTGAACAGGAGTGGTTTGCCGTCCGGGTCCTTGAGCACTTCGCCGGTGGCGATGGCCACCCCCCGGGCCTGGCCGGTGGCGTCCGTGGCGGCTTCCAGCAAAAAGGGAATCTTGGGTTTGTCTTCCGGTTCCAAAATATAAACCGCCCCCTGCCGCCAGGCGGTGAGGGTCTGCTCCACCACCGGGTCGGGCTGGTTCGCCAGGGTGACAATGAGCGTCGCCTGCGCCGCCACGTCGTTGTTCGTGATTGCCTGCACCAGGATGTCACGGTGGCCCGCGCCCCGCGACTGCAATGCGGTGGCAACCAGGGCGGCGAGAATCATCAGAAATACCACGGGGTGGCGGAACAGGTGGGTGGGCATCATGGTAAAGGGGAAAAAGTGCGGACCCGAAAACACCAAGGAGGCGGAGGAATGGACTACCCCCGCCTCCTCGTATGCATAGTTCTAACCAGGACTGCGAGACAAATTGCGGGCGACTATTTCAGGAACTTGTCGCTGAAGGGTTCCCCGGCCACGGGCCCGAGGGACTTGACGATCTTGAACTGGCCGTTGGCCATGGTTTCGCCGATGAACACCGGGTTGATCAGGTGGTGGTTCTCCTGCATGGTGACTTCGCCTTCGGGGGCCTTGAACTTCTGGCCGGGCAGGGCGGCGCGGACTTTGTCCACGTCAAACGAACCGGCCTTTTCGACCGCTTGCTTCCAGAGATAAACCCCGGTGCGGGAGAGGTTCATGGGGCTGCAGGTCACGCGTTTGTTTTTGTCCACGCCGGCCGGGGCGGTCTTAAGCCACTTTTGGAAGTCGGCCACGAATTTTTTGTTCTCCTTGCTGGGCAGGGACATGAAGTAGGTCCAGCAGCCCAGGTGGCCGACGAGGTCCTTGGTGGGCAGGCTGCGGAATTCATCTTCCGAGAGGCTGAAGGAAACCACCGGGCAGTTTTCGGAGGTGAGACCCGCGTTGGCGAATTCCTTGAAGAAGGGCACGTTGGTGTCGCCGTTCAGGGTGCTGATCACGCAGGCCTTGCCGCCTTGGGAGAACTTCTTGATCTCCGCGACGATGGTCTGGTAGTCGGTGTGGCCGAAGGGCGTGTAGATTTCGATGATGTCGGCATCAGGAATGCCCTTGGACTTGAGATATTTCTTGAGGATTTTGTTCGTCGTGCGCGGATAGACGTAGTCCGAACCAAGCAGGTAGAACTTCTTCTTGCCGTCCGCGAGCATGTAATCCACGGCGGGGATGGCCTGCTGGTTCACGGCTTCGGCGGTGTAGAAGATGTTCTTGGAGAGTTCTTCGCCCTCGTACTGCACGGGGTAAAAGAGCAGACCATTGTACTTCTCAAAAACGGGCAGCACGGATTTGCGGCTGACCGAGGTCCAGCAGCCGAAAACCACGGCGACCTTGTCCTTGACGAGCAGGCCTTCGGCCTTTTCGGCGAAGAGCGGCCAGTTGGAGGCGGGGTCGACGATCACTGGTTCGATCTTTTTGCCGAGCACGCCGCCCTTGGCGTTGATTTCATCAAAGGTGAACAGCAGCACATCCTTGAGGGAGGTCTCGCTGATCGCCATGGTTCCGCTCAGGGAGTGGAGAATGCCGACTTTGACGGTGTCCTGCGCGGCGGCCGTGAAGGCCAGCAGGAGGGCGGCGGTGCCGCCCAGGATTTTGGGGAATAAGGATTTCATGTTGGATTGATTGCGGAGGGGATGGATGGTTGGTTGGGTGGGTGGTTGGTTTAGAACAGGTACGAGGCGGCCGCGCCGAAGAGGAAGCGGTTTTCCTTGCCATTCACAAAGCCCCCCGCATAGGAGGTGTGGTCGAAGCGGATTTCGGGCTGCAGTTTCAAGTTGGGGAGAGGTTTGTAGTTCAGCGTGAACGCCGCGCTCGTCAGATCCTGGCCGACGCCGGCGGGATTCTGAAAGCCCAACCCGCCGCCCGACGCGTCCGCCCCATGGCTGTCGCTCAGGAATTCGGTGCGGAGCGTCACGCCGACTTGCTTGGAGAAATCATACGTGGTCCACAGGCCCATGGAGTACACCGGGCAATGCCCCTTCGGGGTCGCCGTGTTGGGATTGTAGAATTCGAAGAAATCGAGTTCCGTGCCGAAGCCCAATTCCGGTGTGGCCTGCCAGCCGCCCAGCAGCGAGCCGCCTTTGACGGATTGGATAAAGGCATCTTCCCGGCCGGCAAAACCGATCAAGCTGAACCAAACTTTGTCGAAGGGTTTGAGACCCAACGCCGCCATGAGCGTCTTGGAGCTGTTGTTGTCGATCGGGCCGGCATAGAGGCCGTTCTGCGCGCGAACTTTGAGGTCCACGCCGTCGGTGAGCGTGTAACCCAACTGCACGCCCGTGGAAGGGGCGTTGCCGGTGAAGAACCATTGGTAGCCCTGCGAGGCGTTGCCGTTGGCGGAGCCGCCGTCCCCGGATTCATAATTGAGCAGGGAAATCAGTTCGCCCGCCTTCACATTGAGGCCGGTGCCGATGGGCACGTTCATTTCCACGAAGGCTTCGCGGACGTTCGAAAAGCCCTGGGTGCCACCCAGCGATTTGCTGATGGGATCGACGATGGGCGCGTCCTGGCCGAAGATCAGCGAGGTGCGGAAGGCCACGTCGAACTTGTCGCCGCTCCGTTCCACCGGGGCGCTGGCCAGGGTGAGCTTGAATTTGTTGAGGGTGAAGGAATCATTCTGCCGGTTCCACAGGTAGCCGGGAATGGTGCCGCCCTTGGGTTCGTTGGAATCGTGGAAGTAGGAGGCCGTGACAAAGCCGCTGATGGTGATGTCCGACATCGCGCTCACGGGTTTGCTGGAGGATTCGCCGCTGGGCAGCAGCCCTTCCTTTTGCGCCATGGATTCCAGCGCGGCCAGGCGCTGCTGCATGATCTGATTTTCCTTCTCCAGTTGGGCGACCCGGGAATCCGCCGGGGAGGCGGTGTCGTCGGCGCGCAGGACCGTCGCGCCACCCATGGCCAAGCCGAGCAGGGCACCGGCCATGCCCAGCCGCCGGGAGTTCAAACTTTGTTTCTTCATCAGTATTGGTTTGGTTTTCGTTTGGTAGGTTGACCCGCGCCGCCCCCGGGCGCACTGGCGCCGGAGCGTTGGTCCTCGCCGGAAACCGGCCTGGGTAAATATGCCCACAACCCGTAACCGACGACGCCACGCAGACCCTTCGACCGAAAGCAGCCGGGATACCATGCCGCTCCGCGCGGCTGACAAAATGCTCCGCGAAAAATGCACCGTCACGGTTAGTTTAATTCACAGCGCGTCGCCGCCGTCCGGCTTGAAACGATTTGAGCGCCCTGTTTGCACCGGGGAATTCCCCAGCTTGCCGGCCAGTTTGGAGGCGCAGGGGCGACCGGCGGCCAGGGTGGGGGTGGCGACTTTTGCCCAGCATGGTCCAAAATTTGACCGGTGGGGCGGCCGCAGCCGGGGAATTGGCGTGGACTTCGCGGCGGGTTGTGGCTTATTGCGGGGATGAAGTTGTTCTACACCGGTCCCGCCGTGAACGCCGATCTGCTGGTCATGATGCTCGAAAAGCACGGCATCGCGGCCGCGCAGGAGCCGGTGGCGCCGCCGGCCGAGGGGGAGGATCCGGAGGACTTGAACCGGCTGTTCAACGTGCTGGTGCCGGTGGCGGAATACGACCGGGCGCACGGGCTGTTTTACGCCGAACGTCAGGACGAATTGTGACCGCAATGCGGGGAATTATTTAACCGCAAAGATCACAAAGATCACAAAAAGGAAGGGGATCGGAACGGGAGGTGGAACCGCAGATGGCGCAGATGCGCGCAGATGGGGCAGGCCGGGTGCATGGAACGGGGCGGGTCGGTGGATGCGGGGGAAAGTCCCCGGCGTTGTTCCCCTCTGAAATCCGGTCCATCCTGTTAATCATGTCAAAAAACTCGGTTTCCCCCGCTTTTCACGCCGTGCAAAGAACACTGGATTTGCCGGCCCCGCCGGCGTAACCTCCGCCCCCTATGTTCGATGTGATCAATGCCCAGTTGTCGTCCGTGGTGGATAAAGTGCGTCACCTACGGAGGTTTCTTTGACGTCCCAGGCGTACAAAAACGACTGGCGGAGTTGGACGCCCTGATGGCGGCCGAGGGCTTTTGGAACCACCGGGAGCAGGCGCAAAAGTTGATCGACGAGTCGAACACGCTGCGCAAGAAGATCGACCCCCTCCTCCGGGCGGAGAAGCAGTTGGAGGATTTTCCCGTGATGCTCGAACTCGCGGCCGCCGAGCCCGAGGCCGCGCAGGCGCGCTTGGAAAAGGAAATGGAGCGCGACTTCGCGCTGTTCGCCAAGAACCTGGAAGATCTGGAGCTGCGGGTGTTCCTCAACGGCCCGCACGACAAGAACAACTGCATCCTCAGCATCAACGCCGGCGCCGGCGGCACGGAGTCGTGCGACTGGGCGGGCATGTTGCTGCGCATGTACCAGCGCTGGGGCGAATCCCGCGGCTGGCAGATCGAAGTCAACGACGCGCTGGAGGGCGAAACCGCCGGCATCAAGAGCGTCACCCTGCTCGTCACCGGGGAAAACGCCTACGGCTTTTGCAAGGCCGAGCGCGGGGTGCACCGGTTGGTGCGCATTTCCCCGTTTGACTCCAACAAGCGGCGGCACACCAGCTTCGCCAGCGTGGACGCCATCGCGGAAATCGAAGAGGAGGGCGAAGTCGCCATTCCGCCCAACGAATTCCACGTGGACACCTTCCGCTCCGGCGGCAAGGGCGGCCAGAACGTCAACAAGGTGGAAACCGCCGTGCGCATCACGCACATCCCCACGGGCCTCGTCGTGGCCTCCCAGAGCCAGCGGTCGCAGCACCAAAACCGCGCCACCGCCATGAAACTGCTGCTCTCCCGCATCTACGCCCAGCGTTTGGATGCCCAGAAGCAGGAAATGGAACGGTTTTACGGCGAAAAAGGCAGCGTGTCCTGGGGCAACCAGATCCGCAGCTACGTCTTCCAACCCTACCGCATGGTCAAGGACCTGCGCACCGGCGTCGAAACCAGCGACGTTCAAGGCGTCATGGACGGCAATCTGGATCCCTTCGTGAACGCCTGGCTCCGCGCCGGCGGGCCGAGCAAACGCATGGCCAACATCAAGGACGAGGAGGACTAAACCTTCCGCCCGCCTCGGCCGCCATCGTGAACATCCTGGACACCATCGTCGAAGAGAAGCATCGCGAAGTGGCGCGGCTGCCCGTGCAGCCCGTCACCGCGGAACTTTTGCGGGACAAGATCCGCGCCCGCGGCGGCGTCCGGGACTTCGCCGGCACCCTGCGCCACCCCCGCCGGGGCGGGTCGGTGGGTTTGATCGCCGAGATCAAAAAGGCTTCGCCTTCGGCCGGCTTGATCCGGCCGGATTTTGACGCCGTGCGCATCGCCCGCGATTATGAATCGGCCGGGGCGGACTGCCTCTCGGTGTTGACGGACGAGCGGTTCTTCCAAGGCTCGCTGGCGTACCTGCGCGCCGTCCGCGAAGTCGTCGGTCTGCCCCTGTTGCGCAAGGATTTCATCATCGACGCGCGCCAGATTCTCGAAGCGGTCGAGCACGGCGCGGACGCGATTTTGCTGATTGTCGCGATCTTGGATGACGCCCGGCTGCGGGAATTCCAAGCCCTGGCCCTGGCCGCCGGGTTGTCCGTGCTGGTGGAGGTCCACGATGAGGCGGAACTCGCCCGCGCGCTCGCGGTGGACGCCCGTTTGCTGGGGGTGAACAACCGGAACCTGAAGACCTTCAAGGTGGATTTGGCCACGACCGAGCGCCTGGCCACGGAAGCGCGGACCGCCGCGCCCCGGCCGGATCGCCTCTTGGTCGCCGAGAGTGGCATCCACACCAGGGCGGACGTCCAGCGCGTGGCCGCCGCCGGGGCGGGCGCCATTTTGGTCGGCGAATCCCTCATGCGCCACGCCGACATCCCCGCGAAAGTCGCCGAATTGCTGGCGCCGTAACGTTGGTCCTTCCCCTTCGCCCCCGGCGCGGTTTCGCGGCTTCGCGCGGGGCTCCCCCTTGGGCCGAATCCTCCCGCCAAAAAGTGTTTTGCGCGCTTGACCGCGAATTTGTTTGGGCTAGGCTCCGTCCAACACTCGGCATCGAAAACGAACCGAAGCTTTAGCTAGCACCATTTTATGACCAAGCCAAATACCCAGCCGGCCACCGGCGCCGGCACCCGCCGCGAATTCATCAAAAAGGCCACCACCGCCGCCGCGGTCGTTGCCTCCACCAACCTCTTCAAGACCCCCGTTTACGGCCAGAACCAGGCGCCCTCGCCCGGTCGCGTCATCGGCGCCAATGACCGCATCGTCGTCGGCTTCATCGGCGTCGGCAAGCAGGGCATGGCCCACGTCAACAGCCAGAAGGAAAACGCCGCGGACAACAACATCTCCATGGCGGCCGTCTGCGATCTGTCCAAGTACCGCGTGGCCGAGGCCCAAAAGACCATCGGCGGCGGCTGCAAGGGCTACGATGACCATCGCAAGCTGCTCGAAAACAAGGACATCGACGCCGTCACTATCGCCACCGTGGACCACTGGCACGCGGGCTGCGGCATCGACGCCGTCAACGCCGGCAAGCACGTCTATGGCGAGAAGCCCATGACCCGCTATTTGGGAGAAGCCTTCGCCTACGCCGAAGCCGTCCGCAACAACAAGCGCATCTTCCAGATCGGCGCCCAGATTTGCTCCGACGCGAGCTGGCAAAAGGCCGCCGAACTCATCAAGGGCGGCAAAATCGGCCCCGTGATCCTCGCGCAGGACAGCTACCCCCGCAACGCCCCCAAGGGCGAGTGGAATTACGACATCGAAGCCTGGGCCACGGCCGACGACGTGAACTGGGACATGTGGCAGAAGCCCGTCCACCACAAGACCGCCTTTGACAAGGACGCCTATTTCCGCTGGCGCAAATACTATCCGTATTGCGCGGGCACCCTGGGCGACCTCGTGCCGCACCGCCTCCATCCCCTGATGCTGGCCACCGGCATGCCCGAATTCCCCACCCGCGTTGTGGCGCTGGGCAACAACCCCATCCACACCGACAAGAACACCCCCGGCACCCCCGAGCGCGACGTGCCCGAGCAGATCGAGATCATCGCCGAATTCCCCAGCGGCCTCCACATCCTCGTCACCACCAGCACGATCAACTGGAACGGTCTCCCCTCCGTCATCCGCGGCCACAAGGCCGTTTTGGAAATGGGCGTGGACAGCGTGGACCTCAAGCCCCAGAAAGAATTCTCCGAGGAAATCGATCCCGAGAGCTACACCCACTTGGTGCCCAGCGGCCAGAAGATTCCCGAGATGGAAAAGAACTGGTTCAACTGTATCCGCACCAACACGCAGCCCTACGGCAACATTGAACTCGCCGTCCGCGTCCAGACCGTCATCGCCCTGGCGGAAATGTCCCAGCGCCTGAACGTGATGTGCCTCTTCGACGAGAAGTCCAAGAAGATCACCACGGGCGACGGCAAGGTCCTCGAAGCCCTCACCTACGGCAGCATGGGCGAAAAGTCCTGAGCTGAGTAGACAACAGTTTCCGGCAACGGGTTTCGCGGCTGCAAGGCTGCGAAACCCGTTTTGGCTCTGTGACAAGGGTTGTTGCTCGCGTCTCCTTCAAAATCACTGCCGACGGCGTCAACGTGGTCCTGACTTGCTCCGATCCCACCTTGGCCATCCAGTCGGCGACCAAAGTGGCCGGGCCGTACAACCTCATCTCGGCGTCCACCCCGTTCACCAACAGCGAGACCCCAACGCCGCGATCTTCTATCGCTTCGCCCGTCAAGGCGAACTGGCTTCCTGATCGTGCGCGGGACCACCGAGGTTCCGCGCCTTTTTTGTACCCGGTGCGCGCCGGGACGAACACCGGCGGCGTGCCGCCACGTCCCCGCAGAATTCTGCTTTTGCCCCCGCCGGGATTCGTGTTCAGTGTGGCCCGAGGGCACGAGCCGAACCCACGCTCCGCCCCACCACTTTGCTCCGCCTGATTTTGCTTCCGGCGGCTAAACCCGGATGACCACTGAAAACATGAAATCATTTTTGCGTCGGACCTTGAAACTGGCGGCCGCCTGCTGCGGGCTGCTGCTGGCCGGTTCACAGTTCTGCCCCGCCGCCGAGGAACCCGCCGTGGCCCCCGATGCGGCCTCGGGGCACGCGGCTTTTTACGACATGCACCTCGGGCTCTTCGTCCACTACATGTTTCCCGGCAAGGATTACCAGTACGGGGCGACGGTTTGGGCGGACGGCACGCACGTGGGCAGCCTGGATGAACTGGCGGACAACCTCGACGCGGATGATCTCGCCCGCACCGCCAAGCGGATGCACGCCCAATACCTGATTTTCACCACCTCCCACGCGAACATGAATGTGCTGTTTCCCAGCGCGGTCATGGCCCGTTATTTGCCCGGGCACACCGCCCGGCGCGACGTATTGCGGGACGTGGTTCGGGCGGCCCGCGCGGAGCACCTGCGCGTGGTGTTTTACATTCATCCCTCGGATGGTCATGATTTCACCAAAGCGGACCAAGACCGCGTGGGCTACAATGACGGCCCGCCGTACCGGCGCTACAACGATTTCCTCAATGATTATGTCGCCGAGTTGGTGGACCGTTACGGGAAGGACGTGGCGGGCTATTTCATGGACGGCGGGGTGCCCAAGCGCATCGTGGACGGGCCGCGGTTGCGGTCCACCATCCTGCGCCGGCAACCGGGGGCGTGGTTGGTGCAGAACGGCGGCTTGAACAAATCGGTGAATGATTTTGGGGCCTACGAAATGCTGGAACGTCCCTTCCCGGCGGCGAATTGGGCGGTGAACAAACCCATCACCGGTGAATGGTGGGCGTTGACCAACTCGGTCGTGCTCGGCCCCGAGTTGTGCTACCAATACACGGTGCTCCAAGCGGCGGTGCGGGACCGGCAGGGCGGCGGGGTGGGGTGGTCGTTCGGACCGCATCCCGGTGGTCACTGGGAGTTGGGAGTGCGCTCCTTCTGCGACCGGTTGGGGACGTTGGTCGAACAGGCCGGGCCATCGCTTTTTGGCTCCCGGCCGAGCCGGGCGTACCTCACCCTGAATCGCCAACCCCTCATCGGCACGCCGTACGCGGCCACCGAGTCCCGCGACGGGAGCAAGACCTACCTCCATGTGTTTCTCCCACCCCGCACCCGGACTTTGTCCCTGCCCGCCCCGGCCGACCACCGCGCTTTTTCCTTCGCCCGCCTCTTGACGTCCCGCCACCGGTTGGGGCTCGCCACCACCGCCCAGGGCGTGGAATTGACCCTGGGGCAGGGCGACCGTTGGGACGACGTGGACACCATTGTTGTGCTGGAATAGGCGGGGCGGCCGCCGCCCGGGCGCGGTGGCGCGGTCGGGCGCCCAAAATTAAGCTTCTGCCCCCGCCGGGATTGTTGTTGGATCGTTGCGGCTTTATGAACAACACGCACGCTTTGACCACCACCGGGTTTGAAATCCCCGGGTATCGCGTTACGCGCTCCTACGGGGTGGTCCGGGGCATCATTGTGCGTTCGCGGTCCGTGGTCGGCAACCTGGGGGCCAGCATCCAAAGCTTGTTTGGGGGCAATATCTCGATCTACACCGAATTGTGCGAGCAGGCGCGGGGCGAGGCCTTTCAGTTGATGCTGGCCCATGCCGGGCAGTTGGGGGCCAACGCGGTGCTGGGCGTGCGGTACGACGCGACGGAGCTCGCCCCGGGCATCACCGAGGTCCTGTGCTACGGCACCGCCGTCGCGGTGGTCGAAAGCGCGGGTTGAGTTTTTCCCGCCGGCGGTTATAGATAAGAGGAATTATGGCAGGCCACAGCAAATGGGCGAAAGTTAAGACTTTCAAGGGCGCGATTGACGCCAAACGCGGCAAGATTTTCGCCAAACTGGCGAAGGAAATCGCCATTGCCGCCAAATTGGGCGGGGCGGATCCGGACATGAACCCCCGCCTGCGCATGTGCCTGTTCAAGTGCCGCGGGGCGAACATGCCCAATGAAAACATTGAGCGCGCCATCAAAAAGGGCACCGGCGGCGGCGAAACCGGCTCTTTCGAGGACCTCACGTACGAGGTGTACGGCCCCCACGGGGTCGCGCTCCTGGTCGAATTGAGCACGGACAACCGGAACCGCACCGCCGCGGAAATCCGCAGCATCATGACCAAAAACGGGGGCAGCATCGCGACCGCGGGGGCGGTGGCCCGCCTGTTCGAGCGCAAAGGCCAGATGATCATCGCCCGCGAGGGCGTCAACGAGGACCAGGTCATGGAAGCCGCTTTGGAAGCCGGCGCCGAGGATTTCAAGGCCGAACCCGAGGGGTTCGAAATCCTCACCGATCCCGGCCACTTTGAGGCCGTGCACAAGCAAATTGAAGCGAAAGGCGTCAAGTGCGCCTCGGCCGAAATCACGTATCTGCCCACCCTTTTGGTCCCGGTGGACGCGGCCGCCGCCCCCGCCGTGCACCGCCTCATCGAGCAGTTGGAGGATCACGACGACGTCAAGGAATTGTATTCGAATGCCGATTTCACTCCCGCGGCCTAACAGCCCCGGCGGCCCCCACCAAGCGGACGAACCCCTGACCGGCGGCCACGGGGCGGCCCGCGTTCCGGCATGAAGACGTTGGACCAAACCATTTTCGGCCGCGCGCTGGGCTGGTTGGCGCGGCAGGTCTGCCGCCATCCCGCGTGGTTCCTGTGGCCGCAGCTGCTCCTTTTCATCGGCTCGGTGGTGTACACCGCCAAGTATCTGCAGTTCGACCCCAGCCGCGACAACTTGGTGGGCTCGGGGAAGAAGTACCATCAGAATTTCCTCAAGTTCAAGGCGGAGTTTCCCGAGCAGGACGACTTGGTGGTGATCGTCGAGAGCGACGACTTGGAGAAGAACCGCCAATTTGTCGAGCGGTTGGGCGCCAAGCTGGAGGTCGACAAATACCGCCAGACCAACGTGGTCAAAGGCGTCCAGCAGGTGGTCGAAACCAATCTCTTCGTGGACGTCTTCTACAAGGGCGACCTCAAGATGATGGGGCCGAAGGCGCTGCTCTTCGTCCCCGAGGAGGATCTGAAGCAACTGCGTGACACGCTCGGGGACTTTGTGCCCGCCATCGAGAAGTTCACCCAGGCCACGAACCTGAATTCCTTGATGGCGACCATCAATTCGCAGTTCTTGCACGCCAAACGCGAGCAGAACAAGGAGACGGACGCCCTCATGAAGGCGCTGCCGATGGTCGGCCGCATTCTGACCCAGGCCACGGCCAGCCTGCACCGGACGGGCGTGCCGCCTTCCCCGGGGGTGGAGGCGCTGTTCAGTGCCGGCGAGGAGGCGCAGGAACAGATTTACATCACCTTCGCCCACGGTCGGCTGTTCCTGGTCACCGCCCACGCCCCCACCGAGGACCTCAATGACCAAGCGGTCGAGCGGATGCGGGAATTGGTCGCCGAAACCCAGCGGGAAGTCCCCGGGCTGAATGTGGGGTTGACGGGGGAATCGGTGCTGGAACACGACGAAATGGCGCAATCCCAGGCGGATTCCACCCTGGCGAGCATCGTTTCGCTGGTGGTGTGCGCCTTGATTTTCATTTACGGCTACCAGGAAATCGGGCGTCCGCTCAAAGCGACCTTGTGCCTTTTGGTGGGCTTGGGCTACACGATGGCGTTCACGACCTTCACGGTGGGCCACCTGAACATCCTGACCATTACCTTCGTCCCGATTCTGATCGGCTTGGCGATTGATTTTGGCGTCCACGTGATCACGCGTTACGAGGAGGAATTGCGCCTGGGCAAAACCGAGGAAGTGGCCATTGGTCTGGCCATTGTCTTCACCGGGCAGGGGGTTTTTACCGGGGCGTTGACCACGGCGGCGGCCTTTTTGGCGATGTGTTTGACGGATTTTCGCGGGATTCAGGAGATGGGGATCATTTGCGGCGGCGGCATGTTGATCTGCCTCGTGCCCATGCTCACGCTGCTGCCGGTGCTGCTCCTCCGCAGTCGGCGGAATCAGGCCGGGGAGCGGCCCACCGCCCATGCCGCCGCCGCTCCGGTCTCGTTTCGGGCGCGGTTGGAAAGCCTGTGGCTCGACCGCCCCCGCTTGATCTGCTGCCTGACCGTCATCCTGAGTGGTCTGGCCGTGACCCAATTCCACAAGGTCTTTTTCGATTACAATTTGCTGAATATGCAGTCGGCCGGGTTGCCGGCGGTCAAGTATGAGAAGAAGTTGATCGACTCCACCTCGCAGTCCGTCCTCTTCGCCGCCGTGGTCGCCGACTCGGCGCAGGAGGCTGTGGAGTTGGAAAAGAAGCTGCGGGCCCTGCCCGCCGTCTCGACCAACTTCATGATGGCGAGCTATCTGACCGAGGATCAGACGGAGAAGCTCCGGCTCATCGGGCAGATCAAACAGCAAGTTGCCGGCCTGCATTTCGCCCCGGTTGCCCCGCCGCCGTCACCGCGGGTGGAAACGGCCCGGCCGCCCTTGGGACCGAAACCGGAGGTGCCCGCCGCGGACCCGGCCGCGGGTCAGGCCGAGGAATACCTGGCTGCCTTGGGAGGCACGTTGTTCAGCACGAAGGGCTATTTCGGCGCCGCGGCCGCGGAAACCGCGCGGGAGCCGGACCAAGCGGTGTTAACCAAGCAATTGCGGGAATTGCGCGACTCCGTGCGGGAGCTGCACCGCCAGCTCAACGCCGGGCCACCGGAATTGATGGCCCAAAAGCTCGCGGCGTTTGAGCGTGCTTTGTTCGATGATGTCCGCGAAACGTTTGACTCCTTCCGCAATCAGGACAACCGCGCGCCCCTCCGCGCCGAAGACCTGCCGGCGGCGTTCCGCCATCGGTTCATTGGCATCACCGGCAAATACTTGATCCAAGTTTATCCCCGCGAAAACATTTGGAACCGGGAGCAACAAACTGAATTCATCCGCCAGGTCCGCACCGTGGCCCCGTTGGTCACCGGCACGCCCGTGCAGCTCTACGAATACACCACGCTTCTCAAGGAGAGCTATCAACTGGCCGCCTGGTACGCGCTTTTGGCCATCATCCTCATGGTGTGGGTGCATTTCCGCAACTTTAAGTCCGTCGTGCTGGCGCTCCTTCCGGTGGGCATCGGGGTGGTCTGGCTCGGCGGTTTTATGGGGCTGACCGCCATCCCGTTCAACCCCGCCAACATCATGACCCTGCCGTTGGTCATCGGCATCGGCGTGACCAATGGCATCCACATCCTGAACCGCTACGCCGAAGAGGGAAACCCCAACCTGCTCTCCAAGAGCACGGGCAAAGCCGTGTTTGTCTCGGGTTTGACCACGATTTCCGGGTTTGGCAGCCTGATGTTGGCCAAGCACCAAGGCATTCAGAGCTTGGGTTACGTGATGTCCCTAGGGGTAACGGCGTGCATGCTGGCGGCTTTGACCTTTCTGCCCGCCATCCTCAACTTGTTTCCGAGCCAGTCTCCGGCCCAACGACCCGGTGCCGACAATGCACGGTCGGCACCGGGACCGGAGGAACCGAGGTCACAACCTCGTGATGCCTAATCCATACTCGACGCTGGCCTCTAAATCAATGTTTTTGTTGAATTGATGTGGATATTTAACCATAGTCGATAGATATATCGTTAAAGTTACGATGGGGGATTCCCCCCCGCCAACCTTTGGCCTCCAGTTATTCTCCCGGCCGCTGGCGCCGCCCTTGACCGGATTAGTCCATCGCTTATGCTCTTGCCTTGCTGAAGGGCGCCAACCATGGCCATTGCTAAATACCTAAGCCTCTTGGGAGTTGTGAGCTGCCTCCCCTGCGCCGCCTCCGCGGCCGGGGGGCCGCGGCTGGGGCCCTTGTACGACGATTTTTCGCTGACGCTGGAGTCGGGGCGCCGGACGGAAATCCTCGGCCCGCTGTATTACTCCGAAGAGCGCGAGACCCGCCACACTTGGGCCATCCCCCCCTTGACCCTGGCGCACACGTGGGATCCGGCAACGGATTCCGAGGAATGGGATTTCGCCTATCCGCTGTTGACCTACGACCGTTTTGGCAAGGAAGTCCATTGGCAGATCATGCAGTTGTGGAACGTGGCCGGCGGGAAGAACCAGGACGCCTCGGAGGATCATCGTTTCACGCTGTTCCCATTTTACTTTCAACAGCGCTCCACGATTCCGAGCCACAATTATACGGCCATGGTTCCGTTCTATGGCCACTTGGACCACCGTTTGTTCCGCGACGAGACTGATTTCGTGCTCTTCCCCTGCTACGTCAAGACGCGCAAAGGGGATGTGGTGACGCGGAACATGCCGTATCCGTTCTTCCACCTCCGCCGCGGCGACGGCCTGGTCGGTTGGCAGTTGTGGCCCCTCATGGGGCATGAGCACAAGGAGCCCACCTCCCGCACGAACAGCTTCGGGGAGGTTCAAATCGTGGGTGGTCACGACAAGCGCTTTCTGCTGTGGCCGTTTTATACCCAGGCGGACACGGACTTGGGCACGGACCATACCAACCACCTGCAGACGTTGCTCTTCGTGTATTCCCTGGAGCGTTCGGAGGCGCGCACCGCCACCTCCTTCGGTTGGCCGCTGGGTGTCACGCACACCATCGACCGGACCAATGGCTACACCGAGTGGGACGCGCCGTTTCCGATGGTGGAATTCGCCCATGGCCCGGGCAAAACCACCCGCCGGGTTTGGCCGTTCTTCAGCGAGGCGCACAACGCCAGTGTGGAGAGCGATTTTTACGGCTGGCCGGTGTACAAATTCAACGGCTACCACACGGAAACCTACGCCCGTGAGCGTGAGCGGATTCTGTTCTTCCTCTATTCCGACACCCGGGAGCATGATCTGGGCCGCCACAAGGACCGGGTGCGGGTGGACTGCTTTCCCCTGTACACGCGCACCAAGGAATTCGACGGCCGGGTGCGTTTCCAAGCCCTGTCCATTTTGGAACCCATCTTCCCCAACAACAAGACCTTGGAGCGGGATCTTTCCCCCCTCTACGCCTTTTGGCGGGCGGAGCGGAATCCCAAAACCCGGGCCCGGAGCGAGTCCTTGTTGTGGAACCTCTACCGCCGCGACGAAACCCCCGAGACCAAGCGCTGTTCGCTGTTGTTCGGGCTGGTGCAATACCAAACCGGCGCGCCCGGTCCCCGCTGGCGGATCGCCTACCTGCCCCTCGGACCGAAGGCGGCCGCGCCGCCCGTCGCCGCCCCCGCCCCCCCGGCCCAACCTTGAACCACGACGCAATCGATTATGTTTGAAAGCATTGGTGAAATGGCGTTGCTCTTTTTCCGGACCCTGGGCTCCCTGCCGCAGGTCTGGCGGCAGCGGCACAAGGTTTGTGAGCAGTTTTTTGAAATTGGCAACGCCAGCCTGCTCATGGTTTGCATCCTGTCCTTTTTCATCGGCGGCGTGATCTGTCTCCTGACCGGGCCGGTCTTGGTGGAGCGCGGGCTCGCCTCCTCCATTGGCGGCTTGGTGGGCATCTCCATGTGCAAGGAGCTGGCCCCGGTGATGATGTCCATCCTGATCGCCGGCCGCATTGGCTCCGCCATGGCGGCGGAAATCGGTTCCATGCAGGTGTACCAGGAAATCGACGCCCTCCGCACCATGAACATCAACCCCATCCACTATTTGGTGCTGCCCCGGTTGGTGGCGATCGCGGTCGCCCTGCCGCTGCTGGTGGTCTTTGCGATCCTGATCGGTTGGGGCGGCGGCTCCTTGGTGGCGGCTTTGAATCACCAAATCTCCATTTCCTTCCAATCCTTCTTCGCCAACCTCCGGGATTTCGTCACGGTGGGCAATGTGGCCAACGGCTTGCTGAAAAGTTTCGTCTTCGCCCTCGTCATCGCGGTGGTTTCCTGCCACCAGGGCTTGAAAACCATTGGCGGACCCCGCGGCATCGGCCGCTCGGTCACCAAGGCGGTCGTCAATTGCATCGTGATGATCGTCATCCTCGATTATTTCCTGACCCGTCTGACGCTGTGAGCCGATCATGAACGAATCTCCCTCCAATCCCGCGACGCAACGCGGCGTGGCTGTCCGGGTGCGCGGGCTCTGCAAGCGGCTGCAGGGGACCCCCGTGCTCCAGGACATCGATCTTGACGTCGCGCCCGGTGAGATCTTTGTCATCATGGGCCCGAGCGGCAGCGGCAAGAGCGTCCTGTTGCGCCACCTCAGCGGCTTGATGGAACCGGACGCCGGCGAGGTGCTCGTGGGCGGCCAACCCGTGCGCGCCCCCGAACTCATGCCGGATTACCGGCTGGCCATGGTTTTCCAATCCGGCGCGCTCCTAAATTCCCTCACCGTGGGCGAAAACGTCGGGTTGTTCCTCCGGGAGCACCGCCTCAAACCACCCGCCGAAATCGCCCGGATCGTCGCCGAAAAGCTGGCCGTGGTCGGCCTCAAGGGCCAGGAGCACAAACTCCCCGCGGAACTCTCCGGCGGCATGAAAAAGCGCGCCGCCATCGCCCGCGCCCTGGTCATCGATCCCCAACTCATTCTGTACGATGAACCGACCAGCGAACTCGACCCCGTCTCCGCCTCGGTCATCGCCGAGGAAATCGTGCGCCTGCAACGGCGCATCGGCGTGACTTCCATCGTGGTGTCCCATGACCGCGACTTGGTCTTCGGTATCGCCGACCGGCTCGCCGTGATCTCCGGCGGGCGCATCCTGGCGGTGGGCACCCCGGCCCGAATCCGCGCCCATCCCAACGCCGAGCTGCAAGCCTTTCTCAACGTCGATTTTCAGTTCCCCTCCCTCAAGCAAACCGTATGAAAAACTCCTTGGAAACCCTGCTCGGCATGTTCATCGCCCTCGCGATGATCGCCGCCTTTTTCATTCTTGAAATCATCGGCGGGCTCAACGTCTTCAAATCCGCCATCCACGTCAAAGCCGCCTTCGCCAATATCCAGGAGCTCAAGGTGGGCGATCCCGTGAAAATCTCCGGCGTTCAGGTCGGCCAGGTGGAGCATGTGGGCCTCGACCCCGAGAACGGCAAAGTCGAGCTGACCCTGCGTCTGGACAAGGATGCCCCAGTCCACACCGACAGCATCGCCACCGTGAAATACGCCGGCTTGCTGGGGGCCAATTATGTGGCCCTCTCCTTCGGCAAGCCCACCTCCCCGAAGGCGGACAACGCCACCCACCTGCTCACCCAGGAGCAACCGGACCTCAGCGCGCTCATGGCCAAGCTCGACGAGGCCGCGACCGGCGTCCAAACCATCACACGGAGCTTCAGCGGCGAAAAAATCGACAACCTCCTGGGCCCGTTCACCGATTTCATGAGGGTGAACAACCCCAAGATCACCGCCATCATTGCCAATGTGAACGGCATCACCACCGAGATCGCCCAGGGCAAGGGCACGGTCGGCCGCCTGATTCGTGACGACACGCTCTATACTTCCGCCCTCGGCGCTGTCACCAACCTCCAGGACACCTCGCTGGAAATCAAACACACCGTCGCCCAAGCCCGCGGCATTGTGGACCAGGTCAACTCGGGGCAGGGCACCGTCGGCAAGCTCATCAAGGATGACGCCCTCTACAAGGAAACCACCTCCGGCATGACGAACCTCCGGGAAATCCTGCAAAAGGTGAACCAAGGCCAGGGCAGCGTGGGCAAGCTGCTCAACGACCAGGAATTCTACAACAACGCCAAGCTCTCCCTCCAAAAGCTGGACAAGGCGACCGAGAGCCTCGAAGACACCGGCCCGCTGAGCATCCTGGGGTCGGTGATGAACAGTTTGCTGTAAACCGAACGACGATCTCCGCTCCACCACGCGTATGAACCGTCGCACTTTTCTCCAAAACGCGGCCGCGGCAGGCCTCGCGCTCCAAGCCCCTTATATCCTGGCGCAGGGCGCCCCCAACCGCAAATGGCGCACCGCGTTGATCGGTTCGGGTTGGTGGGGCAAAAACCTGCTCCACGAGGGGCTCAAGTCGGGCCGCTGCCAGGCCGTGGCCTTGTGCGATGTGGATCCGACCACGCTCGAGATCGCGGGGGACCAAATCACGGATTTGAGCGGCGACCAGCCCAAGCTGTATTCCGATTACCGCGAGCTGCTGGCCAAGGAAAAGCCCGAGATCGTCATCATCGCCACCCCGGACCATTGGCACGCGTTGCAAACCATCGCCGCCCTCCAGGCGGGCGCGCATGTGTTCGTGGAAAAACCGACCGGGCACACCATCAATGAGAGCCGCGCCATCGTGGCCGCCGCGCGCGCCACCGACCGCGTGGTCCAGGCGGGCCTGCACCGCCGCATCGGGCCGCACCATGTCAGCGCGATGAAGTTCCTCCGTTCCGGCGCCGTCGGCGACGTCGGCATGGTCCGGCTCTTCGCCCACGGCGGCGGCGGCCATGAAACTCCCACCGCCAACAGCGCCCCGCCCAAGGGCATGAACTGGGACCTCTGGTGCGGCCCGGCTCCGCTCCGCCCCTTCAACCGCAAGCTGCATCCCGGCGGTTGGCGGAATTTCCTCGATTACGCCAACGGCACCTTGGGGGATTGGGGCGTGCATTGGCTCGACCAAGTCCTCTGGTGGTCCGGCGAAGCCGGTCCGAAACGGGTCTTCTGCAGCGGCGCCCGCCCCGTCGCCGGCCCCGCCGTCCTCAACGAAAAGGAGCAAACCACCGACACGCCCGACCATCAGGCCGCGGTCTTTGAGTTTGAGAATTTCACCTGCACTTGGGAGCACCGCCGCTTCGCCGGCAACGAGGCTGAGAAACACAAGATCGGCGCTTATTTTTACGGCACCAAAGGCACCCTGCACATCGGCTGGCGGGATGGTTGGACCTTTTATCCCGCCTCCAACCGGGACCAGAAAGTGCACGAAGATTCCCAATTGCAGGAGCCGGACGGGCACAACCTCCAGCTCCTCTGGGCCGACTTCCTCACCGCCATTGCGGAAAAGAAAACGCCGGTCGCGAACATCGAAGTGGCCCACCGGGCCACCGTGTTGCCGCTCTTGGGGATGATCTCCTGGCGCCTCGGTCGGAGTGTGGCTTGGGATGCCACCAAGGAACAATTCCTGAACGATCCCCAAGCGACCGCGCTGATGAGCCGCCCCTACCGGGCACCTTGGGAATACCCGAAAATCTGAGGCCCGACGCCAGCCTCTCCGATCCCTGGGGAATCACGCCTTCCAGCCCAAGTTTGCGCGGCTTCGCGTGCCGCCCCGGTCGACACCGCCTCAATCCACGCCGATCGCCAGCACCTTCAAACCCACCACCCGGTCGGTTCCGATGTCCCGCGCCGCGTTGTCCCAGCCCGACCCATATTCCGCCGGGGCGAATGGGTTGATCAATTGCCAGGGACTCTTTGTTTTCACCACCTGCACGGCGATGCCGCTGTAGGTTTTTGTCCGCCCCTTGATTTCGTTGGGTTTGCCCGGCTTGGCGAGCGTGGGGCCGGACCGGGAGGAGGGGCCGGTGGGGCCTTGAAAACTGGGGGCCAAAAATCCGCCCGCTTCAGTGACCACGGAGACCGTGGGCGCGCTGACGACTGGTGCCGGGGTGGCGGTGGCGGCAGGGCTGGCGACCACGACGGGCGCGTTGGTGGACGCCGCCGTTTTCGGTGTTTGGGCGGAGGCACCGGAGGCTAGGCAGCCGACTGAAAAAGCCATCAAGAGGGCGAGGCGCTTCATATTATTTCCCGTTCTTTGTCACGCTGGAAGCTTCGCCGCGCCGGGGGCGGAAGTCAAGCTTGGACGGCCTTGACCGGGGCCCAAAGCATACGGTATTTTCCCCGCACGGACCCGCCGTCATCCCCAATCCTATCCAACCATGACTACATTCAACACCTCCCGGGAAATCCCGGCCGCCCCGGACCTGGTTTTTGCCGCGATCCGCAATCCCCAACGGCTGGCGCGGTGGTGGGGGCCGGCCGGATTCACCAATACGATCACGGGGTTTGACTTCACGCCGGGCGGGCGTTGGTCCTTGACCATGCACGGCCCGAATGGCGCCAACTATCCCAACGAGCTCGTGTTTGCCGTGATAGATGCGCCGGGTCGGGTGGCGGTGCAACACGTCTCGGAGCCCAAGTTTTTGCTGACCATCACGCTGGCGGCGACCGCGGCGGGCACGCTGGTGTCCTGGGCGCAGACTTTTGAGAGTGCGGAAGTTGCCGCCCGCCTGGAACCCATCGTCGTTCCCGCGAACGACCAAAACCTGGAACGTCTGGCGGCGGAGGTTTTGCAACCACCCAGCGTCGGGTAATCGGTGGGGCTCGCGGCGGATTCGCCGGGCCCGCCCCTCATCCCGGCTTCCGGAACACCACAATGCGGTTGGTGTTCGTGCCCTTGTCGTTGTTGTCCACCCCCCAGCAATTGGCCGTCTTGGTGAACTCCTGGGCGTTGATGAGCACGAAACGCGGCTCCAACCCGGCGGCCAAGCCGCACGGCAGCACACTCTCCTCCAAGCGGATGGAGCCTTGAGCGACTTCCCCCACCTCGAAAGCCACATGCCCGCCCGGCCGCAGCACGCGGTGCAACTCCGCCATCACGGCGGTCATCTCCGCCGCCCATTCCTCCAATTTTCGGGCCATGGTTATTTTCACGGTTTTGGCGTCGATGCCCAAAAACCAGCACCGTAACCAATTGTCTCCGGCGTAATCCACCACCGCCATGAACGGTGGCGAGGTCACCACCAGCGCCACGGAACCGTCCGGCAACTCCGGCGTCGCCGCGGAGCGACTCGTCACCAACCGCGCCTGCGGGGCAACCTTGGCCAGGGTTGCCCGCACGTGGGCGTCGCAATCCCCCAGCAGATTCTTTGACTTCTTGAGAAGGATTGGGCGCACGTCCCGGTTCGGCGGCGTTTGATTGCGTTTGGCGTTGATCTTCCGCTGCGCCACCACCGAGGTCGCCTGATTGGGCGGCAGGGTGTAAACCGAGAAAAACCCCGGGGAATGCCCCGTCAGGCGGTTCAGCGCGACGAGGCAGAGCCATTCATCCACCTGGTCCAAAGCGCCTTGGGCGCGCCGGGTGATGAAGTAATGCTTGAGCGATGAAATTTGGCGCAGGGTGGCCGGGTGGAAAAACACCTGCAAATCCTCCGGCTCGTCGGCGGGATCGTCCAAATTAATCTCCGCCAAGCGCCGCTTCACTTGTTCCAACGTGGGCGGGTTCAGCCGGCCGCGCACCAACACTTGGCTGAGCGGATTGATATCGCAACCAAACGGTATCCGCCCCATGAGCGCCGCTTCGATCAAAGTCGTGCCCCGTCCCATGAACGGGTCGTAAACCACCTCCCCGGGTCGGGTCAGGCGCTCGATAAAAAAGCGCGGCAGTTGCGGTTTGAAACAAGCCCGGTAGGAGATTTCCTGGAGCGAACTCGCGGCCCGTTGCTTCGCGGTCCAGAACTCGTTGACGTAGCCCTTGGTTTCCACCTTTTCACCCAACTTCCGATGGGGAATGGCAATGACCTGGGTGGCGGTTCCGAACTCGTTGAATTCCGCCACCTCGGTTTCAAACGCCACGGGCGCTTTCACCGCCGCCGCTGGCGCCGGTTTGGGCGGCATGGCGCTGGGCGGCCCGTCAAACAGGGGCAATACGTCCGCACTTTCGGTTCGCTTTCGCTTTGCAATCGGCACTCCCCTAAGAAACGTGGATGCGGCGGCCGTGCAAGCAAATAAGCAACCGGCGGGAGAGGGCCTTGCCGTTCCACGAACGGGCGGGCGAAAGGAAGTCTGGAGCTCCCTTACGCCACCCCGGCCGAGGTAGGCGGAGCCACCGGCGTCTTCAGCCGGGGGGCGCTGTCGGGGGTGAGCGGGTTGACGGAGTAGTCGGATTGGATCAAGCGGCCGAGCCACTCGGTGATCAGGGCGTGGACGGGGAGCAGGTCGAAGTGTTCGTGGCGGGCGGGGTATTTTTGCAGGTTGGTTTGGGCGAGCAAAAACAACGCTCCCGCGGGGCGGAGGCGGTTCTTTTGAAGATGCACGAAGGCGCCCGCCAGTTGGATCAAACCCTTGTAATAGGCGTAGTTGGGGCTCTGTCGGTCGGCCAGCCAAAGTTCCTCCAACACGTCGTGGGCCTCGTAGAAGAGGCCCTGGTTGAAGCAGGCGAAATAGCCCAAGTAATGGGCGTCGAGCGCCGCCCCCTGGCAGCCGGTGATGAGGGCCGCAATGTGGGCGCTCTTTTTGCTCATGTCAGTGCCGGGGGGCGGCCGTGGGCGCGGAACGATTATTTGCCCTTGAGACCGCTTTCCACCATCTTGCGGAACTCGGGTTGGGCGGACTTGGCCAGGGCCTTGGGGGCGGTGAGGCGGATGAAGATGTTGCCCTCACTGGTTTCGACGATCGCGCCGAGGAGACCGAAATTGGGCACCGGTGCGGGGGCGGAGCCGGGCATGGAGGTGTCGTAGGTGCCTTCGGCCTGCACGTAGGTGACCTTGGATTTGCCCACGGTCAGGGATTCGGTCTTGGCGTTGATCTTTTCGCGGGGTTCCGTGAATTTGCCGAGCCAGCGGTCCACATTCGCCGCGACGCTGCCCGCTTCCCCGGCGGGAAACAGGAAAAACACCACATCGCCGGATTCCTTGCCGGCGGCGTCTTTAATGCGGTATTGGGCCTTGCGCATGGCGGAGGCCGTGGGCGCGGTTTCCCACGCTGCGGGTACGGTGAACGAAATGCCGGCGACTTCCAGCTTGGCGGCGGTTTGGGCGTGGAGCCGGGCGTCGCCCACGCAGGCAAGCGCGGCGCAGAGCAGACTCAAACGGAGGAAGGAGGTGAGTTTCATAATTGATTCTTTCGTGCCCTCACTTCACCAAGCCGCGCCGCGAAACGCAAGCCGCAAAAGGGCGCCGCAAGCGGCGGCTGGCGTCTTCAGAGGTGGAGAAACCCGTTCGGGGGACGCGGTCCCGGCGGTCGATAGCCCCCCGCAAGGTGGGCTGGTGGCCTTGACCGTCAGCAGAAAGCGATCTTAACCCTATTTTTCGGGCATCAGGTCACTTGCATTCATTGGCGCTGGGCTGGGGAAAACCGGCGGGTGGGACTTGGTCGCCTCAATTCAAGTGCGCGAGCCGGGCGAGGGCGGTCAGAATGGCCAGCGTGTCGCGCCACCACCAAATGAAGGCTTCGGCCACTGCCGTGCGGCCGGCCAGCAAGGGGATGGCGAGGAGGAGCCCGGCGCCGTTCCCGAGGAAAATGATGACCGCCGAAAAGAACCATCCGTGTTGGGTGATGTCCGACTGGCGGGATTGGAGCACGTAGGCGGTGAGGGTGACGTGGAAAGCGTACGCCGCACCCAGCAGGACATGGAAGACCGCCAGGTATGCCGACCAATCCCACCGCCAATCACCAACGAGATAAACCAAGACGACCCCGACCGCGTACAGTGGGAAGAAATAGGGCGCCAGCGAGATCAGAAAGTTGTTCTTGCTCACCACGACGTGGCCGCCGCGCGCGGTGACTTTGAATTGGTGAACTTCGCCACCGAACAGCCACGTCCAAAGGGCGTGCGTCAGTTCATGGCCGAAGACATACACCCACATGGGTTTGGGAAGCAGCCAGTAAATCACCCCCCAGGCGGCGGCCCCGGCGCCCAAAGCCACCCAGACCGTGTCGGCCGTGGAACTGGAGCGCAACACCCGCCCGAGGCTGCCCGCCAAGCCGACGCAAGCCGGAAGGAGGAGGACGGCGAGGATGGTTTTAAACCACTTGGGCATGGCGCGGGGCAGCGCCCGGGGCGGGGTGGGGGACTAAACCGCGGTCGGCCGCTTCATGTGGCGGTGGACAAAGAAATAGTAGATTCCCCCCAAAATGACCATGGCCCCGGCCACCCACAAGGTGACCCGGCGCAACTCGCCGCGCATCAACTGCTCGTCCTGGCCCATCTTGATGCCCACCCAGCACAGCACCCCGCTCCAGATGGCGGAGCCCAAAAGGGTGAAGATGGAGAACATCCGGAAATCCATGCGAACAATGCCGGCGGGAATCCCGATCAAGTGGCGCACCACGGGGAGGAGACGGGAGATGAAAATGCCCATGGAGCCATATTCCGCGGCCCAGCGCTCGGCCCCGGCGATTTTGGCCGGAGGCAGCAGCACGTAGGAGCCATAGCGCTCCAACAAGCGGCGGCCGCCCAAGCGCGCCGCCCAATACATGATGGCCGCGCCCAACCAGGAGCCGATCGTCCCGGCGATCACGATGCCCGTGACACTGAATTTGCCGGAGGCGGCAGCCGGTGGAATCACAAACTCGCTGGGCAGCGGCACGATGGAGCTCTCCGCCGCCATCAGCAGGGCGATCAGGGCATAGCCCCCCGTGTCCAGGGCCTTCATGTACCATTGGAAGAGCGGTTCGAACAAATGTCGCAGCATGGCCAGTGCTTAACGTGAAACCACCCCGCGAAGCAAGCCGGCAAACCGCTCTGGTGACCTGCCGGCCGCTCTTTTGAGATACGTGGTGAGACAAACTATGGTCTGACCCAATCAGGGGCTCAAACCATAGTTTGTCCATCTCAAATCGTCTCGCGGTGGCTCCGCCACGCGGCGAGCCATCCGAGCGATCCGCATTGAAACCGCCGCGCGGGGATGGCAGATTGCGGGGGATGAGTCATTTGGCCCGGGCGCGGGAAGTTTTTGCGGTGGAAATGGCGGCGCTGCGAAGCGTCCGCGGCTTGTTGGACGAAAATTTCGACCGGGCGGTCGAGCGTGTCGTCGCCGCTTTGGCGGAACGGGGCAAAATTGTGGTGGTGGGCATTGGCAAGTCAGGCAACGTGGGGGGCAAAATCGCCGCAACCCTGACCAGCACCGGATCCACCAGCGTGATCATGAACAGCGTCGACGCGTTGCACGGCGATCTGGGCGTGGTGAACGACGGCGATGTCATTTTGGCGTTGAGCTATTCCGGGGAATCTGAAGAATTGGTTTCCTTGATTCCCGCCTTGAAACGCTTTCGCGTGGTGATTGTCACTATGACGGGATCGTTAAAATCCTCGCTCGCCCGGCATAGTGATGTGGTTTTAAACGTTAAAGTGCCCAAGGAGGCCTGCCCCTTCAATTTGGCGCCCACGGCCAGTACGACGGCCATGCTGGTGATGGGGGACGCGCTGGCGATGGCGGTGATGGAGGCCCGGGGCTTTCGGGCCTCGGATTTCGCGCGGCATCATCCCGCCGGGGCGATTGGGCGGGCTTTGCTGCTCAAGGTGGGGGACATCATGCGCCAAGGGGAACGGAACGCGGTGGCGCCGGAGGATTTGACCGTGGAAGCGGCCTTGTTGGTGATGACGCGCGCCAAATCCGGCAGTTTGAGCATTGTCAACGCCCGCGGACGCTTGGTCGGGGTGTTCACGGACGGTGATTTGCGGCGTTTGATGGCGGCGGATCGGCAAGGTTGCTTCGACCGGCCGTTGCGCACAGTCATGACCCGCCGTCCGGTGGCCATCCGGGAGGACGCCTTGGCGGTCGCGGCCTTGAAACTGTTCGATGAACGCAACATCGATGATTTGATCGTGGTGAACGCCCGAAACGAGCCCGTGGGTTTGATCGATTCGCAGGATTTGCCCAAGCTCAAAATGGTCTGAACCTCCCCCCTCCCTTAGCGATGCGCCCAATTGTCCTGATTCTGCTTGCCGTGGCCGGCCTATTCGGTTTAACCGGTTGTGCCACGATGTCCGAACCCAACCCGGCCAACCCTGCGCCCGCCACCGCCCGTCCGGCGGTGCCGCCCGCCCCTCCGGGCATGGCGGCCCGGACGTTCCAACGCACCCTTCCGGCGGGGGCGAAAACGGAATACCTGCTGCAATTGCCCCCGGGTTATGCCGCCGCCGCCAACCGGCGGTGGCCGTTGATCCTGTTTCTCCACGGGGCGGGGGAACGGGGCAACGAGGTGGCGCGGGTCGCGCAGCATGGTCCGATGAAGTTTCTGGCGCAACACCCCGAAATGCCGTTCATCGTGGTGGCCCCGCAATGTGTGCCCGGAGAGCATTGGTCCACGGAAGCCCTGCTGGCTTTGTTGGACGATGTGACCCAGCGTTACGCGGTGGACGCGCGGCGGGTTTATCTGACGGGCTTGAGCATGGGCGGCTACGGGACTTGGAACTTGGGCACCTCGCATCCCGAGCGGTTTGCGGCCATCGCGCCTATCTGTGGGGGTGGGGAATTGATTTCAGTCCTGTTGACCCGGGATTTCGACGGGCGGCGGGAGGCTTTGCAAAGGCTGCCGATCTGGGCGTTTCACGGGGCGAAGGACTTGACGGTGCCGTTGGCGGAATCCGAGCGGATGGTCAAGCTGGCCCGGGAATCGGGCGGTCGGGAAGTGGAATTAACCGTGTACCCGAACGCGGGCCACGATTCTTGGACGGAAACGTACGGCCACCCGCGCTTGTACGAGTGGTTTTTGCGGCATCAATTGGGCGGCCTGTGAGCCCTCCGGGCGCCGACCAATCCGCTTAGTCGCGGGGTTTGCCGCGCAGCGTCACGTCGGGGCCGTCGGCCGAGCCGAATGCCGCCACCCACAGGGCGGGGCCGAAGAAGAACAAAATTCCGATGGGGACACACAGCACACCCCAGATATTCGAATCCATATGCCTTGGGAGCATAGGCCGACGCCGGGGTTTGGCAAGGAAAAGAAAAGCGCCGCGGGGGGCGGCCTCGGTTTGGCCCCGGTTGCCAATCACTTGCGGCCGGGAAGGGCATCGGCCATAGTTTTAGCTGCCGTCCAAACGATTAAACGGGCGGGAGCAAGGCAAACTTGGTGACTGGAAAAGAATTCAGCGGACGTTGGCAAAATCTGGCCGCGCTGTCGATGGCGCAGCGGGTGGCTTTGTGCCTCTTCATGGTCTTCGTGGTCGGCGTGTTCGATTTCCTGACCGGCTTTGAATTGAATTTTTTCGCTTTTTACCTGATCCCCGTGTTTCTGGCGGTTTGGTGTGTGAGCCGGGGGTTCGGCATGGTGATTTCGATCCTGTGCGTGGGGGCCTCCATCGCGGGGGATTTGAACGCGGGCGTGCGCTATTCCAGTTCCCTGGTGCCCATCTGGAATGTGGCCATCTCCATGATTTTTTACCTGGTGGTGGTTTGGATTTTGGCCACCCTCCGCTCGCTGCACCAGCGCTTGGAGGAGCGGGTGCGGCAACGGACCGCCGCGTTGAACAGCGAAATGCAGGAGCGGTTGCGGTTGGAGGAGGAGATTCTGAACGTGAGCGAGCGGGAGCAGCGCCGCATCGGCCACGATCTGCACGACAGCCTGTGCCAGCACCTGACCGGGGTGGCGCTGGCGGGCGAGGTCCTGCGGGAACAATTGGCCGCGCAGGGCCGGGCGGAGGCGCCGGCGCTGGGGCGGATTGTGGGCATGATCGAAAAGGCGATTGAATTGACGCGCACCTTGGCGCGGGGATTGCACCCTTTCGAGCTGAAGGGGGAGGGTTTCCCCGACGCGCTGCGCGAGCTCACCAACACCATCACCCTCGGTTTTAAAATACCCTGTTATTTCGCCGGGGACCGCCAAGCCGTAAACTTGGCCCCGGGCGTCGGCGTCCATTTGTACCGGATCGCCCAGGAAGCCATCAACAACGCTTTGAAACACAGCAAGGCGCGGGAAATCCGCGTGGGGCTGGAAACCGACGCCGACTTCGTGACTCTCACCGTGGCCGATGACGGGGTGGGGGTTCCCCGGAATCCACCGGGTGGCAAGGGCATGGGCCTGCGGATCATGGCCTACCGGGCCAGTGTCATCGGCGCCCAATTTGACCTCGAGCGGCTCCACCCGCAGGGCACCCGTATCCGCTGCCGCGTGCCCCTGGTGGCGCCGGCCGTCGCCTGATGCAACCCAAGGCAAAAGTTTTGTTGGTGGACGACCACCCGCTCGTGCGGGAATGGCTCGGCACCTTGATCAACCAGCAACCCGACCTGGAGGTGTGCGGGGAGGTGGCGAATGCCCCGCAGGCGCTCGGCCACCTGGCCGCCCACCCGGCGGACATCGCGATTGTGGATATTTCGATGGATGGCGGGTCCGGTCTGGAGCTCATCAAGAGCGTCAAGATCGCCCACCCGCACCTGCGCGTCATTGTGCTCTCGATGCACGACGAGGAAATGTATGCCGAGCGGGCCCTCCGCGCGGGTGCCCGCGGCTACATCATGAAACGCGAAGCCACCAAGCGGGTGCTGGAGGCAATCCGCGCCGTGCTGGCGGGGCGGCTGTACCTGAGCGACAAAATGACCGCGGCCATGGCGGAGCGGTTCGTGGAGCGCGGGCCCCGGCCCGCCGGCTCACGGATCGCGGAGTTGAGCGACCGGGAACTCGAAGTGTTCGAGCTGCTCGGCCGCGGCCAGAGCACCCGCCAGATTGCGGATGACCTGCATGTGAGTTTCAAGACCGTCCAGGCCTTCTGCGCCCGGATCAAGGAGAAGTTGCAAGTGGCCAATGCCACGGAATTGCTCGTCGAGGCCGTCCGCTGGCACGACCGCCGCGAGCGGCCCTGAGGCGCCCCCCGCGCCGCTGTACGGTCCCGCCGTACACGAAGTATAGGCCCCGCCCCACAGACAGGCATGGCGGCCGCGCTTTATGGTTTAAGGCGTGAGCGCGAAGATCGCAATCCTACCGGGGGCCACCCGGCGCCCATGGCGAGGGGCGCCGCCGCCCCCTTGGATTGTCCGCGTACCGCAACTTTAAACTACGATGAAAAACTACACCCCGACGGGCCGGTCTCCGGCCAAGTTGGCGGGACTGCTGGCCGTGGCCGCCACCGCCGGACTCCTGCTGCGCACCGGCTTCGGCGAGCCGTCCGTCCCCAAGTCCCCCGCCCCGGCTCCGGTCCCGGCCGGCCAGACCTCCTCGGCGCCGACGCCGGACGCCGCGGCCGTCACCCTCACCGCCGACCAATTGGCCGCCATCAAGCTCGCCCCCGTGGGCACCCACGAATTCCCCTTGGAGAAGGACGCGGTGGGGAGCATCGATTACGATGAGGATCTCGCGGTGCCGGTGTCCACGCCCTATCCGGGGAAAATCATCGCCACCTTCGCCAAGCTGGGGGACGACGTCCGGAAAGGCCAGCCGCTCTACACGATCGACAGTCCGGATTTGGTGCAAGCCGAGTCCACGCTGATCGGCGCGGCGGCGGCCTTCGCGCTGACCAGCAAAGAATTGGCGCGGGCCAGGAGTCTCTTCGGCACCAACGGGGTTTCGGAACGCGAGGTGGAGCAGGCCACCGCCGACGCCCAGACGGCGGAAGGGGCGCTGAAGGCGGCGCGGGATTCCGTGCGGGTGTTCGGTAAAAGCGAGCCGGAGATCGACGCGGCGATCGCCACCCGGCAGATCGACCACACACTGCTTGTTTCCAGCCCGATCAACGGGCGGATCACCGCGCGCAACGCGCAGCCCGGCTTGCTCGTCCAGCCCGGCATAACCCCCGCGCCCTATTCCGTCGCGGATCTGAGCAGCAAATGGATGTTGGCCAGCGTGACGGAGACGGACAGCGCGATGTTCCGGCCGGGGCAGCGCGCCCGGGCGACATTGATGGCCCATCCGGGGCGCACTTTCGAAGGCCAAATCGCCCGCTTGGGATCGTCCGTCGATCCCACCACCCACCGGCTCACGCTCCGCGTGGAATTGCCGGACCCGCAGGACGAACTGCGACCGGGAATGCTGGCCAATTTCACCATCGTGGTGAAGGAGCCGGCGACCGCGACCGCCGTGCCGCTGGCCGCGGTGGTGCGGAACGGCGACGGCACCATGAATGCCTGGGTGACCACGGACCACAAAAGGTTTGTGCAACGGCCGGTCAAGGTGGGGCTGCAACACGCCGGGAATTATCAGATTCTCGAAGGTTTAAAGCCCGGGGAGCAGGCGGTGACGGAAGGGGCGGTGTTCCTCGCCAACATCCTGTTTGGGCCGCCCGCGGACTAAACTCCCGTCGCCACCACCGCATTCCACGAACCCATATTCTCCATGCTAAAATCCATCATTGCCGCCTGTCTCAGCCGGCGCGCGATCGTGCTCATGGCCCTGCTCGCGTTCAGCGGCGCCGGGTACGCCGCCTTCAAAATCCTGAACATTGAAGCGTATCCCAACCCCACGCCGGTGATTCTGGAAATCACCGCCCAAGCGCCGGGGTTGTCGGCCGAAGAAATGGAGCGCTATTACACGACACCCATTGAAATCGGACTTTACAGCACGCCGGGAATCGACGTCATCCGCTCCTCCTCTTTCTACGGACTGTCCTTCGTGCGGGTGGTCTTCAAATACGGGGTGGATTACCACTTCGCGTATGCGCAGGCGGATATCGCGCTGCAGCAGAATGTCACTCTGCCGGGCGGGCAAACCCCGCAGATTCAGCAAAACAGCACGACCGGGGAGATCTACCGCTACCAAGTCAAGGGGCCGAAGAATTTCGGTCTTACCAACCTCCGCACGGTGGAGGATTGGATTGTTCTGCGCCGGTTGTCCACCATTCCCGGAATTGTCCAAATCAACAGTTGGGGCGGGACCACCAAGCAATTCGATGTGGACGTGGATCCCAACAAATTGGAGGCGTATGGCGTCACGGTTCCCCAAATTATCACCGCCTTGGGCAACGCTAACATCAATGTCGGCGGGCGCGAAATCCGGGTCGGGCAACAATCCATCAACATCCGGGGCGTGGGCCTCATCGACGATGGCGGGACGGATGATTTGACCCAGGGCTACAAGGTGGACGACATCGAAAACGTGGTTTTGAACCAGGTCAACGGCGTGCCGGTGCTGGTCAAGGATGTGGCCAGTGTGAAGGTGGGCTTCGTGCCACGACTGGGCATCTGCGGCCGGGACGACGACGATGATGTGGCCGCGGGCGTGGTCGTGATGAGCCGGATCCAACAGACGGCCAAGATGTTGCCGAAAGTCAAAGCCGAACTGGACAAGTTGAACACCGACGGTTCCCTCCCGCCCGGGGTGAAAGTGGACCCTTTTTACGACCGTGGCGCCCTCATTGGCGTCACCACGCACACGGTGCTCCACAATTTGGTGTTCGGGTGCGTCCTGGTCTTCCTGATCCAATGGATCTTCCTGGGCGATCTGCGGAGCGCGATCATCGTCGGGGTGAACATCCCGTTCGCCCTGTTCTTCGCCATCATGGTGTTGGTCGCCCAGGGGGAAAGCGGCAACCTGCTCTCCGTCGGCGCGGTGGACTTCGGCATCATCGTCGATTCGGCGGTGATCCTCGTGGAAAATGTCTTTCGCAACTTCCAACGGAACAAGGAAGAGCGGGCCGTCCTGCTCGGCCGCCTGGGCAACGGGTTTTTTGGCTCCGATCCGACCCGTCCCTTGGCGGAATCCGGCTCGCCCAGCCACCATTGGAACGACCGACTCCGCTTGATTTTGATCAGCGCGCTGCAAGTGGACAAGGCGATCATTTTCTCCGGGCTGATCACCGTGGCGGGTTTTGTGCCCCTCTTCACCATGCAAGGCGTCGAAGGGCAAATCTTCGGCCCCATGGCCCGCACTTATGGCTATGCACTGCTGGGCGCCTTGATTGCCAGCTTCACCATCACGCCGGTGCTCGCCTCGCTCTTCCTGCCGGAGCACGTGGAGGAAAAGGAAACGATTGTGGTGCGCATCCTGCACCGGCTCTACACCCCGATGCTGCGGTTTGGTTTGGCCAACCGCGGGGTGATGGTCGGGGTGGCCCTGGCTTTTCTCGCGGGTTCGGCCTGGATTGCCCAACGCTTGGGCAGCGAGTTTCTGCCGCAATTGGAAGAAGGCAACTTTTGGATTCGGGCCTCCATGCCGCTCACGCTCTCCCTCCAGGACGGGGAGGAGGCCACCCACAAAATGCGCAAGATTCTCATGGGCCACCCGGAAGTGGCCACGGTGATCTCCCAACATGGCCGCCCGGACAACGGCAGCGACGCCTCGCCCTTCTCCAATGTGGAACTGTTCGTGCCCCTCAAACCCTTTGACGAATGGCCCAAGGGCCTCACCAAGGAGGGCTTGACCGAAACCGTGCAGAAGGAATTCCAAGCGGCCTTGCCCGGCGTCACCTTCAACTTCTCCCAATACATTCAGGATAACATCGAAGAAGCGATCTCCGGTGTGAAAGGCGCCAATTCGATCAAAATCATCGGCCCAAATCTGGAGAAACTGACTGATTTCGCCAACCAAGTGCAGGATCAGATGCGCAAAGTGCGCGGGGTTGAAGATCTGGGCATCTTCCCCGTCCTTGGCCAGCCCAACTTGAACATCAAGGTGGACCGCGCCAAGGCGGCGCGCTACGGCTTGAACGCCGGCGACGTGGCCAGCGTGATCCAAGCCGCCCTGGGTGGCGCGGCCGCCACGACGGTGTTGGAAAACGAACGGCAGTTTGGTGTGGTGGTCCGGTACGCCAAGGAATACCGGGATACCACCAACCATATCGGCGACATCAAAGTCGGCTACCCAACCGCGGGCGGGACCAATGCCTATATCCCGCTCAAAGAATTGGCCAACATTTCGGTGGATACCGGGGCTTCGCTCATTTACCACGAAAGCACTCGGCGGTTCATCCCGGTGAAATTCAGCGTGCGGGGGCGCGACCTGGGCAGCACGGTGGCGGAGGCGCAGGAATTGATCCGCAAGCACGTGATCATGCCCACCGGTTACCGGATGATTTGGTCGGGTGAATTCGAAGACTTGCAGCAGGCCAAGGAGCGATTGGAGTTGATCGTGCCAATCGCCCTGCTGCTGATCATTGGGCTGCTGTATTGCCTGTTCAATTCGCTGCTGGAATGTTGCCTCACCTTGCTGGGGATTCCCTTCGCCATCGCCGGCGGCGTTCTGGCGCTGTATGTCTCGGGCCTGGCTTTCAGCATCTCCGCGGCGATCGGCTTTGTTTCGTTGTTCGGGGTGTCCGTCATGAACGGCATTCTGCTCATCACCTATTACAACCAGGCCAAACTCCGGGGCGGCACGCCGACGGAGGCCATGTTCCACGCGGCTTCCACCCGCATGCGCCCGCTGCTCATGACCAGTCTCTCGGCCTGTATCGGCCTGCTCCCCGCCGCGGTTTCGCATGGCGTGGGGAGCCAGGTCCAACGCCCCCTGGCCACCGTGATTGTGGGCGGCATGTTGGTCGGTCCGATCATGCTCCTGGTGGTCGTACCGGCCATCAAAATGGTCATTCTGGGCCGCGGCGGCAAATCCGGTGGTGACGGCGTGCCCGCCGCCGCCCCCACCGGCCATTAAGGAAACTTATGCGCACTCTGTTCCCATGGATCGTGCTGGCGGTTTGGGCCGCAGGCCTGGCCCGCCCCGCGGCGGCGCAGGAAGCGGCTCCGCCCGCCCAAGCGAACGGCACCGCGGAAGCGGCCGCGACTTCCAACGGAGGTCGCAAACCGCGGAAACCGGAAACCGGCCGCCCCGCAAAAACGCATTCCACCACGGGCGCCGGTGCGGCAGCCCTGGGCAAATCGTCGCCCGCCAAATCCCCGCCCGCGAAACCGCCCACCGCCGCCCAGCCCGCCGGGGCCGGCCCCGGCGTGGCCGCGCCCAAAACCGGCGGGGCCCCGGCCCCCGCCGCCGCGA
>CAIYZC010000465.1 GCA_903930565.1 uncultured Pedosphaera sp.
CGAGGGCCCGCGTCAGCAGGGAGGTAAAACGAGCAGGGAGCGCGTCTTCGAGCCGCCAGCTCGCGCTTCCTGCGGTGGAGGGGTCGCTGGACTGGGCGTTGGGCGCGCCTGCGTTGAACTCGCCGCCCCACCCGCCACGTACCGGAAGCGGGTGGCTGTTACCAAGGCCTGCACCCTCCGGCAACGACGCTTGCCTTGACCCGTGATTCCCCTCAGTTCCACCCACAGATTGTGCTATAGACCCTGAATTCTATGGTTTGTATAATCGTGAATCCCTGTACTTCCCGCCTGGCTTGCTTGATTGGAGGAGCGCGGGCTTTAATAAGATGAAAGATTTTTGGGATCGCGGGTTCTATCGCCAGCCTGCACCTGGATTGGCTACAAGTCCGCAAGCCTTGGTGGACAGTGAGAACTCAGACTTGCCAGGGAGAAAATTGGGGTTGTCTGAATTTACGAATGGTAACTTCATTGGGGAAAGGCACACCTATGGCGAGCTAATGGCTTTCAATTCCCGCTATTGGTATCCGTTCCCTTCCTTGATTCAAGGAACGGATTGGAACAACCTCATAGCGGGTGTGGGTGCCTCTCTAAAGCCATCTTATGCTGTTAGTCAGTACGGCGTAGCTGCTCCCGTAGGGGGTTGCCTCGCTGTGCAGACCACTGGAAACCAGGGACGGCCTGTGCTTCATCACGCGAAGGTAAGCTATCTAATTGCGGGGAATACTATCAGCACACCTGCTGCTGCCATTATGTGCGAAGCGAGTGCTACGATTAATGACGCGAATGTTTTAAGCGATTACCACGCGGCCCTCATTCCCGAAGCCATCAAATATGTGGCCGGCCTGCTTGATTACTATTTCCGCGGCCAATTTGATGTCCTTCCATACTATACAAACACCGACTCATTGATCCATGTGAAAATCACCAATCGCTCCGGCCAGGCGTTCACGGGCGGGCAGTTCATGATTTTCGGCGACGCGCCGGACGGAAGCGGGAAGCGGACCCAAATTCAACCCTTCCAGGCTACCGGGGCTCCTTGGACGACCGATTCCGTGCTGGCGGATGGCGACTCCCAGGTCTTTTCCTTCTGCCCGCCGTCACCCATGCCCGCCCAATTCATCGTGGTCTTCCAGGGCACCATTGGCATTGACGCCGATGGCAACCCCTTGGATCCCGTGGACGCGGGGATCGGCATCGCGGCCAATAAATTCACCCCGGCCCAAATCCAGGCCGCCCCACCACCCGCCACTTATCCCGTGATGCAAAATGTCTCGCAAATGTTCAGTTCCTACGACGCGGGCGGGGCCCCGGTTTATGTCCCGGCGGCACCGATTGGCAACGCGCCGCCGATGGTCAACGCGGTCCCAAATCTCTTGACCACCACCCAGAACACCATGGACAACACCTTCCAAGCCACGGGGCAATCCATCAGCCCGGCACCCGCCAACCAGTTCGGGTTCAAGAACCTGGCCGCCGCCAAGTATTGGTTTGGGCGGCTCCCCTTCAATGGAGTGGAGGGGTGCGACGGGGGGTACGCGGCCGCACCCAATGGGACGCGATACCGCACCAAATCCATGGTGGCTACCTCCGAAGGGGGCATTTATGCGGCGGACTCGCCGATGCCATTCCTGCCGCTGAGCACCGCGACCACGGCGCGCCGCTACACGATCGGGCGCCTCACGGGCATCGTTTCCGAAACTGCGAAAACGGACACGGGTTATCCGGCCGACAGCGTCGGCTTCGACGGGGCCCACAAGGCGGCGCAATTCGATTATCAATGCGGCCAATGGTGGGATGTGGTGGGCCTGGGCGGCGGAGTCGTGGACGCGCTGAACGGGGTGGTGAACCCGTATGTAATCGTCAACTACCAGAATGCCACCAGCACCAGCCTGAGCTTCGATGTGACGGTGCTGGCTACCGGAAGCTACGACCGCTACACCGCCACGATCATCCTCTCCGACCCGTACACGAGCGACGATTGGAACGCCGATGTGGACGCCTTGTTGGGCCAATGGAACCTGGCCGACGATGCCGTTTATCCGTGGCGGCAGGACGGGTTGGGCAATTTCGCCCCCTTGGTCACGTATGACGAAGTGGCGGGCCATGATGTCAACCAATTCACCCTGCCTGGGCAGACGTGGAGTGATTTGCACACGGGGCGCTACCGCACGGCCCCGACCGGCCATGTGATTGGCGCCCCCTTGGCCCCGGGTTACCAACCGTACTTCGACGCCACGGCCAAGACCTTTGTGCCCAATGGCGCCAACCAGCCGTTGGTACTGCAATCCACTGGCGAGTTTGCCCCGGATTGGTGTCCGCACGCCACCCAGTGGATGAACAAGTGGCAGGCGCAAAGCGCCAGCGCGGGGGCGTGGGCGTATTGTCGATTTGTGCCCTCCGAGCAGCTCCCCGGCGATCCGTGGGCGGGGCGCTACGTGAAATGCGCCTGGGCGGAAACGATGCTGTATGCGAAGCCCAGTCATAATTATTTGCGCCCGTGCGGCCCGGCCGACGCCGCCGCGCTGAATGAAAGTTTGGCGTATTGCGATAACCAAGGCGTCTTGCAGGGCCCCAAGCGCTTTGGTGGATTGGTCGTCCCCAATCCCTGCCCGGCAGCGCCGCCGGGCAGCGATGCTTGGAATGGGGCCAAACAGCAGGGCGATTTCATTTGGAAGGAATGGCAGTACAACTTCCGGGACAGCACCCTGAATCCGCAGTTGCGCCCCATCACCTTGGCGCTTTCCGCCTTCCTGGCGAACCAAGGCCAAGCGCCGCCAATGGGTTGTTGTCCCGCCGTGGTTTACATCGCCCCGGCTGGCAAGCCTTATCCGTTTCCCAACGCCCAACGGTATTCCCTGCCCCGGCTCACGCTTGATGAAAACTTTGGCAGCCTATGGCAGGCGCGGCCCGAGCAGTGGATGGTCGATCCCCTCTGGCAAACCCCGCACAAACCTTGCAATTTGGGCGGGACGGATCCTTGGAACTTGGACGACGGGACGGGAACGGGTCAATATTTCCCGCCGTACGAGGAAGCCCGGACGGGCCCGCCCCCGGGTGCTCCGCCGTACCCCGGGGGATTTGGCGTTAATTACGCCAATTACGTTTCCTTGCGCAACCTCGGGGCCAATCTCGACTACCCCGAATGCCACCCCCCGGCCATCGGCACGTGCGACAACGCCCGTTGGATCCTCTGGGCCAACCAGTTGAAATACTGTACCTGGGACGCGCCGCCGGGTTGCGTGCCGCATTGATCCGCAGCGGGACCGGGCTAATTCGAGCGCCTTCGGCCTTCCGCCGCGACCACGTTCAATTTGTGGGCGACGAGGTGACGAGACGCCGCCTCCAGTGTGGACGGCCAGCCCGGTTAAGTGGGGCCGCTGCATGAGACGGGCAGCGAAACGCGGCACCGCTTCGGGGGGCGTGGATGGGCCGTTGCCATGGAACTGGCTGGGTTGCGGTCGCGTGGGCAAGGTTTGGATTTCGTGGCTGCAGGCGCCTGGTTTCGCCCGGGGGCGACCTTCGCCCAACTGGAATCCCCCAAGTCCATGGCCATGGGGCGCACGTCTCCACCAACGGCCTCCACCAGAGCGAACGATGCGTCCGTGTGCCTGCGGCATCCCGAACCGGCCGGGAAAATCGATGGATGGCCCGGCTCCACCGCGTTGGGTAACCGGGTGTTCAGTTTGGCATTTTACGGGCCGGGCCGGGCCGGGCTGGGCCGCAGGAAACGCCCTGCTTCAACCGATTCTGCCGGCTTGAATGGCTTCATGAATTGGCGCCGCGCCTCTACGCCGCCCCGGTGCCGCGGAAAAGCGTTTGGCACCCGCCGGTCGGCGGACTAGACTGACCCCAGCGCAGCCGCGACCCAACCAACTCCGCTTATGCCAATCCCACCCGCCCCTGCTTTCAGCCAACCGCGCCTTTCCACTTTGGCCGCCCGCGTGTTCCGGCCGGCGCGCCTGCTTTTCGCCTGGTGTCTGATTTGGTCCGCCCCCAGTGGCGGGTGGGCGGCGGAGGACAGTTTCGCGGCCCGCGTGGACCACGTGCTCGCGTCCACGCCGCTCATCGACGGCCACAACGATCTGCCCGAGCAACTGCA
>CAIYZC010000466.1 GCA_903930565.1 uncultured Pedosphaera sp.
ATGGCAGCGACCCGGCGGCGATCACGCCGATGATTGAGGGGTTGGTGTATCCGGCGGTGATGGGTTTGACCAACGCGGTGGACCGCACCGGCGGGCCGTACGCGGCGAGGTTGCAGGCCCTGTCGAACCATTTGGCGGCGGTGCTGGTTCCGGGCCGGTGCGTGGGCAGCCCCTCGGGGGGCTGGCTGATGACGAGCGCCCAGCCGCTGACCTGGCAGAGCAAGATTTTTATCTGCCAGTACGTGGCGGAAAACGTCCTCGGATTCCGGGGTGATCTCATCAACGGCGCGGTGGATCAAATCCATGCCAGCATCCAAATCGAATCCGCCCCCGTGCAAGCGTTCTGCGACGCGATGGACGGGTCCGCCGTTTCGAATTCCGCCGGGGGGCCGCATTATCCCCGCGGCGTGACCACGGCGTTGTGGTGGTTGAGCCCCACGAACAATCCCGCCTATCCCGTGCCCACCGCAGTGCCGGCGGCACCCGCGGTCTTTACCGGCGCCGCCGGCGACCGCCAAGTGCGGCTCGCGTGGCAAGGGGTGACGCAGGCCACGGCGGGCTACAATTTGCGGCGCGCCACCGGGAGCGGCGGGCCGTACACGGTGCTGACCAACGGGCTGGCCGGGGCCGGCTATTTGGACACCGGTTTGGTGAACGGCACGGCTTACTACTATGTGCTGACGGCCACCAACGGCGTCGGCGAGAGCGCCTACTCGCCGGAACTCAAAGCCATTCCGGTGCCCGCCGTGGGCACGAATCTCACCGCCACGGTTGGCGCGGCGGGGGTGACGGTCCAATGGCCCGCGGCCTATGCCGGGTGGATTCTTCAGACGAATGCGGCGGGCCTGGGCAAACCCGGCGCGTGGGGCGATGTGCCGAATGCGACGGGCCAGTCGCAAATGAGCTTCCCGCCGCGCGCGCCCAATGCGCCGGCGGAGTTCTTCCGTTTGCGACACCCGTAGCCGGTGGGTGGGTGGCGGGTGGGGCGAGACCACGGGGGCGCAATGGATTTGGAATCCACATCCTGAAGGGATGCAGGCGCACGTCCAATGAGACCGGGAGCGGCCCGAAATATTGGCGCATAAAAGGCTGCGATCCCTCCAGGATCGGGTCGGTTGAGGACGTGGGTCCCGGCGGTGTCGCTGCGCTCAACCGCCGGCTACTGGCTTTGAATCTTCCAGGTTCGGGGAAGCGACCAACACCTCCAGTCCCGAAATTGCTTCGCCAATTTTACTCAGTCATTGAGTAAAGTTGGAAAGGTCCTATGGGCCAAGGGTTTAGCAATGGTTTTGAGGGGGTGAGTGGGCATTAAGGCGGGGAGGGGGTGCGGGGATGGCGCCCCGGGGATGGCCGGTCGGGCGCCTTGGATTCCCGGGGGTGTTGGAGGGGGCGGGAAGAGTGGCGCGAGGCGGGCTTGGGGAAGGTCCAAGCGGTGTGATCGGGTATATACGTTATCGTAAACGATTGGTTTGAAGGTGGGTTTATGGCGCTCTTTCAGGGCTTGGAGGCCAAAAAAGCGTACCCGGGGCGTTGCCCCGGGCTGTGGTTAGGCCACCCCGTTGGGGCTCCGGAATTGGGCGGTTTTTGGCCGCACGACGCCATGGTGTTGGGGCGCGCCATGAAGGTCGGGCGATTTCCACCGCCATCTCCAAGCGTATGGTTTCCTCAAGCGGGTGACCGGTTCGTGGAGTTTCCAGTGGTGGGATGAGTTCAAAAGCGGTGCCACGCTGCGCTACACCGAACTCCAGGACGCTGGCGCGCGGGCGGATTGGGACGCTGGGATTTGGGCGATCCTAATCCGCCGCCGAGCCTGCCAACCATCAAGTCAGGGGCTGTGGCGCAACGCCCGCCTGCGCTCCCGGGACGTCCGACCACGACCGCGCATTCCCTCGGGC
>CAIYZC010000467.1 GCA_903930565.1 uncultured Pedosphaera sp.
CGGTATTGGATTTATCTGGGGAAATCGCTCGCGGGAGTGTGGCTGGTGTGGGGGTTGCTCCGGCCCTGGGTGGCGGAGGCGCGGTGGGCGTTCAGTTGGGAAGCGGTGGTGGTGGGGGTGGGCGTGCTGGTGATTTGGGTCGGGCTGGATCCATATTACCCCGCGGTGGACCAATTGTTCGCGGGATTGACGCAACATTGCTGGAATCCGCTGGTGCGCGCGGTGGGTCTGGGCGCTTGGGCGCAGACGACCACCGGAGCCGCCCCGGTGCCGTGGAATCCGCACACGCAATTCGGGGAGGGAAGTTTCCTGGCCTGGATGTTTGTGGTGGGGCGGATTCTGGGTTCCAGCATTGTGGTGCCCCCGCTGGAGGAGGTGTTTTACCGGTCCTTTTTGTACCGCTACTTCGTGCGGGCGGATTTCGAAAAAGACCCCTTGGGGACCTGGCATTGGCGTGCGTTTTGGATTACCGCCCTCATTTTTGGTTTCAGCCATCATGAATGGCTGGCGGGCATCCTGTGCGCCGCCGCCTACCAGTGGTTGGTGTGGCGGAAAAAGCGCCTGGGCGACGCCATGACGGCGCACGCCATCACCAATTGCCTGCTGGGGATGTGGATTGTGTGGCGGGGAGCGTGGCACTTTTGGTGAGGGGCGGCGTCGGTTGTTAAAGTGTGCCACGCACTGTGCCAAGGAGGCGGGTTTTGTGCCATTATGACACACTTGGCGCATTTCTCCCCGGCCACGGCAGGCATGGAGCAACACGCAAATCACTCACCATCAGCAGCTTACGAAAATAATCTTCACTTGGCACCAGGGCTGCTTGAGTCAGGGAGCAGGCAGTCGAACAACTTTTAAACGATTTTATGGCTAAAGTACTAGGCATCGATCTGGGCACCACCAATTCGTGCATGGCGGTAATGGAAGGGGGCGAACCGCTCGTGCTCGAAAACTCCGAGGGCAAACGCACGACCCCGTCCGTCGTTGCCTTTACGAAGACTGGCGAGCGCGTGGTCGGCGATGCCGCCAAACGCCAAGCCGTCACCAACTCCCGCAACACCATCTATTCGATCAAGCGGTTCATGGGCCGCAAGTTCGACGAGGTGCAGGAGGAGATTAAGCGCGTGCCCTACAAAGTGGTGCGCGCGGCCAACGGCGACGCCGCCGTGGAAGTGGAAGTCGAGGGCAAGCCCAAGCAATACAGCCCCCCCGAAGTTTCCGCGATGATCCTCAGCAAGCTCAAGGCGGACGCCGAAATGCGCCTGGGGGAAACCATCACGCAGGCGGTGATCACCGTGCCGGCGTACTTCAACGATTCCCAACGCCAGGCCACCAAGGACGCGGGCCGCATCGCGGGCTTGGAAGTGCTGCGCATTATCAACGAACCCACGGCCGCTTCCCTCGCCTACGGGCTGGACAAGAAGAAGGACGAGAAGATCGCCGTGTATGACTTGGGCGGCGGGACCTTCGACATCTCCGTGCTGGAAATCGGCGACGGCGTGTTCGAAGTCAAAGCCACCAACGGCGACACGCACTTGGGCGGCGACGACTGGGACAATCAAATCATTGATTGGATCCTGGAAGAATTCAAACGCGAACAGGGCATGGATCTGCGCAAGCAACCCGACGCCCTGCAACGCATCAAGGAAGAGGCGGAAAAGGCGAAGATCGCCCTGTCCAGCTCGCAGCAGTTTGACATCAACCTGCCGTTCATCACCGCGGACGCCTCGGGACCGAAGCACATCAGCCTCAAGCTGAGCCGCGCGAAAATGGAGCAGCTCTGCGACAAGCTGTTCGAACGCACCATCACGCCGGTGAAGAACTGCTTGAAAGATGCGGAAATCTCGGCCGAGAAAATCGACGAACTCGTGCTCGTGGGCGGCATGACCCGCATGCCCCGCGTGGTGGAAACCGCGCGCGCCCTGGTCAACAAACCGCCGCATCAAGGGGTGAACCCGGATGAAGTGGTGGCCATCGGCGCCGGCATCCAAGGCGGCGTGCTCAAGGGCGACGTCAAGGACGTGCTCCTGCTGGACGTGACCCCGCTCTCCCTGGGCATTGAAACCTTGGGCGGCGTGTTCACCAAACTGATCGACCGCAACACGACGATCCCGACCCGCAAGTCGGAAATCTTCTCGACGGCCTCGGACAACCAACCCGGGGTGGAGATTCACGTGCTGCAAGGCGAGCGCCAATTCTCGCGGGACAACAAGACGATCGGCAAGTTCCAGCTCACGAACATCCCGCCGGCGCCCCGCGGCCAGCCGCAAATCGAAGTCACCTTCGACATTGACGCCAACGGCATCCTCCACGTCACCGCCAAGGACCAGGGCACCGGC
The DNA here is from genome assembly GCA_903930565.1 of uncultured Pedosphaera sp. GTDB lineage: Bacteria > Verrucomicrobiota > Verrucomicrobiia > Limisphaerales > Pedosphaeraceae > CAIXFN01. The sequence continues at coordinate 2,337 of CAIYZC010000467.1, forward strand.
AAGGACCAGAAGATCACCATCTCCGGCTCTTCCGGCCTCAA
>CAIYZC010000468.1 GCA_903930565.1 uncultured Pedosphaera sp.
CATCCTCAACGGGAACCCCACGACGTTGACGGCGTCCGGCGTCATTGGGTCGGCGTATGTGCTGCAGCGGACCACGAATCTGCCCGGGATTTGGGTGCCGATTGCCACCAACACCGTGCCCGCGAACGGGGCGATTCAAGTGTCGGACAATTTTATTGATTTGGGCGGCAAGGCCCCCGGCGCGGCCTTCTATCGGTTGAAAGGCCAAGCGCCCTAAAACGATTCCCAAAAGATCTGCCCCCATGCAACCGATTGGCGGTGGCGATGCCACCCCCGTAAACCCGCCGGGCACGCGGGACCTCGGGCAACAAATGTTGGATAACGCCAAGGAAGTGGCGCGCCTGCAGGCGCGCATTCGCGCCACCTATGCCCGTGCGTACACGAACCCGAACCTGCGATGGGAATGGAGCCAAGCCTGCGCGGATATGCCTGCCGCCTACAACCAATTAGCCTTTCCGGGTGGATACGCGGGCGTGCCCCAACGGATTCTGGCCGGCGATCCGGAAACCATCGAGACCGCCCTCTGTTTCTTGGAATGCCGCCCTTATTTCTTCCGCTCCGGGTACATGTTCAAAGTAATCCTTAAAAGGATGCGGCGGGCCTCGCTTTCCGCCAGCCAAGCCGCCCGTTTGCAAGTCGTGCTCGAAAAGCAGATCGCTTGGCGAAAAATCCGACCGCCAAGGAAACCGCCCCGTCCTCCCTAGGTGGTGCGCTTCGCCATGGGACTTGAGGACCAACCGCCGTCGGCGCCCCCGCCACCCCCGCCCGAGCCACCCGCGGACTGATTCCTTTCCTCACGCCAGAACCGGGTGCGAAATTCGCGTCGATTCGTGTCCATTTGCGATGGGTGTCCCGCCATTCTCCTCATCCGATTTTCCCCATCTGCGCCCATTGAATCCCCTCTGCGGTTAAAACCTCCCCTCCGGCCGGTTCCCGCAGGCGGTGCATTGGCGGGGATTGGCAGGTGGTTTCGCCGTATTTCAGGTGCCGGATAGCGAGTCGCGCGGCGTCCAAAACCGGCGCTTGTGAAAAAAATCACAAATAGAACTTGCCCGCCGTTTGGGGGCCGGCTATTCTTTGCGGAACGGCGGTTCTCCGCCTTGGAACCCTATGCAAACAACCGCTGAAATCGGCTATAACTCGAAAATCGAAGGCGAGGTGATCATCACCCGCGTCGATGCCGCCTTGAGCTGGTTTCGAAGCAACTCGATCTGGCCCATGCCCATGGGCTTGGCCTGTTGCGCCATCGAGCTGATGGCCGCCGGCGCCAGCCGGTTTGACATCTCCCGTTTTGGCTCCGAGGTGATGCGCTTTTCCCCGCGGCAATCGGACGTGATGATCGTGGCGGGCACGGTGACCTATAAAATGGCCACCGCCGTGCGGCGCATTTACGACCAAATGCCCGAGCCGAAGTGGGTCATCGCCATGGGGGCCTGCGCCTCGACCGGCGGGATGTACCGCAGCTACGCGGTGCTGCAAGGGGTGGATCGAATTTTGCCGGTGGACGTTTATGTGGCCGGTTGCCCGCCGCGCCCGGAAGCCCTTTTGGACGCGCTGATCAAGTTGCAGGGCAAAGTCGCCCGCCAGCCGGTGTTGTCCCCTTCCCGCCAGGCCGCTTGAGGCCGCCGGTGCCGGGGTGTCGCCCAAATGATTTGTGTCCGTCGCAACCATAACTGACCATGTCCGCGCTTGAACTCGCCCAACAACTCCGCGCCCGGTTTCCCGAGGTGCTCTCGGAGCCGCAGGAATTCCGCGGCGAAGTGACGCTCCGCCTCACGGACGCCGGCCTCATCGCGGAAGTGTGCCGCGTGGCGAAAACCGATCTCGTTTTCGATTACCTCGTGGACCTGTCCAGCGTGGACAACTACGGCGAAGATCCCCGTTTCACCCTCGTTTACGAACTGTACGGGTACGGCCACCACTGCCACCTGCGCCTCAAAACGGAGGTCAGCGAAGAAGCCTCCGAAGCGCTGACCGTCACCGGCGTGTGGCGCACCGCCAACTGGCACGAACGCGAGATTTACGACATGATGGGCATCCGCTTCACGGGCCATCCGGATCTCCGCCGCATTCTCATGTGGGAAGGCTACCCCTACTTCCCCTTGCGCAAGGATTTCCCCCTCTCGGGCAAACCGAGCGAAGTCCCCGAAGTGGCCTTCACCCGCACCGCCCCGCTCGAAGGCGGCCCGTTTGTCACCGTCGCGGGCGGCCCGGATCGCATCGCCCGGGAACCCCGCGTGCGCCTGCCGGAATCCGACACCCCGCGCGCGACGGAAAACCAGAACCAGCAGCATCCCGAGAACTAAAGCGCATGGCCACCGTTCATAATCTGGAATTTCGCGATCCCCAGGCCCGCGCCGCCGCCGCGCTCGCCACGCCCCCGCCCCCGCCGCCGCCCGGCGGCGAACTGCGGGACATGCAGGGCGAGAAGATGGTCCTCAACATGGGGCCTTCCCACCCCGCCACCCACGGCGTGCTCCGCATCGTTCTGGAGTTGGACGGCGAAATCATCACGCGCGCCGAGCCCGATGTCGG
>CAIYZC010000469.1 GCA_903930565.1 uncultured Pedosphaera sp.
CATCGACAACACCCGCCGCAACATCGGCACCCGGATTTCCGGCCACATCGGCTATACGGTCGGCGACAAGGGGTTGGAGGAAGGGGCGATCGACATCACCTTCCGCGGCAGCGCGGGCCAAAGCTTTGGCACCTTCCTCGCCAAGGGCATTCGCCTGCGGCTCTTGGGCGAGGCCAATGATTACGTGGGCAAGGGCATGAACGGCGGCGAAATCATCATCCGGCCGCCCGCCGATTGCACCTTTGTGTGGTCGGACAACACCCTGCTCGGCAACACGGTGATGTACGGGGCCACCGGCGGACGCCTCTTTGCCGCGGGCCGCGCGGGCGAGCGCTTCTGCGTGCGCAACTCCGGCGGCGTCGCGGTGGTGGAAGGCCTCGGGGACCACGGCTGCGAATACATGACCGGCGGGGTGGTGGTCGGGCTCGGCAGCACCGGCCGCAATTTCGGCGCCGGCATGAGCGGCGGGCGGGCCTATGTTTACGACCCCGAAAACGTCTTCCCCGGCCGCTACAACAACGCCATGATCGGCATCGAACGCCTCGCGGACCAGGAGGAGATCAAGCGGCTCCACGCGCTCATCACCGCGCACCAGGAACAAACCGAGTCCCCCCGGGCGGCGGAGATTCTGCGGAACTGGAAGGCGACCCTCGGCCGTTTCTGGCGCGTGGTCCCCCACCCCGCCGAAGCCAAACCCGCCGGCAAACCCCTGCACGAATGGGCCGACGACAAGCCCCTCACCACGCCCACCGGGGGATTTTAGCCGATCCTTTGGCCCGCCGACTCCCCACCCGCCACCCCGGCGCGCCGGGGAGGGCGGGGCGCGGGCGGCGGGGGCCAGGGTTTAATCCCGTCGTTCCCCGCCCCGGCGCCCCGAAAAAACGAGTTGCCGTTTGCCGATGGATAAAGGAGATTGCCGTGGGCCCAATGTGCGGGCCGCTGCCCGGCGACAACCGCCGGACGCCGACCGAAAACACGCTTATGGAAATCGCCAAACAACTCGCCATCTTCCTCGACAACCGCCCCGGCACCCTGGCCCGCGTTTGCCGTGCGCTCAGCGAAGCCCGCATCAACATTTACGCCATCACCACCAGCGACACGGTGGACCACAGTGTCATCCGCATGGTGGTGAGCCACCCGGACAAGGCACTCCAAGTCTTCGAGGAACACGGCACGCTCGTCGTGGAGGACGATGTGCTGATGTTCGAAGGGGACAACAAGTCCGGCTCGCTCGCCGACCTGGCGGACAAGCTTTCCGCCGCCAAAATCAACATCGAATATTGCTACAGCGCCACCAGCCCGCATTCCAAGAAGGGCTTGATGATCATGCGCGTGTCGAACGTGAAAAAAGCCCTCACGGCCCTGAACACCTGAGCCGTCCCGGCATTACAGCCAACCGGTGCCGGGATACTTTTTCTGCCACGCCGGCTTGAGCTTGGGATAAACGTTGGCGCGGAACGCGGGCCAATCCGTGGTGGCTTCGAGACGTTTGCCGTCCGGGGCCGCCAGCCACAATTTCACCGGCAGTTTGCCTTCCCCGATCATTGGGTGGGTCTTGACGCCGAAGCATTCGGTCACCTTGATCTGCGCTTCCGGCAGGTTCGGGGTGCCATCCTTGGCGGCGGCGTCCTCGGCATACAACAGTTTAAGGCGGCGTTCGTCCGGCCAGGTAATGGCGGCCGGCGCCAATTCATCGAGCCAAGCACGCTGTTCGGGCACGAGGTGCCCTTGGACCGACTCCCGCAACGGCGCGGCTTGCGCCTCCTTGACCAGGGTCAAGCCGGCGAAGGCCCGGGCAAGGCAATGGGTCAAGGCAGCCGCATCCAGGGGCGGGAACTCCAATTCCGGCAAAGCCGCGGCCAACAGGTTTACCCGCGCGATGAACTGTTTCAGATCGTGGTTCAACAGGGGCAGTTCGAACCAACCCTTCTGATAGGCGTCCGCCAGACACGCGCCGGCGGGGGCGTCGAGCACTTCCCGCTGGTGTTCGTGATGGATGACCAGGTCCCCGAACCGCACCAAGCGCACGGCCGCCACGCGCTTGTGAGTGCGGTCGAACAAGTGCTCGACCTGGGCGCGCACGAGGTGGGGAAAGGACTCTTGAATCCATTCCCGCTTCACCGCGCTCGCCAGCCCCAGCAAGGTCAGGTTTTCGCTCCCCCGTCCGGGAACCTCGCGGATGGAAGCCGCGACGAACAAGGGCGAGTTCTGCACCACGCTCTCCCGCACCAACGTGCCGGAGCGCCCCTCGGTGAGGTCGCATTCCAAACTGCCGGTGTCACGGCGCTTGGCCAACTGGTCGATGAATCCCGTCATCAGACAGCGCAATAAAGCCGTGTCGTCATTCTTCTCCCCGTCGCGCAACAGTTGTTGCTGCTCGGCGATCTGCACGATTTGGGCGTAGGTCTGCTCCACCTGCCGCGCCGACTGTGCCTGGATGCCGTAGCGCCGGCAGGCATCCACGTTGAACCCGCACTTCTTCGCGTATTGATAGGCGCGCATGAGGGTGAAAAAATCCGAGTCCTGGCCGCCCTCGAACAATTCCCGCGCCTCGGCGATGTGCGCGTCCTCCCGCCGCAGGCGTTGCAGAACGTCGCGTCCGCTGACCAACGCCGCGCACAAGGCCGCCGGCCGCACACAGCCGCGAAGGGACGCCTCCACCAGCATCCGCGAGTAACGGGGATGCAGCGGCAGGCGCCGCATTTGGTGCCCCGTGGGCGTCAGTTCCCCCGTCAGGGGATCCAACGCGCCCAGTGTGCGGAGCAGTTCCTCCGCCCGCTCGACCGCCCCGGGGTCCGGTTTGTCCAGCCAATCAAAGGTCGCCGCCCGCTTGATGTGCAGGGAGTGCAGGAGCAGCACCACTTCCGCCAGATCGCTGCGCTGGATTTCCGGGGTGTTCCGCTCGGGCCGGTCCAAGTGGCCGCTCTGGGTCCATAAGCGGTGGCAGACGCCCGGGGCGGTGCGGCCCGCGCGGCCGCGCCGTTGATCGGCCGAAGCCCGGCTGATCTTTTCGATAAACAACGTGCCGATGCCCCGCTCGGAGTCATAGCGCGCGATGCGCGCCTCCCCGCCATCCACCACGTGCCGGATGCCGTCAATCGTCACCGAAGTTTCGGCCACGTTCGTGGCGACCACCACCTTGCGGGCGGGTTGGGGACTGAAGGCGCGGTCCTGTTCCTCGGGCTGCAGTTCACCGTGCAACGGAATCCACAGGAGGCGTTCATTCGTGCTGATCATGCGCCCGGCATTGATGGTGCCGTTGATCTCCCCCACCCCGGGCATGAAGACCAGGATATCACCGTCCGCGCCCGAGTTCACAATCCGCTCCACCGTGTCCGCGGCCTGCTCGGTCATCGCGCGTTCGTCGTGGCTGTCGAGATACCGGACCTCCACGGGATAGCTCTGACCTTCGGAAACCAGAATGGGGCAAACGCTGTCGGGCGCGCCATTGGCGGAGCCGAGGTAGGCGGCCACCGGCTCGGCATCCAGTGTGGCGGACATGACGACCAATTTGAGATCCGGCCGCCGCTTCTGCTGCAAATCCTTGACCAAGGCCAACGCCACGTCGCTCAGGAGGCTGCGTTCATGGAACTCGTCGAACAGGATCACCCCCACGTCGGCCAATTCCGCGTCATCCTGCAACCACCGCAGCAGGATGCCCTCGGTGACGAAGCAAATGCGCGTGCCCAGGCTGGTTTGGTCGTCGAACCGGATTTGATAACCCACCTCCCCGCCGAGGCGCACTTTCCGTTCCTGCGCCACCCGGGCGGCCACGGTGCGTGCCGCCACCCGGCGCGGCTGGAGCACCACAATCTTGCGGGGCGATCCCCCCGCCGCGGGCGCTTCCGCCAAACCGGCGTCGAGCACCATTTGCGGCACTTGGGTAGTCTTGCCCGAGCCCGTGGGCGCCACCAGCACCAAACGGTTGCCTTGGCGCAACGCGGCGAGAATGGGGGCGTGAATCTGCCAGATGGGCAGGGAAGCGGGCGCGGGCATGTACGAAACACCGGTCGGCCCAAGGAGCCGACCGACGGGTCAGACGAAGTGCAGTAGCACCAAGGTAACCACGCTCAGGATGAGCATGAGTCCGGCGGGCATGAATTTCTTGGTCTTGGCCAGACGGATGCCGAACACCACGAACAAGGCCGTTAGCAAGATGACGGCCAGGAACAAAGGTTTGCCGATGACGTTGCCGGCACACAAGCTCAACCCGGCCGCAAAGGCCACGGACATGATGAGCGAGACTTTGCTTTTGGCTTTGAGAAAGCCCATCAGCCCCCCGAGGATCAGGAGGAGGATGTAAACCCACAGAATTGCCGACGCATTTGAATGCATAAAATAAAAGAATCCGCCCGCCCACCTTCCCTCAACCACCGATAACTTCCAAGACCAGAATCTCCCCCGGCTCGCATTCCGCCAGCACTTCGAAGGGCCGGCAGCACACTTCGCAGTCGGTCGTGAAAACTTGGTCCGGCACGCTCGTGTCGATGACCAGCTCAAAGCTCTGCCCGCAGAACGGGCAGCCAATCACGGTGGAGACTTGCATGGTTTTTAGCGGGGGAAAAGAAAACGGGGTTTATTCCAAGCCCAAAACATTGCGCCCGTTCTCGGTGATCATGGATTGGTGCCAGGGAGGATCCCAAAC
>CAIYZC010000470.1 GCA_903930565.1 uncultured Pedosphaera sp.
AGCCCTCCAAAAGCTCTTCCCCAGCGTCCGCCGGGTCCATAGTTCCAGTCGTACGGATACCGGCGTCCACGCCTTGGGCATGGTCGCCCATGTCGAAATCCCCCGCGCTGAATTCCGCCTCCCCGCGGGGAAACTCGCCCTCGCCCTGAACGCGCATCTGCCGGCGGACGTCCGCGTGATCTCCGCCGTGCGTTGTCCGGCCGCCTTTCACGCCCGGTTTGATGCCGTGGGCAAGCAATACCGCTACCTGGTTTGGAATCATCCCGCCATGAACCCCCTCTTGCGCCATTTGGCCTGGCAGGTGCCCCGGCCGCTCAATCTCCCCGCGATGCGCGCCGCCGCCCGCAGTTTTGTGGGCCGCCATGATTTCAAATCCTTTGCCGGCACCCGGGCCTACGAAATGGCTTCCACGGTTCGCACCGTCACCAAATTGGACCTGCGCCGCCGCGGCCCGGAGCTCACCTTCATCATCGAGGGCGACGGCTTCCTTTACAAAATGTGCCGCGGCTTGGTGGGCACTTTGGTGCAAGTGGGCGAGGGCAAAATCGCCCCCGGCGAGGTGGCGGGCATTCTGGCCGGTCGCGATCGACGCTTGGCCGGCATGACGGCCCCCGCCCATGGCCTCGTGCTCTGCAAGGTCTATTATCCCCGCCGGGGCGCCGCCCCGGTGCCTCCGCCCGCCGATGAATGAACTTTAACATCGTCCTCCTGGAGCCGGAAATCCCGCCCAACACCGGCAACATCGCCCGCCTGTGCGCCGCCACCCACAGCCGACTGCACCTCATCGAGCCCCTCGGCTTTGCCTTGGATGACAAGCAGTTGCAACGCGCCGGGATGGATTATTGGCGGCAGGTGGATTGGTGCCGCTGGCCCAACTGGACCGTCTTTCGCGCCTCGGTTCCGCCCGGCGCCCAGCTTTGGCTCATTGAGTCCGGCGGCCCGCGGCATTACGCGGATGCCTATTTCACCCCCGGGGACTATTTGGTGTTTGGTCGTGAGACGGTCGGCTTGCCGCCCCAATTGCTGCGCGACAACCCCCAACAATGGCTCCGCCTTCCCATGTTCAATCCGCAATCCCGCTCCCTGAATTTGTCCAATTGCGTGGCCGCTGTCCTCTATGAAGCCCTCCGCCAGCAGGGTTTCGCCGGTGAACTGATTTGAACCCGGCCGCCGCTCGCGGTCCGGGTTCCGGTTGTTTACATCCGGGCTTCCGCCGCGCGCAGCAACTCCCGCACCTCCACCTCGGTCTCCGCCCCCAGCAATCCTTGGCGCAACTTGGGATCCCGCAGCAGCCGGCTAATCCGCGCTAGCATCGCCAGATGCTGCGTGACCGTCGGCGCGACGATCAAAAAGAACAGTCGCGCCGGGGCACCATCAATGGCGCCAAAAGGGATGCCCGTCGAGTGGCGGCCGAAGACCAAGATCGGGTGCTCCACCACGCCCACCAGCGCGTTCCGCGCATGGGGCAGGGCGATGCCGTCGCCGATTCCCGTGCTGTGCAGTTTCTCCCGTTCCTCCAATGCGTGCAACAGCGCCTTGCGGGCCGCCGCATCCGGGGCGATCTCCGCGATCTGGTTCACCAACTCCTGCAGCACCTCCCGCCGCTCGGTGCTTGCCAGGTGCAGGTTGATCGCCGACGTGGGCAACAGGTCGTTCAGACTTCCAATCTCAAGGCCGCTACGATTCATGCCCGAATGTTACGCCCAAATTGGCGGGCGGGAAATGAATTCCGCAGCGGCGGGCGCGTCGGCTTCGCTCCCCCCGCCGCGCCTTGATGGTCGCCGGTTTCAGAACGGCATTTGCGACCTGCTTTCCAGACTTTTGGGTTTTCCTTACCTCGCTTTCGACGGAGCACCTTCGCCTCTGAATCGGTGACCAATGCGCAAATCCGGTTTTTCACGGGCACTCCGCCCGGAATGCAAATTTCTGGTCAATCCAACGCGCCGCCGCCCATCCCCTTGGTCACCCTGGCTCGGCCAATTTTGACTGAGTTTCCAAAAAAACTTTTGAAACTTCGTTGACAGGTTGTCACTTCGCGATCAATATACGACCAAGTAGATCGTATATGTGTGATATTGCTTTCACCAAGCGGGCAACCCCGCCGTCGGGGCGCGCTGCTCAACGCGTCTCTCGGACTGCTCCTGGAATCCCCGGTGTGATCCCTGCCGACCCCTGTTGCGGGTCACCTAACCCCGGATCGTCCGGCACCGCACTAAATCGCTCCAATTTTGGCCCCTTGGGGACCCTTTTTGACCGTTATGCCGCGGAAGCTCCTTATGCTCCCGCGTGACCCTGGCGCCTTGGCCGGCCTTGCTTGGCGAAGCTCCTGCTGGGCAGCCTGCACGCTTCGCCCCCACCAAATAGCTCCTCCAGCCTCCGTCGCCATCTTGGCGAGAATGCGACGCACTTTACTTTCCGCCCAGCCTTGCTTGCCGGCCTTCTCGGCCAAACAATTGAAGCGGAGAAGTCTGGCTATATTTGACCACCTTGCTCAATGTGGAGCTTTCAGTGCACTAAGGCGGAACGCAAACTCTTGCGCCTTCTCCCTTGGAAGTACCTCTGCCCTAGTGACTTGCTCCCGAGTTGAACTTTCCACGGCGGCGGTTGCCGATTGGGGGGCAACTTGGCTTAAAAATTGCTTTAACTGCTCATTGAAGCGGGTTTCCACCCTCAGTGGCACGAGAGCGGACCGGGGAAATGCCTCGGTTGTTCACTCTAATGGAAATTCCGTTTGACAACTACGTTACAAATTTGTAATTTACCTGTAATTGACCAGTCCGATTTAATCCTCCTGGGCTCGGTAGGTTTTGGCAACCGGCGTTCCGGTTTGCGGGCGCGGAAATAGTCAAACGAGCCACCAGTCGATGGAAAATTGGCTGTCAAGCGCATGAACAGAATGATTTCTTAATGTTTATGAAAGCATCCCCCGTCCCAACTAAACGTCCACCCCGCCGCAGTCTCTCGGCTTTCACCCTGATTGAGCTTTTGGTCGTGATCGCGATCATTGCGATTCTCGCCGGCCTCCTCCTCCCGGTTCTGGCCCATGCCAAACAGGAAGCCCAAGGCACCCAATGCCGGAACAACCACCGCCAACTCGCTTTCGCTTGGAAAATGTATTCCGATGACAGCCACGGTTATATCGTCCTGGCGAGCGACGACGGCACCGGTGTCAGAAACACCCTCAATCAATACGCTTGGTGCGCGTCAGATCTCGATTTCGACCCGAACAACCGTGCCAATTATGACATCACGGTGGACATGACCCAACGCCCGCTCTGGCCCTATAGTCCCAACGCCGGCATTTATAAATGCCCCGCGGACCGTTCGTACGTAATCGTGAACGGGGTGCGCACTCCGCGCGTTCGCAGCATTTCCATGAATCTTTACCTGGGAGGCTTCGGCGGCAACAATGGCGGCTTGGCTTATATTGACTCTCTGGGAACAATTTACATGAAGGCCACGGACTTGGACAACAGCCGGGGCGGCACTTGGGGCCCCGGCAAATGCTGGATCTTTCAGGATGAACGGGAAGACCGCATCAACGTGGGCAATTTCTTGGTGGACATGGCCGGTTTCAATCCGCCCGACCCTGCCTCCTATACATTCACCGCCGATCAACCCGCCTTTTATCATAACGGCTGCGGTGGCTTCAGCTTTGCGGATGGCCATTCGGAAATTCATAAATGGCTGGATCCGCGTACCACGCCTCCGCTGCAACTTGAGAATTCCTCGATTGCCAACTCCCAAGACATGTTCGCCTCTCCGCGCAATATTGATATCGGGTGGCTGCAGGATCATTCCACCCGCCCGAAGAATTAAGGGCATTCTGGCCCCCCCGGTGCCCCGGGACTTCGTTTTGGGTTTGCGGCAAATCGGTCGGGGTTGGCATTCAGTCATTGCGCTTTTAGTTGCCCCTGCGGGTGCAATCGTCCCTCCGGGTGGTTGGACGTTTGCCCTTCTCCGGGGGTGTCGGTCGATCCCGAAGTTGCACTCAGAAACTCCAAAACCATGACCATGACCATGAAACCATCCCTCCGATCACTCTTGGCTCGCGCCACTTATTGTGGCGCCCTGCTCGCCGCCGGGGCCGCCCGCGCGGATTTTCCGGGCACCCTCTTGGGCTACAATCCACTCGCATACTGGCACTTTGACGAAGCCGTGGCTTCGCCCCCAATAAATACTTTGGCCGATTCTTCGGGTAATGGTTCCACCGGCTATGCCGTGCTGAATGCGACGGTCGGCGTGCCGGGCTTGGTTGGCAATGCGGTGGCCCTCCACAATCCCGCGAACAACGCCGGTTACATGCTCTCGGCCGTGGATGTGCCAATCAATCCTTTGATCAGTCTGAACCCGCCGTTTAGCGTGGAGTTTTGGGTGAACCCCACCTCCCTGGGTGGGGATGGCACGGGCTTCTGCCCGGTTTCTTCGTTCTCCCCATATTTCTTCGCCTCCGACCGCTCCGGCTTTTTGTTTTATTTAAACAACAACGGGCGCTGGAATTTCCGCATCGGTGGTGAAAACAGCTATGTGGCTAATCTCCTCGGCGCCAACGGCGCCTCCACCGCGGGCCATTGGACCCATGTGGTGGGCTCCTTCGATGGCACGAATGCTTTTCTTTTTGTGAATGGGGCGCTGCAGTCCAGCGGGGCGGCGGCGGCGGGTTTTCAAGCCAATTATTTTGCCCCGCTGCGCATCGGCGGTTCCCCCCTGACCGGCACCTATGGTCCGGAACCGGCCGGCAATCGCGGGTTTGACGGTTTGGTGGATGAAGTGGCGCTTTACCCCACTGCACTGGCTCCCGCCACCGTTGCCGCCCACTTCAACGCCGCCACCACCAACAACGCCGGGTACCATGCTCAGATTCTGGCGGCCGGCCCTGCGGGCTATTGGGGCTTGGATGAGCCCGCCTTCACTTATCCGCCCGCCACCAGCTACCCGGCGGCCACAAATTCCATCACCTCCGTTCTCGGCAACACCGCGGACGGAACCAACACGTTTGGCACCTTGGCCGGTCAGCCGGGCGTGCCCTACAGCGGCTTCCCGGCCGGCAACAAATCCGTTTGGTTCAGTGGCGAACGCGGTTCCTTTGCCATCGGCGATCCCGCCGCGGGCAATCCTTCCGCACTGGCCATTTCCGGCTCCCCCATCACTTTGATGGCTTGGATCAAACCCAGTTCCGTGGGCGGCTGGCGCACCATCTTGGCCCATGGCTACAATGGCAACAATGCCGAAACCTATTTCCGCATCGGCGACACCGTGGATTGGGAAGGTTTGGGCAACGTCGAGACCGCCTATTATGAGATCGGCGCCACCTCGGACGGCTTAAACTACAACAGCGCCATCTACCCCGTCCCCGCCGGGGACATTGGCAATTGGGTGTTCCTCGCCGGCACTTGGGATGGAGCAAATTGGAATCTCTATCGCAACGGGGTCTTGGTTGCGCAGACCGCCGATGAAATCGGCCCGGTTAACGTTGCCAACCGGTGGTCCATTGGTTCCCGTAGCGATCCTTCGGATTATTTCGGAATGTTTTTTGCTGGGAATATTGACGAACCCGCCATCCTGACGAACGCTCTGGCGGCCGGGGACATTCAAGCCTTGTATTATTCCGCCAACGTGCCTCCGGTCATCACGGTCGCCCCCGTGCCGCCGGGAACCCTTTTCGCCGGCAGTTCCTTGACCTTGAGTGTGCTGGCCGAAGGCAATCCCACCTTGGTTTACCAATGGACGAAAAACGGTGTTCCCCTCAGCGGCCAAAACCAAACCAGCTTGACCATCAATAATTTGAAGGTGGCTGACTCCGGGACCTATGCTGTTATTGTGACCAACAATTTCGGCGCGGTGACGAACGCGGTGGCGCTCTCGGTGGTCGTGCAGCATCCTTTTATTGTCCAACAGCCTGCTTCAGAAACCCGTTTCACCGGATTCCCCTTCAGCTTCTCCGTCAACGCCGGTGGCAGCGCGCCGCTGAGTTATCAATGGTCTTTGAACGGCACTCCGATCAGCGGGGCCAATGCTTCGAATTATACCGCGACCGCGTCGGCCGCCGCCGCGGGTACCTACACTTGCACCATCGGCAACTCCGCGGGCTCCACGAACACCGCCCCGGCCATCCTCAGCGTCTTGAGCGTGCCGGCGAATTATCCTTCCGTGGTGCTGGCTGATGCCCCCATCGCTTACTGGCGCCTGGGTGAAGCGAGCGGCAGCGTCGCGCACGATTATGTCGGAGGCAACGACGGCAAATACGTCGGCGCCACGCTGGGTGCGCCCGGTTATTCCACGGCTGATGCCGACACCGCCATCGGCTTGAGCGGAGTGGCCAACACTTACGTGGGCAACATCAGCGGCGCCAACATCAACTTCCCCGGCACCGCCGCGGAATTCTCCGTGGAAGCTTGGGTGAAAGGCCCCGCCACCCAGACGGATGGCGCCGGCATCGTGGTCAAGGGCACCGGCAATAATGGCGGCACGGCTACCGAACAATTCGCCCTCGCCATCAGCGGTGGCAACTACAGCTTCTACACCCGGGGCAACAACAACTCCTTGTATGCGGCCACGGCCGGCGTCGGCCCGAATACCACCTGGCAGCATGTCGTGGGCGTTTACGATGGCACGGGCGGCTCCATTTCCCTCTATGTGGATGGCCAGTTGCTGGGCAACGGCTCGCCGCGCCCCGCTGGCGTGCGGGTCTCCACCGCTGTGGTCAGCATTGGATCCGAGCGCTCCGGCGTCGCGCCCGATTACGACTTGACGTTTAATGGCTCCATCGACGAGGTGGCCATTTACAATACGGCCTTGAGCGCCAACCAGGTGCTGACGCACTTCACCTCGGCCTACCCGCCCAATACCAAGCCGTTTATCACCCTCCAGCCCGCCGCCGCCACCAACTTTATCGGCTTGCCCGCCACCTTCAGCGTCGCCGCTTCCGGTTCTTGGCCCCTTTCCTATCAATGGAAGCGCAACGGCGTCGCCATTCCCAACGCCACGGACGCCCTGTATGTGGACCCCGCGGTGGCCCCCGGCGATGCCGGCAATTACACCGTCCAGATCAGCAACGGCGCCGGTTCGATCACCAGTGCCGCCGCTCCGCTGACCGTTCTGGCCGTGCCGACCAACGCCCCCGTCATCGCCGATCTGGTCTTGCACCTGACGTTCGACAACACCTTGAACGACGCCACCGGCCGCGGCAACAATGCCACCAACGTGGTGATTGACGCCACCGGGACCAACCATCCCGCGCCCACCTTCGTTTCCGGGGTGTTGGGGCAGGCGTATTCGTACAGCACGGACACGGACACCAACAACCTGTTGTACAACTTTGCGACCCTCGGTGTGAAACCCGATTTGCAATTTGGCGCCACCAACAGTTTCACCATTTCCTATTGGGTGCAATTGCCCGCCAATTACATCGCGGGCGACCTGCCCTTCATCGGCACGGCGGTTGGCGCCACGTTTAATCCTGGCCTCACCTTCGCCCCGTCCTACGGCAGCGGCGGCGCCTCCATGCCCACCACCGCCGGCACCTACATCAATGGCGGTTGGGGGTTCTGCGCCTATGATTCCAGCTCCGCCGGCATCGCCGGCTGGGGCGTGGTGGGCTCCATTAACGACGGCGGTTGGCACCACCTCCTGCATGTGTTTGATCGCACCGTCGGGGCCTTGACCTACTTGGATGGCGTGCCCGCCTCGTTCACCCGCGAAGGGGGCACCACCTTCACTTCCGCCGGGAGCATCGACACCGGGCTGCCCATGACCATTGGTCAGGATCCCACCGGCCAGTATGCCGAAACTGGCGCCGGCAACATCGATGATATCGCGATCTGGCGGAAAGCCTTGTCCCCGCTCGAAGCCGCCTCGGTTTACGTCGCCGCCTCCGTGAACGGGCTCAGTGTGGCCAACAGCTACGTGGGTTACCTGACCCTCACGCCGATCGCGGGCGGCAAGTTCCAGTTGACTTGGGCCAACGGAACGTTGCAAAGCGCGCCCGCCATCAAAGGCCCCTACACGGATGTGGCCGGTGCCGCCTCCCCCTACACGGTCACGCCGGGTGGCGCCAACAAGTTCTTTCGGGTGAGTCTGTACCCGTAAGGTTCGCCGTTCGCCCCCTTCATGGCCCCCCGTCCATTGGACGGGGGGCCTTTTCATGTTCCGTAGCCGGGATTCCTCCCCGGTTTTACCTTCGATTATTTTGCTGTTTCACTCGTGTTCTGGTTGACACGGCGCCCATTTTGAGGGAGGATGATTCGGAAGGCTTAACCCCGCCCGCACGCTTTGTTTCCGCTCCCCGGGGGATTGCCGGCCAATTAATTTTGAGCACCGCTGAATGATTCCATTGGACGGACCATTCCGTGCGCGACCGTCACGAACGAATATATGAAATCGCAACCCCAAACTTTTAGCCGCCCGCGATTTTTCCACCGGTCCGGTTTTACGTTGATCGAGCTGCTGGTCGTCATTGCGATCATCGCCATTATTGCCTCCATGCTCCTGCCCGCGTTGGCTAGCGCCAAGAAAAAGGCCCAGGGGGTGCAGTGCATGAACAATCACCGCCAGTTGGCCTACGCTTGGCGGATGTACGCGGACGACAGCCACAACTACATCGTCCTCGCCAGCGACGACGGCACCGGGACCCGCAACCCGTTGAACCAATACGCCTGGACGCTCTCGCACATGGATTTTGACCCGAACAACCGCGCCAATTACGACATTCAGTCGGATCTGGCCCAACGTCCCCTGTGGCCCTACAGCGGGGCCAACCCTGGGATCTACAAATGCCCCGCCGATCACTCTTACGTGTTGGTCAATGGGGTGAAAAGGGATCGTGTTCGCACCATTTCCATGAATCTCTTCTTGGGCGGCTTCGGCGGCCAGCCCGATTCGACTTATGCGGTTTACATGAAGCTCACCGAATTGGACGACAGCAAGGCGGGGAGTTGGGGGCCGAGCAAATGCTGGGTTTTCCTGGATGAGCGGGAGGATCGGATCAACTGGGGGAATTTCGAAACCGATATGACGGGATTTTCGCCGAATAATCCGGCCTCCTACTCTTTCAACGCCGATCAACCCGCGTTTTACCATAACAATGGCTGCGGTTTTTCCTTCGCCGACGGCCACTCCGAACTGCACCGCTGGTTGGATGCCCGAACCACGCCCCCGTTGTTGTTGGAAAACTCCACCATCGCCGAGTCGGGGGATTTTTTTGCCTCGCCCCGCAACCCCGACATCGGTTGGCTGCAGGATCACACCACCCGCCCTAAATAGGGCGGGGGCCGCTTCGCCGTCCGGCGGGGTGCCAACCCAATGCTTTGTCTCCGAACTGTACCCATTACTAATCCAAAACCAATGCAATTAAACCAACCTGAAAAGTCATCCCGCCGCGGTTCGCTGCTCGCGCTGGGCCTGCTGGCCCTGACGGCCGCGCCCGTCACGCACGCCGTTGACTACCCGACGACGGTAGTGGGGCAAAACCCCGCCGCTTACTGGCGATTCAACACCACCGCCCCCACGCAACCTTCCGTCACCACCGCCCCGAACTTGGGTTCTTTGGGCGCCGCCGACAACGGCACTTATGCGGGCAACCAGGGCTTCTTTCGCAGCGCCCCGGGCGCGATCGCCGGCGACTCCGGCGTGTTCCTGGACGGCGGCACCCAAGCCATTCAAACCGGTTCCTTCGACTCGGCCTTGAATCCCGCCGGCAATTTCACGGTGGAAACTTGGGCCGCCCCGGATGTGGTTCCCGGAACCACCACCTGCGTGGTGTCGTGCGGTGATTTTGGCTCCCCGCGCGCGGGTTGGCTGATTTATCAAACGGGCACGGGTTTCAACCTGCGGATGTACAATCAGAATGGTTTGAACACTTCCCTGAGCATCACCGCCAACACCAACATGGTGGCGGGCACCTATTACCATTTGGTGTCCACCTTTGACGGCACCACGGCGAAAATGTACGTGAACGGCGTGCTCCTCGCCACGGGCAACCCGACGGGGTACGTTCCCGGCACCGCGGGTGTGTTCTCCATCGGAACCCGCTCCGACAACGCGTTTTATTGGGCCGGCAAGGAGGATGAAGTGGCTTGGTATCCCAGCGTTCTTTCCGCCGATACCATCGCCGCCCACTATTCCGCCGCGACGACCAACGCGGCCGGTTATGCCACTCAGATTCTGGCCTCCAATCCCGCGCTGTATTTCCGCTTGGGCGAGGCGGGGGATCCGTTGATCGCCAACCAGGGCGTGCTCGGTGCTGCGGCCAAGGGCGATATTGTTTATCCTGCCACCACGGGATTCGCCGGCCCCCAGTCCCCCTCTCTGCCCGGTTTCGAAGCCAATAATTACGCCATGGATCTGAGCGGCGGAGGTTTCATGCAGGTGCGGCCGCTGAATTTGAAAACCAACGGCGTCACCATCACTTGCTGGATCCAGCCCAACGGCAGCCAGGCGGGTGGTGCGGGCATTGTCATGCAACGCGCGAGGACCGCTGCGGGCGGGGCCTACAGCTCCACGGCCGGCTTGGTCGCCGATGCCGCCGGCGGCTTGAACCTGGGCTACAACTGGGACGGGGACGCCTCGACCTACAATTGGTTTAGCGGGGTTGCCTTGAATGACGGCGCTTGGAACTTTGTCGCGTTGATCATTCAGTCCAACCAAGCCGTGCTGTTTTCTCCGAATGGCGCCGCCACGGGCCCGTCCACTAACTATGCCACCCATGCCTCCCTGCAGTTTGAAGGCACCACTTATATCGGGGAGGATCCGTTCAACAACGCCTCGCCCGCCACGCGGGCGTTCCTCGGGGCTTTGGATGAGGTGGCTGTGTTTCAACGCACTTTGTCCCTGGGCGAAGTTTACACCGAGTACGGTGCCGCTCTGGGCAATGTCGCCCCCATGGTCTTCAACAGTCCCCAGGCTCCCGCCAACCCCCTTAATGCGGGTGATCCGCTGAGCCTCGTGGTGGATGCCGGCGGCACGCCGGGGTTCACGTACCAATGGCGCAAAAACAACCAAGCCATTGCCGGGGCCACCACCTCCGCGTTCAACCTCCCCGCGGCGGCCACCACCGACAGCGGTAATTACGACGTCGTCCTGAACAGCACTTATGGCACCGTCACCAGCAGCCCCGCCGCCATCACGGTCAACCCCGCGGTTGCCCCCAGCTTCACGCTGGATATTATCACCACGAATCGCACCCTCTTTGCGGGTGGCACCCTGAATCTCGCGGTGGCCGCCGCCGGCGGCAAGGTGACCTACCAATGGCTCAAGGGCGGCGTACCTTTGGCGGGCAAGACCGGCTCCTCCCTGTCCATCGCCTCCTTCGCCGCCGCCAATGCCGGCACTTACACGGTCATCGCGAGCAATTCCGTCGGCGTGGTCACGAGCACCCCGGCGGTCATCGCCCTCGCCGCTCCCTCGGCCAATTCCTATGCGGCCATCGTGGCCGCCGACGGCCCCGCCAGTTGGTACCGCTTGGACGAGCCCGCCGGCTTCCCCTTGATGCTCGACAGTTACGGCCGCGCCGATGGTTTTTACACCAACCTCTCCGGTTCGATCACCTTGGGCGCCCCGGGTGCCCTCAGCGGCGACGCCGACACCTCCGCCCATTTCGACCGGGCGAACGAGAGCTGGGGCCAAGTTTATCCCCCGCCGGTCACCACCGGTGATTTCACCTTGGAAGCCTGGGTGCGCACTACGGACACCACCACCACCGCCCTTTGCCCCGTCTCCTCCTTCCGCACTCAGTATGGCGAACTCTTCCAACGGAATGGTTCCGGAAGTTGGGCGGTTTTGGATGGCTACGGTCAGCTGGACGGCTCGAATAAATATCGCGGCCACACCGTTGGGCCTGAAGTTTCCGGCCAGTGGGCGCATCTGATCTTGACCTACTCCAGTGCCGTCGGTTCCAAAACTTATATTAACGGCATTTGGGACGGCGGTGGGCCTTTCGTTGATTTTAGCCGTAATCTGAACACTCCTTTCCTCATCGGTGCCGCGGGGCCCTATGCCGGCGGGCTGCAATTGTTCATGGATGGCGAAGTGGATGAAGTTGCCGTCTACAACAAGGCGCTGAGCGATGCCCAAATCCTCAAGCATTATCAAACGGGATTGTTCGGTAATTCCACGGCCCCGTTCTTTGTGCAACAACCTGCCACGCAGGCGGTCCTGCCCGGCACGGCGGTTAGCTTCACCGCGGTCGCCCAGGGCAGCCCCACCATCACCTATCAATGGTTTAAGAATGGCGTCGCTGTTGCCGGTGCTACCTCCACCACCTTGAGCGTCGCCAGCGTCGGCTACTCCACCAACGCGGACACCTACGTGCTCCGCGCGGGGAATCCGGTCGGAACCAACTTCAGCGCTCCCGCCACGGTGCGCGCTTTCCCCGCGAACCCCGCCTTCATCAACGCCACCAACGGCATGGTGCTCCACCTGAAGTTTGATGGCGATTATTCCGATTCCTCCGGCCACGGCAACAGTGCCACCGCCGTGGGGTCCCCGGTCATCACAAACGGCATCATTGGCAGCGGGGCTCTGACGTACAACACCGACACCTCCCTGGGCCTCTACAACTACCTCGCCTTGGGCACGCCCACGGACCTCAACTTCAGTTCCAATGTGGACTTCAGCGTCTCCTTGTGGGTCCAGTTGCCGGCCGGCGAACTCAGCGGCGACCTGCCGTTCCTGTCCAGCGCCGTGCAGTCCTTGAACAATCCGGGCTTCAACTTCTCGCCTTCCTACAAATTGGGTGGTTGGGCTTATAGTTTGAATCCTTCCATCGCCCCGAACGGCGCGAACAACTCCATCAACAATGGCCAATGGCATCACTTGTTGTACTCCTTCGCCCGCACCGGCTTGGGCGTCACCTACTTGGATGGCGTGGCCGTGGACACCCGTTCGATCCTGAACGCGGGCGATCTGGACACCGGCAATGCCATCAGCATCGGCCAGGACCCCACCGGCACCTACGGCGAAACCGGCGTTGCCACCATCGACGACATGGTTGTTTGGCATCGTGCGCTCACTGCTTATGAGGCCTACGCCATTCATTACGTCGGCGTGGCCTCCGGCAAGAGCGTGGATAGCTATGGCCCCGTGTCGATCAGCCAGACCGTCGTGAACGGTCAAATCCAGTTCATCTACAACGGGGGCACCCTCCAGTCCGCCACCAGCCTCAACGGGCCTTGGACCGCCGTCCCCGGCGCCACCGCCCCGTACTTCGCGGCGCCGATCGGTTCCGGCACGTTGTTCTATCGCGTCAAACTCTAATCGTTGACCAGCCGCTGCGCGGCTTCGCACCGCCCGCAAGGGCCCCTTCCGGGGAACTTGCGGGCGGTTTCTTTTTTTCGAGGGTCACCGCCCGGGGGCGTTTCCATTTCCCGTTTGACCTTTTGGCCGCGTGCGGCAACCTAGGCGAACCGTTATGGAGCCCACAACCGCATCGGAAACGTCCTGGCTGGCGCGTCTGCGCACGGCGCTGGCCTGCTTTGGCCGCATTTTGTCCAACCCCGAGTTCTCGCGGCGCGCCGCCGCCCTGCTGCAACCCGCCCCGGTGACACCCCCGCCCGCCCGGGTGGCGCCCCCGGTCGCCACCCCGGCTCCCGTTCCGCCCCCGCCGCCGGAGCGCGTGCACGCCTCCGCACTGTTGCTGCTCTCCCTCCTTCAACGGGAAGGCCGCCTGGTTGATTTTCTTCAAGAGGACATGGGCGCTTACAGCGACGCCGATATCGGCGGGGCCGCCCGCGTGGTGCATGCCGGTTGCCGCAAGGTCCTGGCGGAATGCCTCACCTTGGAACCTGCCTTGCCCGAAGCGGAAGGGGCCACGGTGCATGTCCCGGCGGGGTTTGACGCCCAACGCATTCGGTTGACGGGCAATGTCGCCGGTCAACCGCCCTTTCGCGGCACCCTCAAACATCATGGCTGGGTGGCCACCAGTGTCCGGTTGCCCGCGGTCGCGACAGCCTTGGATCCGCGCGTGGTGGCCGCGGCCGAAGTGGAGCTTTGAGCCGGTTGGTTGCGGTCTTTGATTCACCTAATTCTTCCCCGCCCATGGCCCAATATTCCATCGGTATCGATCTCGGCACGACCAACTGCGCGTTGTCTTATTTTCCGCTGACCGCCGCCGCCGGCCGCGGCGCGGCGCAGAGCACCCTGGCCATTCCCCAGCTCACCGCGGTCGGTGCGGTGGCCGAGCGCCCGCTCCTGCCCTCCTTTCTTTATTTGCCCAATGAACGGGAATTCCCCGCGGGCAGCTTGGGTGTGCCTTGGGATCCGCCCCGGGCCGACCGCATCGTGGGCGAGTTTGCCCGCGCCCACGGCAGCAAAGTGCCCACGCGATTGGTCGCTTCCGCCAAGAGTTGGCTCGGCCACACGGGGGTGGATCGCTCCGGGGCGATTCTGCCTTGGCAGGCCCCGCCCGACGTCGCCCGCGTTTCCCCCTTGGCCGCCGCCGCCCATTACCTCGCCCATTTGCGCGAAGCCTGGGACCATCAATTCCCCGGGGAGCCGTTGGCCGGCCAGGAAATTGTCCTCACCGTGCCCGCCTCCTTCGACGCCGCGGCCCGGGAACTCACCCTGCAGGCCGCCCGGCAGGCCGGCCTCCCCGCCGCCACCCTGTTGGAGGAACCGCAAGCCGCGTTTTACGCCTGGCTCGAGCGCATGGGCGAGGGCTTTCGCAAACAGGTCCAGCCCGGCGATTTGGTCCTGGTCGTGGATGTCGGCGGGGGCACGACGGATTTCTCCCTCATCGCGGTCACGGACCAGGAAGGCACGCTGGCGTTGACGCGTGTGGCCGTCGGCGACCATATCCTGCTCGGCGGTGACAACATGGACCTGGCCCTCGCCCACCAGGTCAACCAGCGCCTGACCGCGGCCGGGCGCAAGCTCGATGCCTGGCAGTTCAACGCGCTCACTTATGCCTGCCGGCAGGCGAAAGAAAACCTGTTCGCCCAACCGCAACTCGAAAAGCAGTCGCTGTCCATCCCCGGTCGCGGCTCCTCGCTCGTGGGCGGCACCATCCCGGCCGAACTGACCCGCGAGGAGTTGTCCCGGGTGCTGACCGAGGGCTTTTTTCCGCGCGTGGCCGTCACTGAAGTTCCGCAAACCGCCCGCCGGACCGGCCTGGCCCAGATGGCTTTGCCGTATGCCCAGGACGCGGGGGTGACCCGCCACTTGGCCGCGTTCCTCACCCGGCAGGCCCGCGCGCTGGCCGGGGCGCCGGACGCGCCCGTGCCGGTGGCGGGCCGCGCCTTCGTGCACCCCACCGCCGTGTTGTTCAACGGCGGCGCCTTCAAGGCCGCCGCCTTGCAGGAACGGGTGCTGGCCGTGCTGAACGATTGGCTGGCGGCCGATGGCGGCGCGCCCGCGCGCGAATTGGCCGGTGCCGATCTCGATCTCGCCGTGGCCCGCGGCGCCGCCTATTACGGCTGGGCGCGCCATGGCCACAGCTTGCGCATCCGCGGCGGTACCGCGCGGGCTTATTATGTCGGCGTCGAAACGGCCATGCCCGCGGTGCCGGGGATCGACCCGCCGTTGAACGCTTTGTGCGTCGCGCCCTTCGGCATGGAAGAGGGCACCCGCGCTGATGTCCCGCCGCAGGAGTTCGGACTGGTCGTCGGCGAGCCGACCCGCTTCCGGTTTTTCGCCAGTTCCGTCCGCCGCGATGACCGTCCCGGCGATCTTCTGGAGGACGCCGCCGCGCATCCCGATCTGGAGGAGGTCGCCCCGATCGAGACCGCGCTGGCGGATGTCGGTGGCGATGCCGGCCGCCTGGTGCCGGTGCAACTCCAGGCCGTGGTGACCGAACTCGGCACTTTGGAGCTCCGCTGCCTCGAGCGCGGCGGCCCCGGCCAATGGCAGTTGGAATTGAACGTGCGGATGAAGGAGTAGGCCCCGTCCCGCATGTCCGCCCCCGCCTACATTGTCGGCATCGACCTTGGCACGACCAATTGCGCCGTGGCTTGGGTGGCGCCCGCCGATGGACCGGACGCCGCCGTGCGGGATTTTCCGGTGCCCCAATTGCAGCGCGCCGGGGAGGTTGCCGCGCTGCCGTTGCTGCCCTCCTGTTTGTACGCCGCCGGGGAGCATGAGCTGCCCGCCGGGGCGCGCCAACTCCCCTGGGGCGAGTCGCCCCCTTTGATCGCCGGCGCGTTTGCCCGCTGGCAGGGGGCGCGCGTGCCCGGGCGCCTGGTGGCTTCCGCCAAGAGCTGGCTGTGCCATCCCGGCGTGGACCGCGCCGCCGCCATTCTTCCCTGGGGCGCGCCGCCAGAAGTCGTCAAAATTTCGCCGGTTGCCGCCGCCGCGCAATTGCTCGCCCACTTGGTCGCGGCGTGGAACCACGCCCATCCCACCGCCCCGCTCGCCGAACAGGAAGTGGTCATCACGGTCCCGGCTTCCTTCGATGAAGTCGCCCGCGAACTCACCGTCGCCGCCGCGCGGCAGGCGGGGCTGCAAAACCTCACTCTGGTCGAGGAGCCCCAGGCCGCGTTCTACGCTTTCACCGCGCGCCATGGCGCCCGGTTGGGCGAGGTTTTGGGCGGGGCCCGCTTGGTCCTGGTCGTGGATGCCGGGGGCGGGACGACCGATTTCACGTTGATTGCCGCGGCCGCCGGGACCGCCGGTCCCGACCTGCGCCGGTTGGCCGTGGGCGACCATTTACTGCTCGGCGGTGACAACATGGACGCCGCCCTGGCGCGTCACGCCGAGGAGCAATGGCTCGCCGGCGGCCGGAAGCTGGCGGCCGCGCAATGGACCCAGTTGCTCCAATCCGCCCGCACCGCCAAGGAAACCCTGCTCGCGGACGACGCGCCGGAACAATTCGGTGTGGCGGTGGCCGCCGAAGGCAGCAAATTGCTGCGCGGCACCCTCACCGCCCAGATCACCCGCGCCGATGCCGAACGGATTATTTTGGAAGGCTTCCTGCCCCCGTGTCCGCCCACGGCCGCGCCGCGCAAAGCGGCGCGCACCGCGTTGCAGGAATTGGGGCTGCCCTACACGCAGGACCCCGCGATCACGCACCACCTCGCCGCCTTTCTGCGGCGCCACGCCGCCGCGGGTTTCGCCGCCCTCGGAGCCGCCCCCGCCACCCCGGACGCTTTGCCCCGCCCCGACGCGGTGCTGCTCAACGGCGGGGTGTTTAATTCCGCCCTGCTCGCGCGCCGCCTGCTGACCGTAATCTCCGCATGGTGGCCGGACGCCCCGCCCGTGCCCGTCCTCCCGCCCGCTTCCCTCGATTACGCGGTCGCCCGGGGGGCGGCCGGCTACGGTCTGGCGCGGCGCGGCCTGGTGCGCCGCATCAGCGGGGGCACCGCCCACGGCCTTTACGTCGGCCTGGGCGGCGGGCCGGGGCCGGACGGCGCCCCGCGCGCGGTTTGCCTGATCCCCCGCGGCCAGGAGGAAGGCCGCCCCGTCGAATTGCGCGACCGTCCCTTTGAACTCACCCTCGGCCGCCCGGTGCAATTCCCCCTGTTTTCGACCGCCGAGGACCGGGTGGATCCGCCCGGCGCGATCATTCCGCTCGGCCCGGAATTCCGCGCCCTCCCGCCGATCCACGCCCTCTTCCCCGGCGGCCGCGCCAGCACCATCCAGGTGCCCGTCCACCTCCAAGCCACGTTGACCGAGTTGGGCACGCTGGAGTTGTGGTGCGTCTCGCGCCAGGACGCCGCGCAACGCTGGCGGTTGGAATTTGAACTGCGCGCCGCCGGCGGCGCGACCGCCGCGGGCCCGGTCACCGAAACCCTGCCGGCGCGGTTCGCCGAAGCCCGCGCCGCCGTGGACCGCGTCTTTGGCCATCAACCCACGCCCGATGGCACGCGGGACGCCAAGCAGTTGTTCCGCACGCTGGAGACCCTGCTCGGCCCCCGCGCCGAGTGGCGCCTCCCCGTGCTGCGCGAACTTTGGGCCGCCTTGTTCGCCGGCGCCGGCCGCCGCCGCCGTTCGCCCGAGCATGAGCGCGCGTTTTATCAACTCCTGGGCTACACCCTGCGTCCCGGCGCCGGCTATCCCTTGGACGACTGGCGTTGCGAACAGACGTTCCGGCTCTTCGGCGAGAACGTGAAGTTCCAATCCGAAGCGCCCGTTTGGAGCGAGTTTTGGATTCTCTGGCGCCGCATCGCCGGCGGTTTGGCCGAGCACGCCCAACAGGCCATCTGGACCTATCTCGCGCCGCACCTGGCCCGGCGCGTGCCGCCGAATCCGCCGAAGGATCCGGCCGGCAAACCGCGCGGCCCGCAGCCGGAGGGCTTCGATGAAATGGTCCGCCTCGCCGCCTCCCTGGAGCATTTGGAACCCGCCGACAAAGTGCGCTTCGGCAATTGGATCGTTCCCCGGTTGGCGAATCCCGCCACCGCCGCCGGTCCCTGGGTGTGGGCCTTGGGCCGCCTCGGCGCGCGTGTCCCCGTCCACGGCAGCAGCCACCGCACGGTCGACGCCGCCACGGCCGAAGCCTGGCTCGACGCGCTTCTGGCCGCCGGCCTCGCGGGCCGCGACGGCGCCGCCTTCGCGGTTGCCCAACTCGCCCGCCGGACCGGCGACCGCACCCGGGACTTGGCCGACGAACCCCGCGCCCGCGCCGTCGCCGCCCTCCCCGCCGCCGGCGCCCCGCCCGCCTGGTTGCGTCTCCTCACCGAAGTCACCGCCCTCGAAGCCGCCGACGAATCCCGCGCCCTCGGCGATTCCCTCCCGCTGGGGCTGCGGTTGCGGTGATTTCGTTTTCCCTTTCCGGCCCGAACTTGGATTTGCCCGAAGCCGCGTTTCCTGCCATTGTGTGGCTGCGATGAACGACTCACTTGTGGACCAGCCGCCGGGCGAAGCCCGAACGCTCCAATCCGCCACCATCAGCAAATTTGGCCTCTTTTCGAACGAGGAGTTCACCTTTTCCCCGGGCATTAATATCTTCATTGGCCGCAACGGTTGCGGCAAGTCGCAGCTCCTGAAATTGCTCTATGCCATCGTCAAGGAATGCGGGCACTCCCCGAAAAACGACAGTGTTTTGGACGCCGAAAAACTGGAGCATCGGCTCGCCGGCAAACTGGCCGGACTTTTCCGCCCCGACAACCAAAGGATCGGGCGGCTCGTCCAACGCGGAACCGGCCGCAGCAGCGCCGCCGTGAGCGCCGGCTTCAGTGATGGTTCAACGTGCGGCTTCAAGCTCAGCTCCTTGGATCGAATTAGTGGCGCCCGGAGCAATGTCGGCGTGCTTGAGGAGGCCGCCTTTCTCCCGTCCCGTGAAGCCCTCGCCTTGTTCGAAGGTTTTATTCCCGCCTATGAGAAACGGGAGCTGTCTTTGGATGCGACCTATTATGATCTTTGCGTTGCCTTGAGCCAGAGCCAGATTCGGGGCCGACGGCACGGCAAATTGCAGGAGTTGGTCAAGCCTTTGGAGCACGAAATGCGGGGCAGGGTCAGCTTGGAAGGGGGGCGCTTTTACCTCACCGGCCGGGATGGCAGTATCGAGGCCCATCTGGTTTCGGAAGGTTGGCGGAAGTTGGCCGTTTTGGCCCAATTGATCATTAACGGAACCCTCACCCAAAATGGGTTTCTCTTTTGGGATGAACCAGAAGCCAATTTGAACCCCGGCATGGTTGTGCAACTTTCCGAAACCTTGCTCCGGCTCGCTCGCCAAGGCATCCAGGTGTTTGTGGCCAGCCACGATTACCTCTTGACCACGCGGCTCTCCTTGGCCTCGGAATATGCCGGGCAAATACCCGAAGATCTGCGCTGCCCCGTGAAGTTTTTTGGCTTGGTCCGCCGGGGAGGTGATGAAAAGGGGGTCGCCGTCAGCAGCGGTGCCAAACTCGCTGACTTGGCCGACAATCCCATCCTCGCAGAATATGCCGCACTTTACGATTACGAAGGCGGCCTGTTTGAGAAATCCCTTTCCAAAGATTGATGTCATGCCCACCTCGATTGACGTTGAAAACCAGCACTTTGCGTTTGGGGACGCCTGGCGGCTGGCCTTCAAATACGATGACAGTGCCCTTTACCGCCGGGGGCCAGAGCGACTCAAAGGTGAATTGGAGGGGCACAGCCAAGCCACCCGTGCGGTCGACGTGGTCGCGCTCCATCAAGCGGAAGGTCTCCTATTGTTGGAAGCCAAGGACTGTCGTGGGCACGAGATCGCAAACCGCACCCGGATCAGAAGTGGCGGAATTGCCCTCGAAGTGGCGCTAAAAGTGCGTGACACGGTGGCTGGTTTGTTGGGCGCAGCCCGGAACGAGCCGGCGAATACCATGCTTTTGGAAGTTTTCAACGCCCTGCGCCAAGGACAGCAGCTCACCGTGGTGTTGTGGTTGGAGGATGATGCGCAACGGGACCCGCTGATGGTCAAGCCGCAACTGCAAGCCTTGAACGCCGTACTCAAAAAGCATTTGGCCTGGCTCAATGTGAAATCTTTGGTCCTTTCTTCGCGGGTGGCCAATCGATTGCGCGACTTGCACGTTTCAAACCTGCCCGGGGCCGGGCAAACGTGACGGACAAAAACGTGGTGCCCGCAAAATCACGGCTCCCTCTGCTGCCGCTTCGCCAAACCGCGCTTTGCCTTCCGGAGCAATCTTTCCCTGTCTTTTTACCTCTGACCGTTTAGATTTGTTGGTGATGCGATTCCACGTTTTTCGAGTGTTCGCGGCGGGCTGGCTGGCGTTTGCCGCCGGGGTGCCCGCGCGGGGTGGGGGACTCACGCCGGAGCAAATCCGGCAGTTGCCCCCGCCGGCGGATCATCGCGTTGATTTTGGGCGGGAGATTCAGCCGCTGCTGGAGCAAAGCTGCCTGCAATGCCACGGCCGCGGGCGGGACAAGGGCGGCTTCCGCTTGGACTCGCGCACCACCCTTTTGCGCGGCGGCGATTCGGGTGCGGCGGTGGTGCCGGGTGACAGTGCGGCCAGCCCGTTGATCGCCCTGGTGCAGGGCTTCGATCCCGACAGTGTCATGCCGAAGAAAGGCACCCGGCTCACCCCGGTGCAAATCGGCCTGCTCCGCGCCTGGATCGACCAAGGCTTGACGTGGGATGCCAACGTGACCTTGGGCCGTACGGAACCCAAAAACCTCCTGCCTCATGAACCGGTGCTGCCGCCCGGTGAGTCGGCGGACAATCCCATCGACCGACTGCTGGCACCCTACTTCGCCGCCCGCCAATTCCACCCGTCCGCGCCGGTTTCGGACCGCGTGTTCGCCCGCCGGGTTTACCTGGATGTGATTGGTATGCTGCCGCCGCCCGCCGAGTTGGATCGTTTCGAGGCTGATTCAGCCCCCGACAAACGGGCCCGTTTGGTGCGCACCCTGCTGGCCGACAACGCCGCCTACGCCCAGCATTGGCTGACGTTCTGGAATGACGCGCTGCGGAATGATTACCGCGGCACGGGCTATATCGACGGCGGGCGCGAGCAAATCACCGGCTGGCTCTATTCCGCGCTGGCCACCAATATGACGTTCGACCGTTTTGTGGCGCAATTGGTCGATCCGCCCCCGGGGGCCACGGGTTTCACCAAGGGCATCGTCTGGCGCGGCGTGGTCAATGCCAGCCAAACCCCGGAAATGCAGGCCGCGCAAAATATTTCGCAGGTGTTCATGGGCGTGAACCTGAAATGCGCCTCCTGTCACGACAGCTTTATCAACGACCTCACCCTCGCGGACGCTTACGGTCTCGCGGGCATCTACGCCGGTCACACCTTGGAAATGGTGCAATGCGACAAGCCCACCGGCAAACAGGCCGAACTGCGCTTCCTGTATCCCGAACTCGGCGCGCTGGACGCCGGGGCCGACAAAACCGCCCGGTTGCGCCGCCTTGCTCAGGTCATCACCGGCCCGCGCGACGCCCGCCTCACCCGCACGATTGTGAACCGGCTCTGGCAGCGTTTCCTCGGGCGCGGCTTGGTCGAACCGGTCGATGAAATGGAGAAAGCCCCGTGGAATGCCGATGTCCTCGATTGGCTGGCCGCCGACCTGACCGCCCGCCATTACGACCTCAAGGAAACCATTTTCCGCATCCTGACCTCCCGCGCCTATCAATTGCCCGCCGTCAGTTGGCGCGAGCAGGACGGCGCGGATTACGTCTTCCGCGGCCCCTTGGTCCGCCGGCTCACCGCCGAACAGTTCTGCGATGCCGTCAGCAGCGTGACCGGCGTGTGGCCGAACCAGTCCGCCGCGCAAATCAATTTCAATCTCGGCCGCTCCAATGCTCCCGCGGCCTCGCAATTCCCCGCCCAGTGGGTTTGGTCCCGCACGAACGCCATCCAAGCCGCGCCTCCCGGTACGGTCTATTTCCGCAAGACCTTTACGCTCCCGCAGCTCCCCACCGTCGCCTTCGCCCTGGCCACCGCCGACAACAGCTACACGCTTTATGTCAACGGTCACAAAGCCGGGGCCGGCAACACCCACACGCAAATCGACGCGCTCAACCTCCAGTCGCTGTTGGTCGCGGGGGAAAACACCATCGCCGTCAGCGCGGTCAATGGTGGGGATGGGCCGAATCCCGCCGGCCTGTTCGTCTATTTATACTTGCGGCGCGAATCCCCCGGCGCCCCGCCCGAGGTGCTCGATCTCGGCACCGATGCCTCCTGGTCGCAAACCGAGGCCAAGTTCCGCAACTGGGAGAAGTCCGCCCCGGCCACCACCGGCACGAATTGGCATCCCGTGGTCGTTCAAGGGCCGATGGGTAGCGGTCCCTGGCCGCTCACGGCCCAATTTGAGAGCGCTTTGGCCACCCCGGCCGAAATGGGCCGCATCCGGGCCTCCCTCGTCAACGCCGATCCCCTCATGGTCGCCCTCGGCCGCCCGAACCGGGAGCAAGTCGTCACCACCCGTCCCAGCGCCGCCACCACCCTCCAAGCCTTGGAACTCACCAATGGCCAGGAACTGGCCGGTCGCCTCAAAGCGGGGGCGGAGAAAATCCTCGCCGAACCCGCCGCCCCCGAAGCCTTGGTCGCCCGCGTCTACACCCGCGCCCTCGGCCGCCCGCCCGGCCTCGCCGAACTGCCCCTTGCGCTGGACCTGCTCGGCCGCCCCGTCCAACCCGCCGGCGTGGAAGACCTCCTCTGGGCCGTCACCATGCTCCCGGAATTTCAACTGATTTACTGACCTCCCGCTTATGCCCACTCCCCACTCTTGGAACCGCCGGGATTTCCTCAAGACCGCCAGTGCCGCCACGCTGTCCGCCCTGGCGGCGGGTTACGCCCGCGCGTTGCCCGCGCCGCCGCCGGAAAAGATCCAACCCACGGCCGATACGGTGATCGTCCTCTGGATGGCCGGGGGCATGGCGTCCACGGAAACGTTTGACCCCAAGCGGTACACCCCGTACGCCCCCGGGCTGGCCTCCAAGGAAGTGTTGTCCACCTTCCCCGCCATCGACACGGCGGTGGACGGGATCAAGATTTCGCAGGGCTTGGAGCGCATCGCCTCGGTCATGGATCGCGGGACGTTGGTGCGCACCTACACCGCGGGGGATCTGGGGTTCATCCTGCACTCGCGTCATCAATTTCAATGGCACACCGGCTACGCCCCGCCCCAAACGGTCGCCGCCCCGCACCTCGGCTCGGTGATCGCCCGCACTTTGGGGCCGCGCGATCCGGCCATGCCCGCGTTCATTGACATCGGGCAACGTTTTGACTTGGGGGAAGGGGAGGAACTCAAGGCCTTTCATACCGCCGGTTTTTTGGGGAGCGAGTTTGGACCCTTCGTCATTGCCAATCCTGAGCAGGCCGCCGCGAGTGTCCAACCGCCCGCGGGCATGAGCCCCGGCCGGTTCGCCAATCGCGACC
This sequence comes from uncultured Pedosphaera sp., assembly GCA_903930565.1. Lineage (GTDB taxonomy): Bacteria > Verrucomicrobiota > Verrucomicrobiia > Limisphaerales > Pedosphaeraceae > CAIXFN01. Next base: position 23,733 of record CAIYZC010000470.1, read on the forward strand.
AGTTCTATCGGCGGTTGGTGGCGCAAACTCCGGTGGGGGAATATGGCAGTGATTTCCAGCAGCAATCCCTCTTGCGCTCGCTGGACAACGCCCACCGTTTGCTCGGTTCCCCCGCCGCCAAGGCTTTTGACCTCTCGTTGGAACCGCGGGAGAATTACGACAAATACAACACCGGCCACTTTGGTTTGGGCTGCCTCTTGGCCCGCCGCCTGACGGAAGCCGGCGCGCGGTTCATTGAACTGACCACCGAGTACATTCCGTTTCTAAATTGGGACACCCACGAAAACGGCCACACCCGTCTGGCCGACCTCAAAAAGTCCATCGACGCGCCCATTGCACAATTGGTGCTGGATTTGGAAGCGCGCGGGCTGCTCGACCGCACCCTCATCGTCTTGGCCAGCGAATTCAGCCGCGACATGCTGGTGGAGGGCAAGGCCGACCACGGGGTGAAAAACCAAGTGGTCGTCCCCGATGTCATCAACGATCTTAAATACTACGGCATGCACCGGCATTTCACGGACGCCGGCAGTGTCTTGCTCTTCGGCGGCGGCATCAAAAAGGGCCATCTCCACGGCCGCACGGCCGACGAACGCCCCTGCAAAACCATTGAAGGCCGCGTTGTCATCGAGGACCTCCACGCCACCATTTATCACGCCCTGGGCATCTCGCCCAAGCTGGCGTATGAAATCGAAAAACGCCCGTTTTACACCACCCGCGACGGTCTCGGCCGGCCGGTGGAGGAGCTCTTCGCGCGGGCTGCGAAAAAAATTTAAATCTGCTATTGCAATCCCGCTGGTTTGCGTTAAATTCTTTGTGTCGCGCAGGAAGCGAGCGTAGCTCAGTCTGGTAGAGCATCACCTTGCCAAGGTGAACGTCGAGGGTTCGAATCCCTTCGCTCGCTCCATCTTCAAACTTCGGTTTGAAGATAGGACTTCTTCCTTTCTCTCAATTGCAGCTTCGTAAGGCGATTTGCAAATTCAATCGCTACGTCATGTTCGCCCACGTTCCCCCTCCCCGCAGGATGCCCATTCTATTCCGCAGCCCCCCGCGAAATTCAGTGGCGGAAGATGAATATCCCTCACTCCGGGTGATTGCGGGGCCATAGGCGGTTTGTGTTCGACAAGTCGGGTAAGAGAGGCTATCATTTAGTCATTCATATGCGCGTTGAAATCGAGCAGGAAGAGGATGGCCGTTGGCTCACCGAGATTCCTGAGCTTCCCGGCGTGATGGCCTACGGGGCAACGCCGGAAGAAGCGGTTGCCCGCGCCCAGGCACTCGCGCTGCGCGTGCTGGCGGATCGCTTGGAGAACGGTGAGCCCGTGCCGCAATTGATCGAGGTTTTCTTCGTCGCAGCATGAGCCAATGGGGGGCCAGGAAGGCGCGACTGATTCTCGCCGCGCTACTTCGCATTGGTTGGCGTCTCAAACGTCAAGCCGGTGGATCGCATCGTGTTTTGGAACGTTCTGGTTGGCCTGATTTCGTATTCGCCTTCCATGATGGCGAGGAACTGGGACCCCGGATGTTGGCAAGGGTGGCTCGCCGAACCGGCCTCCGGCCGGAAGATTTGTGATTCGCCATGGCCCGGCCCCTCCCGTTGTGTGCGATCCGGACGAGTCCACGGTGGCAGGCAACGGCTAGCCGTTGGCGCGGTTTTGCCCAAGCACAACCCCCTTGCTGAGTTCAGACTTGCGCGGATCACCCATCAAAATCCCGGTTTGAAAGCCGGACATCGTCCGTTTTCTCAATTACAATCCATTTGAATTCCCTGGCCGGGTTTTTTCCGCCCGGACTTTGCCAAATTCCGGTTGGCCCATTGCCCGCGCCAACGTGATATTCACCGTGAATATGAATGTTTGCGGCTTGATGACCGATCCCGGCTCCTTCCCGCTTTCCGGCGGGGGAAGCCCCGGCGGTCGCGATGTTCGCATCATCCCAACCCTTCTCTGCCTCCCATGAGCCACCAAACCCTGCCCCGACCTTCGGTCAGCTACAGCTTCATCATGCGGTTGTCCTATCCCAACCGCATCGGCATGTTCGCCCGTCTCACCCAGGCCATTGGCCGCGCGGGCGGCGATCTCGGCGCGGTGGATATCGTGGACCCGGATGCCAAACGCATGACGCGTGACATCACCGTCCGCGCCCGCGATGAGGAGCACATGGAGGCGATTGTCGCCGCGGTTCGAAAAGTGCCGGATATCACCGTGGGCCATGTCTCGGACCAGGTTTTTCTGCTGCATTTGGGCGGGAAGATCTCCATTCAAAACAAAGTCCCGGTCACCAACCGCGAATCCTTATCCATGGCCTACACGCCCGGTGTCGCGCGCGTCTGCACCGCCATCGCCGAGCACCCGGACAAGGCTTGGCAATTGACGATCAAAGGCAATTCCGTGGCCGTGGTCAGCGACGGCTCGGCGGTTTTGGGCCTGGGAAACATCGGGCCGGAGGCGGCCATGCCCGTCATGGAAGGCAAGGCCATGCTCTTTCGCGAGTTTGGTGGCGTTGATGCCTATCCCATCTGCCTTCGTACGCAGGACACCGAGGAAATCATCCGCACCGTGGCGAACCTATCCGTGGGTTTTGGCGGCATCAACCTGGAGGACATCTCCGCGCCCCGTTGTTTTGAGATCGAGCGGCGCTTGCAGGAGATGCTCGACATTCCGGTCTTTCACGACGACCAACACGGCACGGCGGTGGTCGTGCTGGCGGCGCTGCTGAACGCCGGCCGCTTGGGCAAGCGTCCGCTGGCCAAAATGCGCGTGGTCATTCTCGGCGCCGGCGCGGCGGGCACGGCCATCGCCAACATCCTCCTGCACGCCGGGGTGGGGGATGTGGTGGTCTGCGACCGCGAAGGCATTCTCAACGCCCGCACCCGCCCCGGTCTGAACCCCGCCAAGGCGGTCTTGGCCGCCGCGACCAATCCCCGCGACCTCAGCGGTTCGGTGGCGGTCGCGCTGAAAGGGGCCAATGTGCTCGTCGGCGTTTCCGGACCGAACTTGGTCACCGCCGAGCAACTCCAACTCATGGCCGCCAAGCCCATTGTTTTCGGCCTGGCCAACCCCATTCCGGAAATCATGCCCGAGGCCGCCGCGGACATCGCTTGGATCATGGCCACCGGCCGCAGCGATTACCCCAACCAAATCAACAACGTCCTGGCCTTTCCCGGAATTTTCCGCGGCGCGTTGGATGTCCGCGCCCGGTGTGTGAATGAGGCCATGAAACTCGCCGCCGCCGAGGCCATCGCCGCCTGTGTCGGCCCCCGCGAACTTGGACCGGAATATATCATCCCCAGCGTCTTCAATCGGTCGGTGGTGGAGCGCGTCGCCGCCGCCGTGACCGCCGCCGCCCGCAAAACCGGCGTGGCCCGCAAGGGCGCGCTCAAGTCGGCGCATTGACGCTCGGGCGCGGGTCTGGCAGCTTCGTCCGCATGCCGCGCCCGCCTTTCGCCCTCCTCTTGGTTTTTAGCCTGCTGACCACGACGGCCGCGCCCGTGCCGCCGTCGCCCTGCGCCATTGAAGTGGTGGAAGAAGGGGCGGATTGGCCCGTGCCTTTGGTCGAACTGCGGACCACACACGGGGTGCGCTTGGTCAGTGACAACGCGGGCCGCATTGCGTGCGACCTGCCCGAACTCTTTGGCCGGGAAAGTTGGTTTACCGTTATCGGCCACGGCTATGAGCGGCCCGCCGACGGCTTTGGGAACCGTGGCGTGCGCCTCACCCCGACGCCGGGCGGCCACCTGCGGGTGACGGTGCGCCGCACCCACCTCGCCCGCCGCCTCGGCCGCCTGACCGGGGCCGGCCTGCTGGCGGAGAGCCAAAAATTGGGCTTGGTTCCGTTGGCCCCCGAGAACGGCGTCGTCGGCTGCGACTCGGTGCAGACGGCCCTGTATGGCGGCCGTTGCTTTTGGATTTGGGGCGACACGTCGCTGGCCCGGTATCCGCTGGGGATTTTTGACGGCACCGGTGCCACCAGCGCGCCGGCGCCGTTCGCCTTGCTTCCGCCGCCGCTCCCGTCCATCTACGAGTATTTCACCGATGCGGCGGGTGCGCCGCGGGCGGTCGTCAAGATGCCCGGCGAAGGGCCGACCTGGATCGGCGGGCTGGTTTCCCTCCCTGATCAAACCGGCCGGGAGCGTCTGGTGGCCGCCTATGCGAAAATTCGCCGCCATTTGGAGGAGTACGACTGCGGCCTTTGCGTCTGGGATGACGCCGCGGCCCGGTTCCTGCCGGCGGGATCCGCCGCGGGACACTCCGCCCCCGTTCCGCCCCCCGCGGCGTGGCCCCGCGGTCACGCCGCGCGCTGGCGGGATGACGCCGGGCGCGACTGGGTGCTCTTTGGCAACCCGTTCCCGACCCTGCGTTGTCCCGCCCGCTACGAAGCTTTTCTGGACGCCGCCACCTGGGAACCCCTGGTGCCTCAGTCCACCGTGGCGGTGGCCGGGGCGGGCACCCAGACGATCCGTCCCCACAGCGGGGCCATCGCGTGGAACGTTTGGCGGCGGCGCTGGGTGACGGTGTTCCTGCAGCACGAGGGCCGCCCGTCCGGTCATGGCGAAATCTGGTATGCCGAGGCCCCGGCTCCCACCGGTCCCTGGGGGCCGGCGGTCAAGATTCTGACGCACGAGAACTACACCTTCTACAACCCCGCTTTGCACGCCGGCTTCACGCCCCCGGACTCCCCGGTGTTGCTGTTCGAGGGCACCTTTACCCGCGAGTTTGCCAACCACGCCGAGCCGACGCCCCGTTACGATTACAACCAAGTCCTGTACCGGCTCGACCTCGATGATCCCGCCCTTGCCCCCGCCCGGGCGCGTTAGCCGGCCCGCACTGGGGTCAGCCGCAGGGGCCGGTTACTTCTCCCGTCCGCGTGTCAATTTCTACCGTGTCCCCCGCGGCGCATTGCGCGGGCACCACCACCGGAAAGCGTGAACCGTGGAGGGCGGCGAGTTTCCGACCGGTGGGATACAAACCCGCTCGTCCCGGTGGTTCGGTGTGGGCGATGACCCGGCGAACTTTCGGGGGTAGTTCCACCGCCACCGGCCGCCCTTCGTAGAACAACAGGGTCACCGGCTCCGCCATGGCGCTTTCCAAAAACGGGCAATGGGCACCCAAGGCTTCCTTGGTCACCTCATACTGGCGGGCTTGCGGGTCGGCGAAAATACAACCTTTGGGGCCGCAAACGCAGGTTTTGCAGTCGGGTTTACGTTCCAGCGGCGCCGGTTCCAAGTCCGTGGTGGCGGCGCCGAGCCAAGGTTCCGCGGGTTCTCCCGTGCGGAGGTTCCGTAGGCGGAGGCGGACCCAGAGTGCGGTCGCGCCCTGTCGCATCGTCTCCACTTGCAGGACCCGCATCGCTTCCCCGGCCACGAGAATCACTGCTCCCGGGCGTAAATATTGGGCGTTCTGTGGCATGGTACTGCGGGTTGTTAGCTTATTTATAGGATTAACAGACCTTGGGCTGCTTGTCCGGGAAAATTATTAGCAATTCTCATGCCGCCGCGCTAGGTGACGGGTTGGTCAACTCCCCGCACTTTCCCGCAGGTTGGTCCCCGCCTTTCGCTCGGGTTATCGCGGCGGTTCGCTTGCCGGTGCCCCCTTGCCCGCGCGAAGTCTTCGCCCCGCGCGGCGCAGGAGCGCCGCCCCGCCCCATAGCGCACCTGCCGGCAGCCAGATCCAGAGCAACTCATTGGCCAACACGGCCCATCCCCGCGTGGTGAAAAAGGCGCGTATGCTCAGCGGCGAGACCTCAATGGGCGTCCACGGGAAAAAATAGCGGGTGGGGGAAAACGGCGTGAAGAAACCCACGCCCAAGCCGCCGTTGGTGAACGCGTCCAAAACCCCATGCGAGGTGGTGACCACCGCGAAAAAACTCCATAACCGCCACCACTCGCTCTCCCAACGGCGCGCTTGGGGGAACTCCCAACCGACCACCACCGCCGCCCACAAGCCCGCGAAGAGCAGGGAGTGGGTGAACCCGCGGTGGCCCCAAACGCTTTCGTAGGGGATGCCGACGGCGAAACCCAAAAAGTCCGCATCGGGCAACGCCGCCGAGGCGGCGGTCAAAAACCAGAAACGCCAGGATCGTCTCCAGTGGCAGGCCCCGCCCAGTGCCAGCGCCGCCACGGCATGGGAAAAGGGGGAGGCCACGGGATGCGGAGGCGGCCGGAAATCAAATTCCCGAGCCCTTGGGATGGTGCTGGCCGAAGGCGTGCACGAATCCCGCCCGGCGATGGTAGCCGAGTTGTTCGCACTGCTGCAGGATGTCGCCCAAAATCGTCGGCACGGGGGGCGTGCTGTTTTGAAATTCAAACACCACCACATGCCCGACGCGGCGCACTTGAATTTTGGCCGCCCCGGGCTGGAGTTTGAGCCAATCGGTCACCGCCCGGTCGTCGGTCGGCAGTTGGCCGAACTCGACCCAGAAGGTGGAATACGTGCTTCCCTGTTGGCGGGAATCGAACAGTTTGCCGTTGAATTCGGTCCGCCCCAGATAGCCGTAGTTCTCGCAAATATGCGCGAGGTCGAACAAAAGCGCTGCCCCCATGTCCCGCCGGGCTTCGAATTTCACGTTCAGGCGACCTGCCGCCCGGCTGATTTTTATACTGCTCACGCCGTCCATTCGGTCCAGCCAATGCTCGATCGCCAGGTCATTCGCGGGAAAACGCTCGAACGCGATGTCGATGGCATAGGCCACCGGGCGGCTAAAGATTCCCGCGTGCGCGGCCCAACCGCCGGCCAGAACCAAGATCAGCGCCAGCAGGGCGGCCCGAATGCCACGACCGCGACCGTGCGGGGAGCGCGGAGCGGAGACGGCGGCGATGACAGCGGCGGCGGCGTTGGAGTTCATAAGGCGCTCGGCAGGGCCGTCGCTTCCGCGGCGGGTTCTTGTTGGCTGATGCAATGAAAGGAGCCCAGCCCCCAAATCAGCTCCGTGGAGTCCACGCCCACCACCCGGTGCCGGGGAAAACACCCGCGCAAGATCTCCAGGGCCGGGGCGTCGTTCGGGGTGCGAAACGTGGGCATGATGACCGTCTGGTTGGCGATATAAAAATTAGCGTAGCTGGCCGGCAGGCGTTGCCCTTCGTGGAAGAGTCGGCCGGGCATGGGCAGCGTCACGATGCGCAAGGGTTCCCCGTCTTGGTCCCGCAGCGTGCGCAATCGGTCCAAGTTGTCCTGCAACAGCGCGTGGTTTTCATCGGTGGGATCGTCTTCCACGACCGTCACCACCGTCGTGGCATCCACAAACCGGGCCAGATCGTCGATGTGGCCGTCCGTGTCGTCCCCCACGATGCCCTCACCCAGCCAAAGAATGTTCGTGATGCCGAGAAAATCGCGCAGGTGGCGTTCGATCTCCGCCCGGGTAAGCTGCGGATTGCGGTTGGGATTCAGCAGGCAGGCTTCGGAAGTGAGCAATGTGCCGCGGCCGTTCACCTCGATGGAGCCGCCCTCCATCACGATTCCGGGGCTGAACAAGGGGAGTCCCCGCAGCCGCGCCACGTGCTGGGGAATCGCATCGTCCAAATCATAGGGCGGATACTTCCCACCCCAGGCGTTGTAACCCCAATCCACCACCGCCCGGTCGCGGCGGCCGGGCAGGTCGCGCACCAAAAAGATGGGCCCGTGATCGCGGCACCAGGGTTCGTAGGCGGGGAAATGATGGAAGCGCACCCGGTCCAGCGGCGTGCCCTCGGCCGTCAATAAACCGCGCACCCAAGCTTCCATCTCCGCGTGCCATACGTTGATGTTTACTTCCTCCACGGCGGTGAGGTGGCGGATAAATTCCGCATACACCGGCGGCACCGTCTCATATTTGCCGGGAAAGCTGATCCCCTCCGGCCGCGGCCAGGTCAGCCAAGTGGCGGCGTGGGGTTCCCATTCGGCGGGCATCCGAAAGCCCAGTTGGGCGGGGGTGGGGGCGGGCGGGTTCACGGCAGGCATGGGGCGGAGCGGTAATCAGTGGGCTTCACGGCAACGGTTCGCCCCGGGCGGCGATGAGCAGCCGGTACCATTCCTCGCGGGAGAGGTTGATTTCGAGCGCCCGCACGGCTTCGTGGATGCGCGCCGGGGTGGTCGAGCCGACAATGGGAATAATCCGGCTGGGATGCCGGAGCAGCCAGGCCAGCGCGACCGTCGTCCGGGTGGCCCCGTGCGCGTGGGCGAGTTCATCGAGCACTCCGACGATGGATTCCACCTGGGAATTCACGTTGCGCAGCGGGAAGTTTTGATTGTTCCCATCCCCCAGCAGGCCTTTGGCCAGCGGACTCCAAGCCAGCGGAGTCAGGCCGGCGGTCAGGCATTGGTCCAGCGTGCCGTCCGTGAAAGTATCCAATTTCGCCAGGCTGATCTCGACTTGGTGCACGATGAAGCGCAGCGGGCACGCGGCTTGCAGGGCGGCCAGCAGACTGGGCCGGGTGTTGCTCAACCCAAAATAGCGCACTTTGCCCGCTTGGTGGAGTTGGGTGAACGCCTGCGCCACCTCCGCGGGGTCGGCCAGGAAGTCCGGACGGTGCAGTTGGTAGAGGTCAATGGTCTCCACCCCCAGGCGGCGCAAGGAGCCTTCGCAGGCGCGAATGATGTGTTCGGCCGAGAAATCGTAGCGGCCGGGCGCTCCCGGTGGGTCGTTGGCGACCCGGATTCCCCCCTTGGTGGCGACGACGATGCGGTCCCGCATGCCCGGCACTTCCTTGAGCACCGTGCCAAAGATGCGTTCGGCCTCGCCGCGGCAATAGATGTCCGCATGGTCAAACAGGGTGTAGCCGGCTTCGTACGCGGCCAGTACCGCCCGCCGGCCGTCAGCTTCCCGTGCCGGGGTAATCTCCCCGGGGGTCCAAGTCCCCGCCAAACGCCAGCAGCCGTAGGCCAGCCGGCTCCCCAACAAGGTGCTCACTCCAATCGGAATCTGTTGCATAGTCATGCGCGCGCCATCAGGTTAAAACCAGACCCACTGGCGCGCCAGTCCAAAACGCGGTCCCCTCGCGGGAAAAAATGGCGCCGCCACGCGGGCCGGCGGGGAATCCGGGCGTCGCGCGGAATGGTTGGCGGGGCGGCCCCCGGCGTTTACTTCGGATAGAACACGGCGTCGAAGAAAGCCTGCATCTTGGCCGCATTCGGAACGCCGTACTTGGCGAACGTCGCCTTGGTGCCGGCATCGGGCTTCCAGTCGAAGAACGCGTGGGCGGCGCCCTCCACTTGCACGTATTCCGCTTTTTGGCCCGCGGCCTTGAGCGCGTCGGCGTAGGCCTGCACCGCCGCGTCCTGGATCAGGGTGTCCCGGGTGCCGCGCAACAGCAGTTGGGGCGCGGGGCGGGACTTGGCGGCCGGAATGTTCGCGAGCGGCGCCACGGCATCCAGCGCGGCGGCGGAGCTGCGGGCGCCGCGGCCGCCCAGCATCGGACCGGTGAAAACGCCGTAACTCGGGGCCGCCACTTGCACGGCGTGGAGCAGTTCGGCCCGTGCTTGCGCCACCGTTTTTCCGGCCGGCAAATACGTGGGCTTGAACTCATAAACTCCCTCCTTAACGCCAAAACCCTGGTCGCCGATCCGCTCGATCAAATTGATGGCGGCGGCGGACAAATGGCCGCCGGCGCTGTCCCCGGTCACCGCCACCCGGTCTGGATCGCCGCCGTACTCGAGGGCGTGTTCGCGGATGTGCAGGATGCCGCCGTAAACGTCCTCCACCAAGTTCGCCATGCTGTTCGGTTCCTTGTCCCCGTCGCCCCGGCCGATCCAGCGGTAATCCATGCTCACCGCGACATAGCGTCCGCCGCGGACCAATTCCCGCGCCAACCCGCGCATCACGTCCTCCGTGTTCGACGACCAACCGCCGCCATGGATGATCACGACGATCGGCAGGTGCTTCGCGCCGTCCGGCGTGAACACGTCATACTTCAACTTTTTGACCCCGGGTTGGGCGTAGACCACATCCGGGATCAGTTTGAACCCGGCCAGCGCGCCGGCGTCGATGAGGGAGGCCCCGATGCCGATGTCCTGCGTGACGGCAACGGGGAAGGTCGGCGACGAGAATTCATGGTAGGCGCGGCCCCACGGCCCCGGGGTGGTGTAGTAGCCGCTGTCCAAAGCCTGTCCGGCCGCGGGGGTGATGGCCACCTTCAGCACCGTGCCGGCGGGCACGCGCCCGTCCGCGGGCAACGGCGGGGTGACGGCAATGCGCGCCAAATCGTTGGTTTCCACCGCGACTTTGAAGGTCTTGGGCGCGGGGGCGTCTTGGGCGGTGGCGGAGAGCGCGGCGCCGAGCAGGCAGCCGGCCAGGAGTTGCAGGGTCGGATTCATCTTGCGAGCGAGTGGGTCGGGGTCGGGGTTTGGTTTAAGGGAGATCGATTCGGCGGCCGGTGCGGGCGGATTCATGGGCGGCGTCGAGAATTTCGACCACCGTCAGGTTGACCGCGAGGGAGGAAAGGCCGGACGGGGCGATTTCGCGCCGCACCACGGCCGCCAGGTAACCGAGCGGATCGGCGTGCGGAGCAGTGAGGCGCGCCGGGATGACTTCGGTTTCCGCCGTTTTGGGCAGCCGCACCCGCAACTGCTCCGCAGTGGGCACCAGCACGTAGCCTTTTTCGCCGTAGATTTCCATGTCCTTGCGGCTGAACGGCCAGTTCCAAGAGGCTTGAATGATGCCTTGCGCGCGCGGGTAGGTGACGATGATGGTGGCCTCATCCTCCACCTTGGGATACACGCCGGGCTTGATGTGTTGCGTCACCGCGAACACCGCATCCGGCCGGCGGCCGTCCATGAGCCAGGTGAGCAGGTCCGCGCCATAGCAGCCGAAATCATTGAGCGCGCCCCCGCCGTTGAGCACGGGGTCGGTCAGCCAGTTCAGAAAGTCCGGCGAGCAACCAATTTCCTTCGGCCCCTGGTGGCCGTCGTGGATGACCACCTTGCGCAGTTCCCCGACCGCCTGCTGGTCATGCACCATGGCGTAAGCGGCGTGGTTGGCCGTGTACCAGGTGGTTTCATAGTTGACGATCACTTGGATGCCGCCCCGGGCGGCCGCCGCCGCGATGGTGCGGGCGTGCTCGTTGTTCACCGCCAGCGGCTTCTCCATCATCACATCCAACTTCCGCAGGGCGCATTCCTCCACCACCCGGCGGTGCTCAAAGGTGCTCGTGAACGTGGCCACCGCCTGGATGTTCGTGTGCGCCAGCAACTCCGCCAGGCTCGGGAAAAACAAGTTCGTCGCCAAATGGTAACGCTGGGCGTAACGGGCCACCAACGCCGCGTTCGTTTCCACGATCCCGGCCAATTGGATATCGTCGCGGCCGCGGGTGCTGGGGATAAAGCCCGCCGCATGATCATGCGTCAGCCCCACAATCGCGAAGCGCACGGGTGGTTTGGCGGCCGTGGCGGCGGCGGGCGGGTCGGCGGCCTGCAGGCTGCCGGCGAGGACGGCGGCGAGCGCGCAGGCGAAGATGCGGGCGGATGCTTTCATAAATCGGGCTGTGTTGGACGCACTATGCCCCCGGGAGCCCGCGCCGGCCAGCCCGGAATAACCAGCGTGCCACGCGGCGGGAACCTCCGGAATCGGCCTGGAATTTTGGTTGAATAAACTTGGACCGCCCGGCTTCGAATAGGGGTAGATTCGAAGTGGTTCTTTGACGGTCGCGGCGGTGGTCGGATACGGAAAAATCTTAATCGATTTCCGTTGACAAAATCGGGTCGCGATGATTTGTTGGTGGCGGATTACGCAGTGAGTGCGAATTTCGGGCGCAGATTTAAATTGTTCTTTGTGCGCCCACCAAGTTTCGGTTTTGGCTCGACACTGGCCTTTTTCCGAAAACCTACGTAATCCTACTGTTGTGTCACTTCGAAAATTCCCCGGGCCTCTCGGTCATCCCCTGACCTATTGGCCCGGTTTTTTTTTGCCTTTGGAACTTCGAACGCGGGGCGTCCCGGGAGCTCGGCTGGCGGTCATGGGATCACGATGTTCATTTTTGGCCGGCTAGGTAACAATCCGTACACGTAATAATTTTTGTTTTTTTCTTTGACAATCTCGATGGGGCGTGGTTTATTAGGGGCAGGTAACACGGTTTGTTGGTTTGAATTTCGGGCGCAGATTTAAATTGTTCTTTGTGCGCTCATTGAATTTGGGATTTGGTTCGGCACTGACCATTCCTGAAACTCCACGTTACCCTACTGTTGTGCCACTTCGAAAATTCCCCGGGCCTTTCGGTCATCCCCTGACCTACTGGCCCGGTTTTTTTTGTCTTTCGATCCCACCCGCCCCCCGCGCGCGGGCGGTCCGGGGTGCCGGATTTACGAAGCCTTAACATTTATTGCGTGGCGGCCAACAATCACTTAACAGTCGCGGCTTAGGTTTGGGCCGCAACGATATGAAAACATCCATCATCTGCACCGCCCTGCTGGCCGCCACCATCGCCGGCACCTCCGCCCAGACGTACAACGCACTCTGGATTCCACCCACCCTCTCGGGAACGAATTTTTATCTTTCCTTGAACCAAACGAACAAACAGTTCTTCCCCGGCCTCACCACCCCGACCTTCGCGTACAACACCGGCAACGTTTGGGGCCCCACCCTGATCATGAACAAGGGGGACACCGTCCAGATTTACCTCACCAACAATCTGAACCAAACCACCACCACCCATTGGCACGGTTTTCACATCCCGGGAATCATGGATGGCGGCCCGCACGAGATCATCCCGTCCGGATCGACCTGGACGCCCACCTTCACCATTTTGAACAACGCGTCGACCTACTGGTACCATCCGCATCTGCATCCGCAAACGCAGAGCCAGCTTTCGTACGGCGCCGGGGGCATGATCATCATCCAAGACCCGCAGGAATCGGCCTTGGCGTTGCCGCGCACCTACGGGGTGGATGATCTGCCGCTGGCGCTCACCAGCCGCCGCTTCACCACCAACGGGTCCACGGCTCTGTTTGTGACCAATAATTGCGCTTATGGGGATTACCAATTGGCGAATGGCACGGTCAACGCCCAGGTCACCCTCCCCCAGCAATACGTCCGCCTGCGGATCTTGAACGCGGAGATCGAGCGCGCGTACAACCTCGGTTTCAGCGACAATCGCACCTTTTTTGTGATCGCCACGGACGGCGGCCTCGTCAACACGCCCCTGCCGGTGACCCGGGTGGTGTTGGCGGTCGGGGAGCGGGTGCAGATCCTGGTGAACCTCGGCACCAATGCCGTGGGCTCCAGTTTGAACCTGATGGCTTACAATTCCAATGCCTCCCTCGGGGGCGCCGGGCCGAACGGATTGCAACACGGCTTTCCCGGCGGCGAGCCCGCCACGACGGGGATGTTTGGCAGCCTGCTCAACAACGCCAATTACAACCTGCTCAATATCAAAGTCGGCGCGGCCACGACCAACGCCATCACCCAATTGCCCGCGGTGCTCACCACCAACTCGTTGTGGGCTGCCAAGGACGTGACCAACTCCCGGACGATCCAAATCACGGGCGGCACGCCGCCGAACGGGGTGTTCACCTTCGACAACACGGCCTTCAGCCTGAACGTGATCAACCACACGCTCAACCTCAACGCGGTGGAGCAGTGGACGATCATCAACAATTCCCCCTTCAGCCACTCCTTTCACATCCACGACATCCAATTCAACCTCGTCTCCCGCACCAGTCCCGCGGGCGGGCTGAACAGCTACGAGTCCGCGGGCTGGAAGGACACCCTGTACACCCAGCAGAACTCGACCAACGTCTTCATCACCAAGTTCGACACGTTCGCCAGCTATTACAACCCCTTCATGTACCATTGCCACTTCTCCGACCACGAAGACCAGGGCACCATGGGCCAGTTCTTGGTGGTGAACAACGCGGTGGAGGATTTGGCCGTCGCCAGCTTTACGCGGTTGGGCACGAACGGCAATGTCACCCTCCAGTTCAAAGCGACCCCGGGGACCACCTACAAATTGCAGTATTCGCGGAACATGGACAGCAGCAGTTGGGCCGATGTGGGGTACGTGACCAGCAACGGCACCTCCGCGAACTTCGTCGACACCGATCCGACGCGGCTGGCGCAGCCGCGGGGCTTCTATCGGGTGGCGATTCCCGTGAACAGTTACTGAGCCACCGCCCCCCGCCGGCCCCCCCATGAAATCGCCAATCCGTTCCCTGTTTCTTTTCCTGGCCTTGCTCGCCGCGACCCTGGGCGTCGGCTGCGAAAAAGCGGGCGGGCCCGCGGGCGCGGCCGCCGCCGGGGGCGGGGCCTATCAATGCCCCATGCACCCCTGGGTGCGGGCGGCGGCCGGGGCGGATTGCACGGTGTGCGGAATGAAATTGGTCGCCGCCGCCGCCGGTAGTCCGGCGGCGGCGGGCCCCGCCATGGTGATGCTGCCCCGGGGCGGAGTGACCGCGGTGGGTTTGACCACCGTGCCCGCGGCCCGGCGCCCCCTCCGGCGCACCTTGCGGGTGGGCGGCATGATCGGGGAGGATGAATCGCGCCACGGGGTGATTTCCGCGCCGGTGGAGGGGCGGATCGACGGATTGGCGATGAGTTGCGAGGGGGAGCGCGTCAACCGTCGGCAGCCGCTGGTGACCATCTACAGCCGCACGCTGCTGGCCGCCGCGCAGGATTATCAGCGGGCGTTGACGAATGGCGGCGCCGACCTGGCCGCCGCCCAGCGCTTGTTGCTCTCGTACGGCTTGGTGCATGAGCAAATTATCGCCATTCCCGCCCGGCACCCGGACGACGCCTATTTCGGGCTGCTCGCACCCCTGAGCGGGGCGATTGTGAAGAGCTACGTGGCCGAAGGGCAGGTGGTGCGCGCCGGCGACAAGCTGTTCGAGTTGGCGGATTTCACCAAGCTGTGGTTCATGTTCACCGCCTATGAACAGGATTTACCTTGGTTGAAGGTGGGGCAAACCGTGCGCCTGACCACCCCCTCCCTGCCGGGCGAAGTGTTCACCGCGCCGATCGCGTTCATCAGTCCGAACCTCAATGAAATGACGCGGTCCACGAAGGTGCGGGTGGTTTTGGAAAATCCGGAGCGCCGGTTCCACAACAATGCCTACGCGCAGGGGGTGGTGGAGTTGGATGCCCCCGAAGTCCTCGCCGTGCCCCGTAGCGCCGTGTTGTGGCCCGGCGGGGAGCCACGGGTTTATGTGGCCGTCGCGCCGGGTTCCTATGCCCCGCGCACCCTGCGCCTGGGCCGCGCGGGCGACTCGGATTACGAAGTGTTGGCGGGCTTGGAACCCGGCGCGGAAGTGGTCGTGAACGGTAACCTCCTGCTCGACAGCCAGGCGCAATGGGATCAATTGGCCTTTCCGGAAGCGCCCTCCGGAGCGCCGACCGGGATGCCCGGCATGGCGGCGGAACCCGCCCCTAAACCCGCCGCGCAGCCATGATTGAAGGCCTCATCGCCTGGTCTTTGCGGCACCGTTTCCTGGTCCTGGGCGCCACCTTGTTGCTGGTGGCCGCGGGTGCGCGCGCTTTGCGCCAAACCCCGGTGGACGCGCTCCCCGACCTGGGGGAAAACCAGGTGGTTGTTTACGCCGATTGGAGCGGCCGCGGGCCGCGGGAGGTCGAGGCGCAGATCACCCATCCGCTCGCGCTGAGTCTGCAGGGGCTGGCCGGCGTTCGGGAAGTCCGCGCGGGCAGTCTGTTTGGTTTGGCCCTGCTCACCGTCATTTTTGACGAGGGCCTGAATCACGACGTCACCCGGCAGCGGGTCTTGGAGCGCCTCAACGCGCAGGGTGACCTTTTGCCGACGGGAGTGGCGGCGCGCTTGGGGCCGGATGCCACCGGCTTGGGTTGGGTGTACCAGTATTACTTGGCCGTGGATCCGGCGGTGGTGCCCCTGGGTGGAGGATCCGATCTCGGAGCCTTGCGGGCGCTGCAGGATTTCCTGCTCCGCCCCGAGTTGAACGCCGTCCCCGGCGTGGCGGAAGTCGCCGGCATCGGCGGTTTTGTCCGCCAGTATCAGATCGCGGTGGATCCGCGGAAAATGAGCGCCGCCGGCGTCTCCTTGGAAATGCTGCTCCAAGCGGTCGGGCAGGCGAACCTCAACGTGGGCGGCGGCACGATCACGGAAAACGGCATGGACTTCGTGGTCCGTGGCCTGGGCCTGGCGCGGAACGCCGACGATTTGCAAGGGATCGCATTGACCGTCAAAGCCGGCACGCCGATTTGCCTGCGCGACGTTGCGCGCGTGGAATTGGGGGCGCAGGACCGCGCCGGGGCTTTGGATGTCGCCGGTCGCGACGTGGTCGGCGGCACGGTGGTGTTGCGGAGCGGGGAGGATGCGCGGGCCGCGTTGAACCGCATCCGGGCCAAGGTGGCCCAATTGGGGCCGCGCCTGCCCCCGGGGGTCAGTATTTGCGCCTTTTACGACCGCGGGGAATTGATCGATCGAACGGTGGGCACGTTGCGTCGGGCTTTGGTCGAGGAAATCCTTCTGGTCACTTTGGCTCACATCATTTTCCTCTGGCATTTCCGCAGCATCCTGATTGTCACGCTGCCCCTGCCGGCAAGTTTGTTGATCTCATTCTTGCTGCTGCGCCCCTTGGGCGTGACGGCGAATATCATGAGCCTCTCGGGCTTGGCCATCGCCATCGGCGTGTTGGTGGATGCCGCGATTGTCCTGACCGAGAATGTGCTCCGCCAGGCCGGGTTGGCGACGCGGATCAAGGGTGGCCCGTTGACCTCCGGGGAAACCCTGGCGGTCGTCCAAGCCGCGGCGCGCCAACTGGGGCGTCCTATCGCCTTCGCGCTGGCGATCATCATTTTCGCCTTCCTGCCCGTGTTCGCGCTGAGCGGGCCGGAGGGACGGTTGTTTCATCCGCTGGCGCTCGCCAAGACCCTGGCCATGGCGGCGGCCACCTTGCTGGCGCTGACCACCGTGCCGGTTTTGTGCAGCCTGCTGGTCCGCGGTCACTTGCCGGCCGAAGACCGCAATTGGGTCATGCGCGCCCTTTTGCGTTGTTATGATCCGGTCCTGGCGTTCGCCCTGCGGCGGCCGCGGGTGATCCTGGGCGGCGCGGCGGTCGTCTTGGCCGGCGCGCTGGGGCTGGCCCCGCGGCTGGGCTCCGAGTTCATGCCACCCTTGAATGAAGGCGCGTTGTTGTTCATGCCGAGCTACACCCCTGCCACCGGATTCGCCGAGGTGCGCCGCGCGCTCGCCTGGCAGGACCGGGTGCTGGCGGGCTTCCCCGAGGTCGCCTCCGCCGTGGGCAAAATGGGCCGGGCCGACACCGCCACCGACCCCGCTCCGGTCGAGATGATTGAAACGACCATCACCCTGAAACCCGCGGGCCAATGGCGCCCCGGCCTGACCCGGGACCAACTGGTGGCCGAAATGGTCCAGGCCCTCCGGCAGGTTCCGGGTTCCGTGCCCGGTTTCCTCCAACCCATCGAAGGCCGGATTCTCATGCTGGACACGGGCATCCGCGCTCAACTGGGGGTGAAGCTCTTGGGCGACGACGCGGCGCAGTTGGAGCGGGCGGCGCTCGATTTGCAACGGTTGGTGCAGGACGTGCCGGGCGCCACCGGCGTCGCCCCGAGCCGTACCTTGGGCAAACCGTACGTCGAAATCGAGTTGAACCGCGCCGCCCTGACCCACCACGGACTCCGGCCGCAGCAGGTTCTCGAGGTGGTCGAAACCGGCCTCGGCGGGCGGATCGTGACCACAATTCAGGACGGTCGGGAACGGTTCCCCGTCCAAGTGCGGCTGCAACGCGAGGACCGCGAGGATTTGTCCAAGCTGGATCAATTGCTGGTGAACACCCCCACGGGCTTGACCC
>CAIYZC010000471.1 GCA_903930565.1 uncultured Pedosphaera sp.
CTCCTTGTTCCGCAATCATGCGGACGAGATGTTCCCGACGATGGTAGACTATGGCGGCGGCTCGCCCACCGGTTCCCTGTTCCTCGACGAACCGGGCTTCCCCGCGGGCTACGGCTACGGCCTCTACACCTGCCAATGGGGTTGGAACAGCGTTTCCCGCCATCCGTTGACGGCGGACGGCGCCAGCTTCAAGGCCCCGTCGAAGGACACCTTCATCGGCCTGACCCGCCCGACGGGCATTGACGCCGACGGCGAGGGCAACGTTTACGCCGCCAGTTGGAAGGGCGCGACGTTTAATTTCTCCGGTCCGAACGTCGGCTACATCGCCCGCGTGACGCCGGCGGACTACAAGCCCACCCCTTTCCCCGACCTGGCCAAGGCCACGGACGCGCAGTTGCTGACCTACATGGAGTCCCCCAGCGCCGTTTGGCGGCAGCACATCCAGCGCGAAATCCTCCGCCGCGGGAACAAGCCCGGCTTCGCCACCGGTTTGGAACGGATCGCCCTGAATCACGCGCACTTGCCGGTGCGCGTGGCGGCCATCTTCACCCTCAAGCAGTTGCTGGGCGCGGCCGCGCAGGAACCCCTGCTGCGCCTCGTCCGCAACGACGCCGTGCGGCAGTACGCCCTGAAAGCCCTGGCGGACCGCAAGCCCCAGGCCACCCAACTGCCCTCCAAAGTCTTCACCGACGCCCTGGGCGACGCGAACCCCGCGGTGCGCCTCCAAGCCGTCATCGCCCTGGACCGCCTCGGCCGCACCGAAGCCGCCCCGGCCATCCTGCCGCACCTCGCGGATGCGGACGCCGCGATCACGCACCTGGCCTTTCGCGCCTTGGTGGATTTGAAGG
Source organism: uncultured Pedosphaera sp. (assembly GCA_903930565.1). Lineage (GTDB taxonomy): Bacteria > Verrucomicrobiota > Verrucomicrobiia > Limisphaerales > Pedosphaeraceae > CAIXFN01. The sequence continues at coordinate 849 of CAIYZC010000471.1, forward strand.
CGTCGGAAGTCTGCTTCCAAGCCTTGGACCAATCCAAGACCACCTTGGTGCCCGGCGCGACGCGCGTTCTGCGCAACCTGCACGAACCGAAGGTCGTGGCCGGACTCTTGGAGCGTCTGCAATCCGGCGACATGGTGGCGAACCGCCAAGCGATCCTCGAAACCCTTTGCCGGCTGTATTACCGCGAGGCCGATTGGGATGGCACTTGGTGGGGCACCCGGCCCGACACCAGCGGGCCGTATTTCAAATGGACCACTTGGTCCGAGAGTGAAAAGATCGGCCAAGCCCTGCTGGCCGCCGTCTCCAAAGCCGATGAAGCCACCTTGCGCTACCTCCTCACCGCGTTCCAAGCCAACAAGCTGGACCTGCCCGGCCTGAGCGGCACGTTGCTGACCATCGCGTCCCAAAAGCCCGCCGCGCGCCCGGCCGTGGTGGAATTGTTCGGCCGCCAAACTTCCCTGACCAAGGAAACCATTGGTTTCCTGGAATCCGTCGCCACCGACGCCAAAGCCGAAACCGGCTTGCGGACCAAGGCGTTTGACGCGCTCGTCCGCGACGCGGGCCAGAACGACGCCGTCGAGGCCGTGGTGCGCGTGCTCGGGACCGCCGCCGCCGGGCCGGATGGCGGCGCCTTTGCCAAGCAACTGCGCGACACCTTCGTCCGCGACCGCCGCCACGCGCGCAATGTAGGCTATTTCCAAAAGCTCGCCGCCGCCGACAACGCAGGCCAGCGCGAACTCGCTTACGCGGTGTTGATCCAGATCGCCAACACCCAGAACAACCAGGCCCGCCAGGCGCGCACCACGGCGCAGCAGGCCATCGCCAACGGTTGGGTGGCGGGCCACGCCGACAGCCTCCTCCGCGCCGTGGGCGATGTCCACAGCACCAATTACAACGACCAGGTGAAGGGCCTCCTCGCGGATACCCGCCCGGCGGTCGCGGCCGCCGCGGGTTACGCTGCAAAGGCGCTCGGCCTCGCCGCCCCGGCGGCCGGCGCCGCCTCCGCCGAGCAAATCGGCAAGCTGGCCTATGCGGATGTTCTCGCCGCCGCCATCAAAATCCCGGGCAATCCCGCCGCCGGCGCGCCTTGGTTTGAGAAGCTGGCCTGTGTGAAATGCCATACCATCGACAAGAGCGAACCGCTGAAGGGTCCGTTCCTGGGCGACATTGCCACCCGCTACGGGCGTCCGGAAATCATCGAATCCATCCTCCACCCCAGCGCGCAGATCGCGCAGGGCTTTGTGACCACCACGGTGGAAACCAAGGATGGCAATGAATACGACGGCTTCATCGTGCGGGAATCGGGGGACATCCTGGAAATCCGCAACCTCGCCGGCGCCACCTCGATTCCGCAAAAGGACATCGTGAAGCGCGGCACGCGGACCACGTCCATCATGCCCGAGGGCCTGGCGGACACCCTGACGCCGACGGATCTCGCCAACCTCGTGGCCTGGCTGCAGTCGCTCAAGGCGAAGTAACTCAGTACGGAATGGCCGGGGCGCGCCGGGCGCCCCGGCCGGCAAGGGGTCAAAAAGGGGTTGGGTAAAGGTCCCTTATTGAAGACATGGTAAATTCCCAGGCTTGACTCGCTTCACGGCCAACGGCCGCCTTGTTAATGCACTAAAACAACATGAAACAAGCAACCGACCATTTTGAGCTGCGGGAACTCCGCGGTTACGAAGCCATGCTTCCCGCACTGCCTTTGATTCAGCAGCTCAACCCGGGCATGACGGCAGAGCGTTACGGCCGGCTGCTCAGCGACATGGTGAAGCAGGGAAATTATTTTCAAGTGGGTTGTTTTTTGGCCGACAAACTCGTTGGCGTTACGGGAGTCTGGATCGGCACGCAACTGTGGTGCGGCAAATTCATCGAGGTGGACAACTTCATCGTGGATGAAGCCCATCGAAGCCGCGGCATTGGAAAATGTTTGCTGGATTGGGTGGTCGCAAAAGGAAAGTCCGAGGGCTGCCAGATGGCCCGGTTGGACACGTACGTTACCCTGGACAAGGCGCAGCGCTTTTATTTCGCCCAGGGATTTCGGATCGAGGGATTTCACATGACCAAGCGATTTTGAAGGCGGCCTAACCGGAGCCCTTCGGCTGGCATCCCTTATTCCCGATAGGCAAACGTGATCTCCAGTTCGATCGTGAGGTTCTTCGGCAAATGGGTGGGGGCGTAGGCGGTGCGGGAAGGTTGACCGCGAACGCCCAAGGCGTGGTTAAAAACGCGGGAGGCGCCGTTGAGCACCTCGGTTGTACATTTTCATCATCGAAAACCGGTGGTGTCGTCGCGGTGCTCCTCAACCACCGGCTACAGACTTTGAACCCTCCGGGTTCGGGAACTGTGCGGTCGATGCCCCACGGGCCGATTGGATGGCTCGACCCGGCGGTCGTTGCGGCCAGCCGGCTTTGCTCGGCGCCAACCAATCTCAATTCCCTGGATTTGTCAGTGGAGCTTTTGGACCGGCCTTTTTTGTTTGCACGAAGAACTCGCCGGTCTCCGGGTAATAAACAATGCGTAGTAGGACGTGATCGCCTTGGGAGCCAATCGGCGCATGGCGGATAAACCCACCTTGCAGAAGCTTCGGCAAATCGAGCCGGAACGTGCCAACACGGCTTCGAGCACCCAGCTTGGTTTCGCGAAAACTCAGGTCCAGAAAGAGCGGTGATTCCGAGAGTCGAACCTTGCCGAAAAAGTTGTTGTTATTGTCGGCCCACAACGTCCAACTCCGCTGGGAGGAACCTTCGGGGATACTCCGACCACTCCAACATTCAATGCCATTCGCCATATTTACTTTTCGCTGATCGGCAGCACTTCATCGAATGGCCCATCGAAGGCGCCAACTCGTTGAACCGGACACCCAACCGGGGAGGCATCGCGGCTGGTTCGCGCCGCGATGCCACTCGGAGCCGCCGACTATTCGACGATCTTTTGGCGACCGGGTTTCTCGGCGGCGGGGGCGGCGGGGGCGCCGTCGGGTTGGACCATGCCCATCTTCTTCTTGTATTCCTCGAAGAGCATCGCGCCGCGCGCTTTGCGCATTTCCTGCTGCCGGGAGACGCCGGAGCCCATTTCCTTGGCCAAATCCAAGGTCGCCCGCATCTGCCCTTCGCCGCCAGCGGCGGACTGCCGCAACTGCTGCATGGACTGGCCCAACTC
>CAIYZC010000472.1 GCA_903930565.1 uncultured Pedosphaera sp.
GCGCCGGCCTCGACATCGAGACGGTCACCAAGGCCTTCTTCCGCGACTTCCAGGAGGAACACGGCAAGTTGCTCGACGCCATCGAGGGCATCCCCGATCCCGGTGAGCGACGTTGGTATGCTTCCGTCTTGCTCAACCGCTTGATGTTCATCTGGTTTCTCCAGCGCAAGGGCTTCCTCGACGTGGACCGCGCCAAGGTGGGAAATCTCGACTATCTCCCGGAAAAACTCGCCACTTCGAAAAAGGCCGGGGAAAACCGCTTCTTCTCCCAGTTCCTGCGCGATCTCTTCTTCGAGGGTTTCGCCAAGACCGAGGATAAGCGGGAAACCATCGGCTCCGTTCCGCTCGGCGATATTCCCTATCTCAATGGCGGCCTGTTCCTGCCTCACGGCATCGAGGCCCGCACCGAGGGCGAAGCGCTCTTTTCCAAGCCCTATTCCAAGATCAAGGTCCCGGATGCCGTCTTCGAGGACCTCTTCGCCCTCTTCGGTGCCTACTCATGGTCCCTCAACGACACCCCCGGCGGCGACGACCGCGAGATCAATCCCGACGTCCTCGGCTACATCTTTGAGAAATATATCAACCAGAAGGAATTTGGTGCCTACTACACCCGCCCGGAAATCACCGACTACCTCTGCGAGCAAACCATTCACCAACTCGTCCTCGACCGGGTAAACGCGTCCTACGCCGCCGCGAAGAAACTCCACGAGGCCGCCCCGAATGCCTTCCCCGCGCCACGCCGCTACGAATCCATTGAGGACCTCCTGCTCCACGCCACCGGCTCTGTCTGCCAAAAAGTCCTCCAGGACATCCTGCCGCGCCTATCTCTGCTCGACCCCGCCTGCGGTTCCGGTGCATTCCTCGTTGCCGCACTCAAAACACTCCTCAATCTCTACACTGCGCTCATCGGCCGCTGCGAGGCGCTGGCCCATGTTCCCGTGCTTCAATGGATCGAGATGGAGAGAAGACAGCACAAAGCCCCCATGGCCTACTGGCTGAAAAAGAAAATCGTCACCGAAAACCTCTACGGCGTGGACCTCATGGAAGAGGCCACCGAAATTGCCAAACTTCGCCTCTTCCTTTCCCTTGTCGCCTCCGCCGAAAAACGTGCGGATCTCGAACCACTCCCCAACATCGAGTTCAATCTTCTCCCTGGAAACTCGCTCATTGGTCTCCTGCACGTCGATCCAACCAAGTTCGATTCCAAAGGTGGCGCGGGCGTCTCGCCCGCATCTTCCAAAAAGCGCCTCCAACAAGCCCGCATGAAATTCCAGTATGAGGAAGCCCTCGGCTTCACCATCGAGACCACCACCGCCCCCACCACCAAGGAAAAACAACAGGCCCACATCGCCGTCAAGCAGTCCGTCAAATACGACGAACTCCTCCGCCGCAAAAACGAGCGCATCGATCTTTACAAGAAATCCACCTCGCTCTTCAAAGACCTCGCTGGCCTCAAGCGCGACATCGACGCCCTCAAGACCGAAGCCCGCCAAATTCTCGACCAACTCCTGCTCGATCAGTTCCAAGCCCTCGGCATCCAATTCGAGCAAGCCACCTGGGACGCCGCCAAAAAGAAAGAGGGCAAACCCGATAAACGCCCGCTCAAGATCGCCGACATCCAAGCCCTGCAACCCTTCCACTGGGCCTATGAGTTCGACCAGATCATCGTCAACCGCGGCGGCTTCGACGCCATCATCACCAATCCGCCGTGGGACATTTTCAAGCCGAACTCAAAGGAATTCTTAGAGCGATACAGCGAAGCGGTTACTCGCAACAAGATGAGCTTGGAAGAGTTTGAGAAAGAGAAGACCAAGATCATTTCCAATGATCCTGAAATCCAGCGTTCTTGGATCGAATACCTTTCATCGTTTCCACACGTTAGCGAATATTTCCGTTCCTCTTCCCAATATGCGAATCAAGTTGGCGTGGTTGATGGCCGCAAGGTTGGCTCGGACATCAACCTCTACAAACTTTTCACGGAGCAATGCACCCACCTGCTCGCAAAAGGAGCTCGTTGCGGTATCGTCATTCCTTCCGGGATCTACACGGACTTAGGCGCAGTTCAACTGCGGAAAATGCTTTTCGGAGAGACGCATGTCATGGGTTTGTTCGGATTTGAGAATCGGAATCGAATCTTTGATGGAGTGGACAGCACTTTCAAATTCGTCGTGCTCACCTTTCAGACGGCCGCAACAACTGGAAAGTTCCCGGTGGCGTTTATGCAAAGCGATGTTCGAAAGCTTGCACTGTTTCCATCCGCGGATTCCCTTCGCGTCGATCCAGAAATTGTGGCCAGACTCTCGCCCGGTTCGCTTTCCTTGATGGAGTTCAAGTCCTCGACCGACATCTCGATTGTCGAAAAGATGCTTGCTCATCCGCTTTTGGGTGACGAGGACAAGAAATCGTGGAATGTGTCGTTTACTAGCGAATTTCACATGACGAACGACAACGAAGGGCTCTTCGAAACCTCGCCAGGCAAGAATCATCTCCCACTCTACGAAGGGAAAATGATTTGGCAGTTTGAGAGTGGTAGGGGAACTCCCCGGTATTGGATAGATAAAGAGTTGGGTCGGAAGCGGATTCTGGGAAAAACTCCTGACGTTGACCAGATGCTGGACTATCAATGCTACCGCCTCGGATTCCGGGACATCGCAAAGAGCCGAAACGAACGAAGTTTTATCGCCTCGATCATTCCCCCTGCATTCCATGGCAATAAGCTGCCAACCGTCATGGTCCGCTCAAAAGCTGGCGAGCCTCTAATCGATTTGCCTACGCAGCTTTTTCTCTGCTCCATTTGGAACAGTTTCGCGTTGGACTGGATGCTCAGGATGAAAATCACATTCACATTGAATTACTTTTACCTCTACCAACTCCCCATCCCGCGCCTCACTTCCTCGCATCCCGACTTCCGTCCCTTGGTCGAGCGTGCCGCCCGGTTGGTGGGCACCGCACCGGAGTTCGACGATTTGCTTAGGGAAGTCTTCGGTAAGAAGGCCACGCACAAGATCCACGGCGTGACCGACCCGCAGGACCGCCTCACTCTGCGTGCCCAGATCGACGCGCTGGTTGCGCGCCTCTACGACCTCACCAAGGAAGAATTCCAGCACATCCTCGCCACCTTCCCTCTCGTGGACGAAAGCGTGAAGACCCAAACCCTCAACA
>CAIYZC010000473.1 GCA_903930565.1 uncultured Pedosphaera sp.
AAGCCTACGCCGAAACCGGCGACATGCGCCGCGTGGACTGGTCCAAGTATCGTTGAGCCGGGATCGCGCGTTGGACGGCGGGCGCCTTCGGGGGCCGAATTTCCCCTTGCGGCAACGGTTCCATGGGCGTTAGGTTGCCTTCGGTCGGGCAGGGTCGGGCTTTTGCCGCATCCCTGCCCGCCAAGATATTATGCTCGCAACCAAAACCAATTTGCCGGGCGGAGCGCCGAATTTCCGGGTCGGCGATGAACGGCTCATCAAAGTCACGGCGAGCGCGGCGAAAAAGGTGGGCTCCTTGCTCGCCCGCCAGGGCCGCGCCGCCGGCGTGCTCCGGGTCGCCGTGGTCGGCGGCGGCTGCTCCGGTCTCCAATACAAAATGGACCTGCAGGACGGCCCCGCGAACCGGGACATCCTGGTCGAGTCCGGCGGCATCCGCGTGGTCGTGGACCCCAAGAGCGCCCTGTATGTCACCGGGAGCGAATTGGATTACGTGGACGCCCTGCAGGAAGGCGGTTTCAAGGTCAAAAACCCGAACGCCGCGACCAGTTGCTCCTGCGGCGAGAGTTTCAGCGCGTGACGGCGGCCCTCCCCGACCACTTCGCCGTGTTGGGCGAGCCGCGCCGCCCGTGGGGCGAGGCCGAAGCCTTGAAGGAAAAATTCCTCCGCCGCACCGGCGAGGTCCATCCCGACCGCGTCCACGAGTCCGCCCCGGAGGAGCGCCGCCGGGCCGGCGAGCTTTCGGCCGCCGTGAACGCGGCCTACAATCTCCTGCGCGAACCCAAGGAACGCCTCCGTCACCTGATCGAATTGGAAACCGGCGCCCGGCCCGCCGAGGTGCAGACGGTTCCTCCCGGGCTGACCGAAACCGCCTTCGCCATCGGCCGCCTGTGCCGGACGGCGGACGGCTTGGCTCAGGAAAACGAACGCGCCACTTCGCCCCTGGTGCAAGTCGGCGTGTTCCAACGCGCCCAGCCGGTGCTTGAAGAACTGACCACCCTGCGCGCCGGCTTGGTCGTGCGGCGGGCCGAATTGCTGGCGGAGATTCAAGACCTCGACGCCGCCTGGGATGCCGCCCCCACCGTCGGAGACCCGTCGCCGCCCCGCCCTTGGGAGCGGCTGGCGGAAATCGAGCGTTTGCTCGGCTATTTTCAACGCTGGCTCCGCCAACTCGATGACCGGGTGGTGCGACTTTCGTTCTGATCCCCGCATGAAGACCCGCCAACTTCCTTTTGTCGTTTGCCTGCTCTTGATCCTCCCGGGCACCCCGCTGCCGGCGGCCGAGCCCTGGGCCGAAGCCCTGGCGCAAATGCCGCTCGCGACCACCAATGGCGTGGTATTGCGCGAACAGAATTGCGTCCGCTTGCTCTTGCAGTCCTTCCGGCGCGATGAACGCGTGAAAGCCTTGGTGTTCATGCCGGGCGCCACGGACGAGTTTTACATGTTCCACCGCGCGCAGGCGCTGGTCACCAATGCCTCCCCCACCCTCCTGGACGCCGTGGCCGCGTTGACCAACCACACCTACATCCGGGCCACTTTCCTCGCCCCCCTGCTCATCCTGCACACGGACGAGGATCCCATCACGCCCTTGATCCAAGTGGTCGATGAGCCCACCGCCGCCAAGGTGCGCGCCGCCAAACTCTCCCGCCAGGGAGTTTATTTCGATATGGATTACGACCATATCCGCCGCGTTTTGCGCAGCACCTTTCACCTGACGATGACCCCCGACTCGCGCTCCCCGGATTCGTGGCATTTCTTCCGGCACAGCTTTGCGGCCTATGACTTGAACGGGTGGGAAGCCTTGCAAGCGATCACCTTGGCGGGCAAGGAAACGCTGCGCATAGAACGCAAAAAGCTCGTCTTCGAAGGCGATCTCCGCGTCCGCCAACGCCCCCAGTTTCCGACCGGCGCCCCGGCGCAGTAAAGCAGCGGGCGCCATGCCATTCGGCTGAGCGGTCCTAAAAACGGGGCCTAAATCCCGGGATGAAGGTGGGGGTGAGAAATGGTGGTGGTTTGGCTCGGACTCACCCCGGGGACCAATCCATCGCGTGGGCGCGCAATTCGCCGGGCAGCGTCGGGCGAGTTCAACACCGCTGCGCCTCGCAAGCGTCCTTTTTGGAGGGCTTTACCGAGCGCCTTTCGGGCAGCGCCGGGCAAACCTGCGCCCCGTTTTCATTCGGTAAATCACCTGGAATGGTGGTCAAGCAAGGTGTCGGCGATGTCCACCAGCAACAGCCCCGACTGCCGCACGGCTAGGAGCAACAGGACCATCGCCCCAACGCCGAGAACGGTGGTGATTGCGGACGGAAAACCGGTGCCATCGCCATCCGCGGCAACCGCAAGGCGAACGAACACTCCGGCCAAAATTGCGAGGCAGATCAAAATGGCGATCCCAACCTTAAAAACGGCGCGCAACACCGGGTAACAAGAATCGGCGCGAATACCTTTCAAGTGCGCGCGCATTCGCAGCTGGCGACAAGTTACGGGTGCTTCCGCTGCGGGCATTTTTGGCTTCGTTGGGGGCATAAACAAAGTGGTTTCCAACCCGCAACTCCAGCAGGCGCCGGCATCGCCAACTGAACCGATGTCAAATTCGATGGGCTGGCTGCAATGCTGACATGGGCAAATGGCTTTCATAATGGTTTTGGGAGAAGCTTTAGATCATTAGCCGAGGCGGGATGAGCCCGGGCAAGGAAAATCCCAGCAAGGCTCCGTCCCTCCGCCGCGCAGTGAACAGCACCGGCGCCGCGCGTTGGCCCCCAAAAACGGGTCAAGGCACGGCACGCCACTCGGCCGGTCGGTTCCCGGGCCGGGGTCGCGCGGCAGCGTTGTGGAGTGCGCAAGGAAGTTCCGTGGTCAATCGGGCGGGCGGGGTCCCATAGCCCAGGCGCCACCCCGCGTTGGCAGCAGCGCCTGGTCAGGCCACATGGTCATCAATTTCAAGTCCAGTGTCACAAGAAAGCCTCCATGCAAACTCTTCCGCTCCACGACTTGGCCGATTACAAGAGCCTCCGAAGCTCCGAAACCAGATGGTGCGCTTCGACCGATGGCGAAGGCCAACTAAAATCTCGTCGCCATCGGCACGGTATCCGTAACAGACGGCCTCGTAATCTGAAAACGGTGACTGCTCAGTCTTCAGCAATCGTTGGCCAAACATCCGTGAATACTCAACGACAGCCTGCTGCATCACTGACCCCGCAAAAAGCAAAAAGAAGAAAACACCAGCCACGCACCAATACCAGTGGACGGAAAAATAAACACACCCGCCAACATACGCAGCGCCACAAATCAGCATCGTCAGGGCAAGCCAATTCAAAGGGTAAGGCTCACTGACTATTTTTGCGCCTGTCGCACTCATGCGTGTAAAGTGTCCTAACGAAAAAAGCCAAGCCACCGCCGACCTGCGACCTGAACCGCGACAGCGGAACCAGAGGCGCCAACGGCGGTTGGCGCCGGCGATTTGTCAGGCGACCGGCTCATACTCAACTCAATCTGACTCGGTGATACAATCCGGGTCCCAAGTGATCCGACAGTGCGGACAATCATAAAAATACTGAAGCTTCCGTTCATGCTCATCAAGAGCGACAGAGCGGGAACGAAGCCGACGCGAACATTGCGGGCAACGAATACGAGTGTGGAGACACCAGGCTCCCAAGATGATAAAACCGACGGGAATGACCGCCAACCATGAACCCAGCCAGAGTCCCAAACCAATCGCCAAAACCGAAGTGACCGAAGCCAAGCCCCAAGGCCACTGCGGCAGCCGCTGCATTCCCTGGACAATGTATGGCTCTGTCATAAACGCGCAGTCGCCTAACTTGTGATTGTACGACGAGTGGTCCGTTGATCCAAATGCTTGATTCCTGCGAGCATACCTTTCACCTTGACTCAGTTGTACTCCAAAGCCCTCCAAAGTCAACTCTGAAAAAACCCGGTTAAGCCTGGTGTATGGCGGAGTCAAGACAATCGGACTCTTGGGTAGTCCGCTTATTTCGGGCGCCGGTTTTGCGTCGCCCGCCGCCCAACGGCGCGATACCACCAAAATTCACCTTTTTCCTGCGGTTGCGCCCCCCGGATGCCCTTTCTGGCCCTCCGCTTTTGACCGGGGCGCCAGCCTCCCACCCCCCAATCTGCCCGCCAGGGCGGCCTGGGCTTGGCCGTCGACGCAACCCAGAATGATACCCGCACGCAAGGCGGTGCGTTGGGGCGTGGTGGTGGCGTCAATTGGAAAGCAGAAGCCGCTACGACCCCTCCAAGGTCACTGGTTTCGTGGCGGAATACCGGTGGTATCGTCGCGCTGCTCCTCAACCACGGTCTAACGGCTATCATCCCTCCGGGACGCAGGGATGGACGAAGCCGGCACTTGCGAAAGCTGAAGTCCATGGCTGTGCTCATTCGCCCGCCAGCCAACGAATTCCGTGACAAGCGTCCGCCTACGCCCCCCCCAAAAAAAACGGTGCCGTGCGTTGCTTGCATCGCACTCCAAGACCTGGCGGTAGGCGGTGCGGCCATCCCCATGGCTCCCCTCGCGCGACCACCCCGTGCGTCGAAACGCTTAAATCTGTGGCCGCGGGGATGGCCTCGGCCATCCATTCCATATTCTTGGCCGGCAGCTGGGTCAGGAGGCCGTGCAAATAGGTCTCGGCGTGAATGGCCCCGCGATGGCCGTGTCGAAGACGGTGGCGACGGACTCCACAAAACGTTCCAAACGACGCGCGGTGCCCTCGATAAAAGGTGCGCGTTCATTTTCAAAAAAAGCCGCCCGGCGGCGGCTGGGGTTGCGATTCAAGTCCGTTCGATTCTCCCGACAGGCGGCTCGTAGTTCTGCGCGGGGCGGCGAAAAGGACAAGGGAACAGTTAACAATGTAGAATTAAAGCGCAACTTGACCAGGTTGGCCCAAGAGGGCGTGGTTGCGGGTCAGTTCGGGGACGCGTCCCGCACGACCAGATGGCCCGCGTGGATATTGTCCTGAAAACTTGCGGGGAGTTCGTCCCAGACGTGAAGATCGACGATGCAAGGCAGGTTGCTCTCCTCCAAGGCTTCCCGTAATTCCGAAACCTGACGCTTCAGCCCCGGGGGCGCGAAGGCCACCAAGTCCAGATCGGAATTCGGCTGCGCCGAGCCCTTGACCCGCAAACCGTAGGCCCAAACCGTGACGCCCGGCAGGTATTGCGCGAGCAACTGCTCCAGCAAGCCTCGCTGGGAAACACTCAATCCAAGGTTTGCGGTCATGACGTTCCGGTCTCCTTCATGCGGGCCAACAAGGCGCCGTCATCGGCCACGAAACGGGGCACCAATTCCCATGCCGCCTGGGCTTTCGCTCCGCTGTAGTCGTGGGCGGTCGCGGTCCGGGCGTCGACGTATTCCAACCATTGGTCCACGGTGCGGGTGAGCAAACCGTTTTGAGCCGCCAACCGCAAGATGGGCTTGGGGCTGTTGGGCAGGGGCGTCAACCCTAATTCCTCGTTGAGAAAGCGCCGCAGCAGCTTCCATAAGACATCGTAGCTGGTCTCAAAGCGTTGGACCACGGATTCGGCCACCGCGTCGCGATCCAAGGTGGACAATTCGGGACGCGTTTCGGCGGCGAGGTGATTCGCCGATTGGGCCGCCAAATGCCCCTTGATTTCTCAAGTTTGGTATAGTCCATCATGGCCCAGCAGCGCCAATTTACCTGAATCAGGCGCCGGCGGCAAAGGTCTTCGCGGTCTTCGCGGGCGGACACCGAGGTCGGCTCAGTGGGCGGAGGCCGGGGGCGAGACGGCGGACAAATAGGCGGGCACGCCGGCCAGGCCACCCCAGCTTTCCGGGTCCATCGTGGCCTCGACCCGGGCTTGGATTTCGCGGTCATACGGCGCCAGGGCCGTCCACATGCGCAGTGCTTGGACCTTGGTCTTGCCATCCAGCGCCAAGGTCACGGGCGCGGCGCCCGGCTCGTGGGGTTGCACGACGATTTCCCCGACCGAGGTGGCGGCCTGCCATTGCACCTTCAGAAGTTTGCCACCCACGGAGGCGGGGGTCGCACCGACCGGCTTGGGGGCGGGTGAATTAGGGAGTGAGGCATAAATGGTGTCCGCCACCCCACCCCGGGTCTCGACCACCACCGAGCCTCCGGGCTTCAGGAAAGCCGAGGAGGCGTCCGCCCAAGTGGTTTTGGCGGTGCGAATGAGGCGCGCCAAATCTTCCGCGGTGAACACCAAGCCATGCTGGTAAGCGGCCACAATGGCGGCGACGTCGATCTCGTAGTAACCGGGTCGGGGATGGACGCCCACCCAATGCTTGGGATTGCGTCCATCCGCGCGATAATCCCAAGGCCCGGCGGGCTCCCAGTAATTCCAAATGGCGAAAGTGCCGTCGGGAGCGGCGTGGAGTCGGCGATGCAGGACTTGGAACCACTGCTCGGCGTGCCGACGGTATTCCGCCTTGCCGGTGACGTCCGCGAGGGCCAGCCAAAAGCCGGCAACTTCGTTGGCCTTGTTGTTCGGGTGCGAGAACGCGCGCCTGGGATCACGGCGCACTGCCTCGGGCTCGGTCCAATGGCCTTGCGGGTCCAGCCCGTAATAGCCCACCACCGAAATCATCCCGCCCCCTTCGGTCGGGCGCCAACCGCCGCGCTGTTCCCATTTGGCATACAGTCGTTCCGCCAATTGGACATAGCTCTCCGCCTTGGCGCCGTATTTCGCACGGAGCCCGGACTCCCGGCGCACCTCGCCCGCCAACAGCACAATCGGGCGAAAGACCATGGCATCGCCCAGCAAGCTGTCGCCGAACAAGGCATCCAAATGATCCACCTGGGTGCCGAATGGATCCGGACCCGGCCAACCGGGAAATCCATCCGGTTCGGTCACGGCCCGTTTGATCAAGGAGTCCGACCAATCCACCCAAAAATCGAGGTATTTGGGATCGCGCGTGGCCAGGTAGCCGTAGTAAAAGCCATCCATCATCGGCGTGACCTTCCAAGCGATGTCCTCCCCCACGGCCCGGTCGCACATGCGATAGCCCCGCACTTCGCCGGAGATTTGGGCATCCCAGCGCGCCAGCCAGCTCTGGCGTAACGAAGGCGCCACGGGGGCGGGAGGCGGGAAGGCGGGGTTGGTTTGGGCCGGGGTGGAAGCCGCCCCAAAGGCGAGCAACCCAACCAGCACGGCGCAAGGAAGAAGCACGGGAAATTTCATAGGGCGATTCGACCCCTCCAGCAGGCGATCCGCCAACCAAGCGGGAAACGCAACTCTGGATCGGAGCGGGGTGGTCGGCTGAAGTTTCCCCCAAGTGCTCGAAGACCGCAAGGAATTGCGGTAACGCCCCACATGGGCAAAGAAAAACGGCGCGCGGGAAAAATCCCGCGCGCCGAGGGGCGAAAAACCAGCCGACCGGATTTACTTGGCGGCGGCGTAGAGGGCGGCCACTTCGGCCCAATTCACCACATTCCAAAACGCCTTCAAATAGTCGGGGCGTTTGTTCTGGAACTTGAGGTAATAGGCGTGTTCCCACACATCGCAACCCAGAATGGGCCGGCCTTCGACACCGGCCACGGCCTTGCCCATGATGGGGCTGTCCTGGTTGGCGGTGGAGACGACTTCGAGCTTGCCATGGTTCACGACCAGCCAGGCCCAACCGCTGCCGAAGCGGGTGGTGCCGGCGGCTTCAAATTTTTCCTTGAAGGCATCAAAGCCGCCGAAGGCGGTGGTGATGGCCGCGGCGAGATCACCCGTGGGGGCGCCGCCGGCGTGGGGGGCCATCCACTTCCAGAACAACGAGTGGTTGTAATGCCCGCCGCCGTTGTTGCGCACCGCGCCGCGGATGTCGGCCGGCACCGCGTCCAAATTGCTGATCAACTGTTCGATGGTCTTGCCTTCGAGGTCGGCTTTGCCGGCAATCGCCTTGTTCAGGTTGGTCACATAAGCGTTGTGATGCCGGTCGTGGTGGATCTCCATCGTCAAGGTGTCGATGTGGGGTTCCAAAGCGTCTTTCGCGTACGGAAGCGGAGGTAGTTCGTAGGGCATAGTGTTGTGTCAGGTTCTTGTTCAAGTCCGCCAAGGGTGAAATTTTGGCCGGACAACCAATTGTTGTGCACTCATCGTAACCCGCGCCCGGGCGGGGCACAAGTCAGTTTTTGGGAGGTTAATCCCCACCGGCGAGGGCCACAAAGTTGTGGAGCAACCGCAGGCCCACTTTCTGGCTTTTTTCCGGGTGGAACTGGGTGGCGTATACGTTGTCCCGCCACACGGACGAGGCGAAGGGCAGACCGTAATCCGTGCGCGTGGCGACAATCCCGGGATCGGCGGGCTGGGGAAAGAAACTGTGGACAAAATAAACGTAGCTGCCGGAGGGAATCCCTTTATACAAGGGGCAATCCGGCCGCACGATGTCCAACTGGTTC
>CAIYZC010000474.1 GCA_903930565.1 uncultured Pedosphaera sp.
CACCGACCACAGCGAAGCCATGGCCCGGCTGTGCATGATTCGGATCATGGTTCGCCGACTGGCGAAGGCAGTGTAAAGGCATTTTTAAAACACGCTCTTACTTTTATTTGGGTTATGGTTTCGCTGGTGCTTCACCATGCCGAATCCCTCAAGCTTTGCGAGCGCCGAAAAAAGACTTGCTCGGCTCACACCGGCGCGCGTGCGAATGATGCCAATGGACGCGTCGAAAGTCGTCGCTTGGTGCTCGTTGGCCAGGTCTTCCAGCGCCATCCAAACAGCCAACGCGGCAAGTGGCGAGCCGTCACAATTATCGATGATGCGGGCGCAATCTTCCCGGTGTATGCTAAAAAACCCAAAACGCCGCGAGATTTGGGCGGGATTGGCGGGGGCCTTTCCGCCATCCATGGGCGAGAATTGACTTTCTTCGTTCATTGCTGATTCTTCCCTCCCCGGTTCGCTTTGCGAGAGCGGGCCGGGGATTTTTGTCCCGGCCAACGGGGCTGAATGGTCGCCACTTTTCGGCGCTTTGCCCGGCCGTGTCAAGCTTGGCGACCGGTTCAATTCGACATGGTGCGGTTGCGCAAGAATTTTTCCACCGCCGACACGCTGTAAAAGGCCCGTCCGCCGCCACGCTTAGCGCTCGGGTTGGCTTTGAATCGCGGAATGTTCGCCCCGTCGAACCATGCCCGGAGCGTTTCTTTGCTGGGAGATGGCGTGAGAAACATGGGGATGGTGTGTTCGAGCAGTTGGTCGAGGGTGGCCGCGCGGGCCGTGGTGCTTGGTTTGGTTTCCATGGATTTGATGGGTTTAGGCTATGCTTTTTCTGGCGGTCGGATTCAGGACCAATGTCTCGAATTCACTGCCATTCGTCCTTGGCGCAAAGTCAATTGCCGGGAGCGATACGCGCGGCAATGGCAAGGCCCGGACGGGGGCGAATCCATCCGGGCCGGGGTTTGTGAGGCGGGCGGGGCTTTACTGGGGCCGGGGGGCCAGGGCGTAAAACTGTTTGGTTTCCTCGCTCGTCACCCGGCCTTGGTAATCCGCCTTAATGATCGCCTCCGAGTTGCCAAACTGCTCCGCCGTCCGCCCATAGCTGCCACATTCCCGGAAGAAATGCGAAACTGCCGTATGGCGCATAACGTCCGGGCACCAAGGGACTTGCCCCGGCTCGCCCGCTTTTGCGCGGTCGGAGAAGCCCGCCCGGAGTTTGACCGCGCCAAATTGCTTGCGCCAGTTCGTGGGGTTGAACGGCTTCCCCTGGTGCGCCTCCAGCCACGCCCGGAGAACGGGACAGATCGCCACCACTCGCGCCCGACCGGATTTGGTCTGGTGGGCTTCCAGCCGGATTTCCCCGTCGGCGAGATTGACGGCGGGCCAGTCCAACCGTTGCGCCTCATGAGGGCGCAGCCCGGCAAAAAGGCAAACCGCCACAAACGGCGCCACCGCTCCCCCGTTAAGGCATTCGGCGGCCCGGAGCAGTGCCTCGCATTGCAGGATGGTCAGAACGGCGGGACCGGGGGCGGTGGGCTGGTCCAAATGCACGGCCGTGCAGGGGTTGACCGTCGCCCAACGCCGGGGCCGATCCATGCACCACGAAAAAAAGCGGGACACCGCCGCCCTGTCGTTTATTTGGGAACGTCTGCTCGGTTGAAGCGGCGCCAGTTTGCTCCGCTTGGCCAAAAAGGCGTCGAACATATCCGGGGTGAAGTCCGCCACTCGGATGTTGTCCACCCCACTCATAAAGACCGTGATCCGGCTTTTGAGATTTTGCCGCGTCCGGGGGCGCAGGCTTTCCGCTGTTTCAGCTGTTTCAAGCCAAGCCAAAAACGCCTTGGCGGCTTCGTCAATCGTGGGCGACTCCACCACGTTGCGCGCCCGCCCGTGCGAAAGCCAATATTGAATTGCCAACGGCATTTCGTCATCCGCGGCGAGCCGGGCAAACGCGGACTCCGCCAACCGGATTTGCTTTTCGGAAAGCTGAGTGGCCCGCGCGGTGGTTTCCGTCCGGGCCAAAAGCCATTCATTCAAAAGCGCCACCTTGCGGCATTGCGCGGCGGTTTCGTCTTTGAAGTTCTCCCGTATCCGCGTTCCGTCCCGTTTCCAGCCGGTCACCCGCCAAGCGGTTGCACGCGCGCCCTTCCCGCGTTTGAACGGCACGATGCGAAAGCGGTCCGACTTCCCCGGCTTGAATGGTTTTTGGTTTGCCATGCCCCCATTGTAACGCATTGAGCGCCACTGGCAACACTATTGGCAACATTTTTTTGACTACACTCATACATTAGCCTTTTAACACCTTTTCAACGGTTTTGTAAACCGTCGGTCGTCGGTTCAATCCCGGCAACTGGCTCCACTTTTCAAGGGTCGGGATGCAACCACGTCTGTTCACCCACCCGTTTTCACCATCGCCGGTCAGCCGCCTGCAAGCAACCGACGAACGACACCCAGCACTGCCGCCCCCACGATGACCGGAATGATGCCCCACCTCCACCTCACCATGCCGACCAGCGCCGCGCCGGCGACCACGATAACAAACCAATCAACTCGGTGCGGGGCGGGAAAAACCGTCTGCAACGCGAACCAAACCGCCAGGTGCGACATCACGCCCACCACCGCCGCGGTGACGGCGGAAAGGGCCGCGGTAAATCGGTGGTTTCCCCGCAACCGCTCGACGTGCGGCGCGCCCAAGAGCACCCACAAAAAACCCGGCACGAAAGTGGTCCAAGTGGTGATCAGCGCGCCCAGGGTCGCCGCCAGGAGCGGGGACAAGCCGCCGGGATGGCTCCAGGCCCCAAGAAAACCCACAAACTGCAACACCATGATCAACGGCCCGGGAGTGGTCTCGGCCAAGCCCAAGCCGTCCAGCATTTGGGCCGCGCTCAGCCAGTGATACGCCCCGACCGCCTGTTGGGAAACATAAGGCAGCACCGCATACGCCCCGCCAAAAGTGACCATCGCCGCCCGGCTGAAAAACAACCCCTCCAGGACCAGGGTGTGCTCACGGCCCAACCACCACCACAGGAACACGATCGGCAACCACCAAAGTCCCAGACCAACGAGGGAAATGCGCAGCGCCCGGGCGACCCAGTAATGCCTGGGCGGTGCGTGCCGGTCCGGGCTGGAATCAGCGGTCGTCTCCGGCGGGTTCGCCGCCCGGCCCACAACCCGGAACTTTTCCGGCCAATACCGTCCGCCGATCAGACCAATCAGAGCGGCCGAAAGTGTGAGCAGGGGAAACGGCAGCCTTAAAAAGTACAGCGCGCCAAACGCCATCCCCGCCAAAAGCCACATGACTTCATTCTTCAACGTTTTGCGGCCGAGCCGGAGCAGCGCCGCGCCCACGATGGCCAGGACGGCCGGTTTGAGGCCGGCGAAGAGTGACGCCACCCAATCGTTTTGGCCATAAACCACGTAAAAGAAGCTGATCGCCCAGAGGAGCACCATCGCCGGAAAGACGAACAACGAACCCGCCGCAATGCCACCCCGGGTGCCGTGCAGCAACCAGCCCAGATAGATGGCCAGTTGCTGGGCTTCGGGACCGGGAAGCAACATGCAATAATTCAAGGCATGCATGAACTGGGCCTCGCCGACCCATTTTTTCTTTTCCACCAATTCGGTGTGCATGATCGCGATTTGGCCGGTCGGTCCGCCAAAACTGATCAAACCCAGCTTCAACCAGAAGCGAAACGCCTCGCCGAAGGACGGTCCCGAGGGCAAGCCCGTGTTGCTCATGCTTGCATGCTACCAACCCGCCCGCTTCGAGCAAGCCCGACGCCTACGCCCCGGCTACCCGCCGGGCTGATTGCGGAGCGCGTCCCATTTGAACCCCTTGAGCCATGTTGTGGACGCCCTGCGCACCGGTATGCGGGCCGACAACCCCAGTGCTTCCGAGCTCGCATTGGACCTTGCCGTGATCGTCGTCACCAGGGTTGTTTTGGTGCTGATCGGCGCGCGGTGATACCCCAGGCTGCCCACCTGGTTCCCGGACTCCTCGTCCCCTTTCCCTTGCAAAATACACCCGCGGGCGGGCGCCAATGGGCTATGCGCCCCTCCGGACTTGACCGCCCGATTGCCCCGCTGATTGCCTTCCGCACAAAGGCTTGGTGCTTCCCGATGGAGCACAAATCGCCCGGGCAAAATTCATGGGGGATACCCCCGTCTCACAAATAATGAGGCCGGAAGGCAATGTAAATCAGGTGTTGCAACTCGACACCGAATTAGAAATTGCCAACTCCTTTATGAAACTCAACGCAACCTGCTCTCTCGCGCTACTGGCCGCCGCCGGCGCCCTGTTCCTCACCACCACCGCCGTACAGGCCAGCGATACGGATGACCGTATCGTCGCCTCCGCCAAAAACTCCTACGTGTTCAAGACCTATCTTAAACATGACAAGATCAAAACCCATTCCAAAGACGGCGTGGTCACGCTGACCGGAACGGTGGAAGAATCCGGCCACAAATCCCTCGCCCAAGACACCGTTGAAGGCCTGCCGGGAGTCCACAGCGTGGACAATCAAATCCGGATCGCTAGCGATGAGCCGGCGGAACATTCCGACACGTGGATTGGGACGAAAATCAAATTCGCACTGCTGTTCCACCGGAACGTCAGCGCCACCGGCACGGAGGTCCAGGTCAAGGAAGGATTCGTCACCTTGCGGGGCGAGGCCTCCAGCATGGCCCAGAAGGAACTGACCACTGAGTATGCGCGGGACATCGAAAACGTCAAAGGCGTGAAGAATGAAATGACCATCGCCAGCGTCCCGACCAAGCCCGAGGAATCGTTGGGTGACAAGATTGACGACGCCTCGATTACCGCCCAGGTTAAAGCGTCGCTATTGGCGCATCGCTCGACGAGCGTGTTGAAAACCAAGGTCGAAACGACCGATGGCGTGGTGACGGTCAGCGGCGTCGCCAAGAACGCGGCGGAGAAGAGCTTGGTGACGAAATTGATCAGCGACATCTATGGCGTCAGCGGTGTGGTCAACAACATGATCATCGCCCTGCCGGTCGCCGGGGCGTAAACAAGGCCATCGGGAGCTTGGCGGGGGTGGAATTCGAAGCACACTTTCCCGCCCACCAAGCCCCCCCCCTCATCCAGCCCGGGGTCGGAAAAACCGCCGCCCCGGACCGGTTTTCTCCGTGGAGGGCCAATTTGCGAACCCGGTTCCCAGAGCGCCCGCCCGCCGAGATTCGAGCCGGGTTAAGAGGCGAGGTTCAGCCGGATTCGACACGCAGCAGACCAACGCCCGGGGACGATGCAATCGTCTCGGCAAAAGCTGCTGGTGTGAGCCAGATTGGCACCCCAATTGCTTGATCAAATTTGTATTACTATTTTGTTTGCGAATTGCCTGAACCGAGGCCAAAGTTGTAACAATCCCGATGGCCAAACCGTCTGGACCGCAGTAAGCGAGAGCCATGCCGAGAGTGACCATGGGTGGAGACACCGGGAGGAAGGGGAATGCGATTTGCTGCAGCGGGCCGAAACGACCAGTTCCAGTTTGATTTTGGCCTGCCCGATAATTAATAACATGAAATATCAGTTCAATAGCCGGGTGGGTTTGGTATCGCTGACGCCGCATGACCGGCTGGCCCAATTGTGCCAGCTGTGGTTGGGGTCGTTTTTGATCGGGACCTATAGCTCTTTGGCCACCGCCGCCGCCGCGGTAAGCAACGGCAAGACCGGTTGCAGCGCCCTTGATCGGCTGCCCTCGACGGAGCGGCCCGCATCGCTGGCGGAATGGCAACGTTCGGACCGCATGCAGTCGGTCGCCTAAGTCATCCCGGTAAACGATTCGCCGAGGAAATCTCATTGTCACGGCCCTCCGCCATCAACGGGCTCTGCCGGACTAAAACAAAGATTCCAGTTTGCGACGGTCCCGTTTGGTGGGGCGACCTTGGCCTTTCGGCCAAGAAAAGACGGGGGCCAGAGCGGCTTCCTTTCGCTTTTGATATTCTTCGGGCGGGGTCAAATCCTCGGCAAAATCCTTGACCAAGGCCGCCCCAACGCGTTGCTCGAGCAAACCGACAACGCGAACCGTACGCGTCAAGTCACCCGTCCGGGCCTGCACGATTTCCTGCAAATGAACTTCCCGCGCGGGCTTCACTTCCTGCCCGCCGATGGTGACCTTGCCCAAGCGGCAAGCTTGAGTGGCCAAGCTCCGGGTCTTATAGAGGCGAGTGGCCCACAGCCATTTGTCCATGCGGACAGAAACCGGGTTCATGAGCAGGCGGCAGTGCCGGGAACCATACCGTCAGCCCGAAACATCATTTTGGCGGGGCGGGAGGAGCGGGAGGCGCACCAACCGCCGGGGGCTGAGGCAAGGGGGGCAACGGAGCCTGAGGGGCAAAATTGATGCGGGCCAAGGTGGCATTGGTCCCGGCGACCGCCGCGGTCCGGGAAGGGAAAGATTTGTTGAGCAGTTGCGCCAAGGATTCGATTTGCTCCGGGCTCAACGGCCCGCCCTGGGGGGCGGAAAAACCAGGCATCAGCGTCCTCGGCTTGCCGTGGGTGATGATTTCCTTCCAAAAAGCGTAATCCGTAGGGTGCGGCAAATTGTGGAGATCGGGAACCATTGTGGCCCGGTTTTGGGCTTCATGGCAAATGCCACAGGCGGCAACGTACAAATCCTTGTCCATCTTGCCCACGGTAGGGGCAACATGGCAGCGGGCACAATCCCCTTTGAAGATGGCGGCCGGATCGGCGGAGGCCATCTGCATATTTCGGGCGCGAACGGCTTCCGGGTTCTCCGGAATCGTAATGTCCACGTATAGGATACTGGGGAAACCCGGGGCGTTAGTGGTGCTGACCGTGATCTGCTTGGTGAAAGTGCCGGATTTTCCGGCTAAATTGACGTTGATCCCGACTTGGCCGTTCGTTCCCGGAGCCAAGGTCCAAGGCATGGGCGGAGCTTTGGGCACGGTGCAACCGCAGGAGGTGTGAATTTCGGAAATCGTCACGGGGAACGAAGCCGTGTTGGTGAGGAGAAATACGAATTCCGCATTGGCGGCCCCGGCTTGCACCGTTTGGGTCTTACGTTCTGAATCCCATACAAGCAGCCGCGGCGGAATGGCGGGCACGACAGCCGGGGCGGGAGTGGCGGGGGCGCCGGCAACCGGAGCGGGGCGGTTAATCGGGTACGGGACGGGAGCAGGTGCGGGAGTCGGTTTGGAAGCGGGAGACGCATCCTGAGCCATAACCGCGGCCCCGGCAATCAACCAACCAGCGGCCGCCAATACCGCCCAAGACATCCGACCGGCTTTTTTCGCTTGCATAACCATAGTGACCAACAGTTTAACGCTTGACGCAGGATTTGACCAGCAAATTCATCGAGCGACCTCGGGCGCAAGCGCCAAACCCTCACGGAGCCACGCTCAAATGATCCACCACCCAATTATAATCGGATTCTTCGCCCGGCCGAACGGGCAAGGGCAAAGGTGCGCCGCCGGGGACGGACGGGGCGCAAGTGGTGGCGAACGACCACCGATGGATCTCGCTGTGGCCGTCGGCGAATGAAAATGCCCCGCCTCCATTATGATACGAAGCGGGCAGATCCAACCAATTCAACTGTTCAGACCGACGGGGCGGAGGGGCTTGAAAATAACCATCATTGATGCTGTCCGGATGTTCATCGAGAAACACAAACAGCTTCGAAGGGGAAGGAATGGCGCCCTCGATTAGAAATTGGGACATGCCGGGATTATCCTGATTTGTGCCGTTGTTGAGCAGGGCCGTGCCGGGATCGCCCATCATGGCATTCATGGAGACGCTCCGGACCCGGGCCGACCAACCTGCCTGCTTTTGCACCCCACTCAAAGCCCGGTCGGCGGGGCAGTGGTAAACGGCGGCGGAGTTGCCGGCCGGGCGGCCCAGCAGGGAAAGGTCGGTGTTGGCGAAAGCGGCATTGGTGTTATCGGGAGAAAGCGTCCAATCCATCACGTTGTTCACCCAATTCGGATTGCTGGTGGGAGCCAAGCTGCTGCTGGTGCCATCCCCGCCCCGATTGTAAACCAGACGGCCGCTGTTATCGTCGGAATACATGCCCCAAGCGACCATCAACTGCCGCCCGTTGCCCATGCAATAGATCGCCATGGCCCGGGCTTTCGAGCGCGCCAGCGCGGGCAAAAGCATTGCCGCGAGGATGCCGATGATGGCAACCACGACCAAAAGTTCGACCAGTGTGAACCCCGTAAGGCGTTTTCCCATCCCGGTCCGCAGGCACCGGGTGGACGCCCGAGCATCATCCTGGCTCAAACATCGAATGCTGGAAGCTTGCAAGGCCACGGAATCAAAGACTGCTGATTTCGCCGAATTTTACCCCCGGGGCCAGCCCCTGTAAAGCCCGGAAGCGTTATTTTAAGAAAAAAACAACGCCACCCGGGCTGGCCGGTGAAGGAGTGGACACCTCAAGGATGCAGCGGCAGAAAAGTAACGCACACCGGCGAAGGCACCCGAAGAATATGCCCGGCGGGGGTAAGCGTTCCGTTGTCCTGATGGATGGCGTACTCCACGATGGTGTCGGTATCTTGATTGGCGGCCAACAGGAAATGGCCGGTCGGATCTATGGCGAAATTGCGGGGCGTACGGCCGCCGGTCGGCATGTGGCCGGCCAAACTCAAAGTCCCCCGCATGGGTTGGATTTCGAAGATCGCGATCGTGTTGGCCCCGCGGATGGAGGCATAGAGGAAACGCCCGTTAGGATGCACGGCGATTTCCGCCCCGCTGAAACTCCCCTGATGTCCGGCGGGCAGCGCGGCGACGGTTTCCAACTCTTTCAGAGCGCCCTTGAGGGGATCGTAATGAAAGGCGGAGACGGTCGCGGTCATTTCGTTGAGCACATAAAGAAACCGCCCGTTATGGCCGAAGGCCATATGGCGCGGTCCGGAACCCGGCTTGACGGCGGCAAACGCTGGTTGATTGGGGACCAGCGTGCCCTTGACGGAGTCGAAATGCCAGATGAGCACCTTGTCCAAACCGAGGTCGCAACCGAGCACATAGAGATTGCTCGGGTCCATGGTGAGACAATGGGCATGCGGGCCCGTCTGCCGGGCGGGATCGGTGCCTTTGCCTTCGTTTTGCACGAAACCGAATGCGGGCCCGAGGCTGCCGTCCGGCCGGACGGGCAGACTCGCCAAGCTGCCACTACCGTAATTGGCCACCAGCACATGATGGCCGGAGGGGTCCACGATCAAATGACAGGGATCCGTGCCGCGGGAGGATTCTTGGTTGAGCTGTTTCAGCTTGCCCGTGGCGGAATCAATCGCGAACGAGGTGACGGACCCGGCGGCCGCGCCACCGTATTTCTCGAGCTCGTTGGCCGCGTAAAGGAAATGGCCTTTGGGGTCCAAGGCCAGGAACGAAGGATTGGGGGTTTCGGCCACCAAACCCAAATCCTCGAAAGTGCCCTTCGCGAGGTCCATGCGGTAGGCGTAAATGCCTTTGCTCTTGGCCCCCGTGTAGGTGCCCACGTAAACGAGACTGGCCGGATCCACGGCCGAAACCGTCGTGGCCGCAAGACCGAGGGCCACCGCCGCCCGGCAGACGGACTTCCAGATGTTGTGCAAGCTCATGCTAATGGGTTTGGGTAAAAATGATTGAAGGGGTTACCGCTTGTCCCAGTTGTGGTCCTTCACCGCTTGGTCGACTTTGGCTTTGGGCGCGTAATCGGCGGGGACGATTTTCCACTTCGCCAAATAGCGGCAGACATCACGCACATGTTTGACTTCATCCTTCTTGGCGCCGATTTTGTCCGCCGGGAGGGCTTCCACCTCGGCGAGATATTTGAGCAATCGGGCCTCCACCATTTTGGCGGTCGCTTCGTCCGCGGTATAAACCAAGGATTCCGCGTAACGCAGCGTTTGCGCAAGGGCTTGGCCCGGGCTGGTCATGCCGGCGGCATCCTGGCGGATGTGCGCGGCGATTTCGGCGCGCTTGGCGAGCGTGGCCTCAGTGGTGAGGTAGCCGTCATCCCCGCCGTCGTTGGCGCGGCGCGGCAGGTGCCGGTACCAAACATTGCGATAGCGCACCGGGTTGCCGTGGTCCTGGAATTTGAGCGGGCCGGCGTCGGGGAAACGGATTTCCTTGGTGCGGGCTTGATGGCCGGTCTCGCCTTCGATCAGCGCGTGGTCCTGCACCACGACCCCGTTTTCAATCACGGTGACGTAGCCCTGCTCCAACAAGTGGCCGTCGGCGGCGTATAGGGGCCGGCGGAAAATGATGTCGTAAGATTGAAACTGGCCGGGCGGACGCAACGCGTTCGCCATGGCGGCGTGCTGCCCATAAACCGAACCCGCGAGGCCATCGGCGTAGGTGGGGTTGTTGTAATTATCGAGCACCTGCACCTCGACCAAGCCCATGAGAAAAACCCCGCTGTTGCCGCGGCCCTGGCTGTCGCCTTGCACATGCACCGGCGCGGCCCATTCCACGTGCAACTGGCAATCGCCAAGCGTTTCCTTGGTGCGGATGTAGCCGGACCCCGGCACGCATTCCATGGCGCCATCCTTGATCACCCATTTCGTCGGCACGGAACCCTTCGCATCGGCTTCCCATTTGGAAAGGTCGGTTCCGTCGAAAAGCACAATGGCGTCCGAAGGCGGTTTCCCAGCTTGCTCTTGAGTGCTGGGGGTGCCCGGCGTCACGATCAACGGTTGAGGGCGGTTGGCATCATGAATGGCCCAAGCGTGGTGGGCGTCGGGGGCGTCCCCGTAAAAAGAGGGTCCGTGAAAAACATTGTCCGCCGCCAACGCCGCCGAAGCGCACGCCAGCCACCCGCAAATCGTCGTCAAATTCGTGTTCAATTTCATAGCGCAGCCCGGCCGCTCGCCGCCGGGATTGGCCGCAGGGTCGGTGTGAGCTCAAAATATGCCCGGGCAACCGTCCCGGCGTCGAGGGAAAAAGGCGTGCGCCCGACAATTCGCCCGCCGCCGAGTTTCCGCGGGCTTGTCACCCGGCGGCGTTCCTGCTGTATTATGCCCCCCACATGAAAACGTCTTCGTCCAAAGCCGGTGGCCCCGCGAAGGGCACCGATCCCTTGCGCCCCTATTCCAGCATCGTTCTCGACGGGCCGGAACGCGCCGCCAGCCGCGCCATGCTTTACCCGGTGGGATTCAAACCGGAGGATTTTAAAAAGCCCATCATCGGCATTGCCTCGACTTGGAGCATGGTCACGCCGTGCAACATGCACATCGACAAGCTGGCACTGGAAGCCGAGAAGGGCGCCAACGCCGTCGGCGGCAAGGCCATCATTTTCAACACCATCAGCGTTTCCGACGGCATTTCCATGGGCAGCGAAGGGATGAAATACTCCCTGGTTTCGCGCGAGGTCATCGCCGACTCCATCGAAACGGTGGTCGGTTGCGAGGGTATGGACGGCTTTGTGGCCATCGGCGGCTGCGACAAGAACATGCCCGGATCGTTGATCGCCATCGCCCGGTTGAACCGCCCCGCCGTCTTTGTTTATGGCGGCACGATCCTGCCCGGCTGCATCACCGGCGATCCCCGCCAGCTGGACATCGTCTCCGTCTTCGAAGCCGTGGGCGCCCACGCCAACAAGAAGATCAATGACGCGGAGCTGCTGGCCATCGAATCCTGCGCCATTCCCGGCCCCGGTTCCTGCGGCGGCATGTACACCGCCAACACGATGGCCAGCGCCATCGAAGCGCTCGGCATGAGTTTGCCGAACAGCTCGGCCCAAGCCGCCGTCTCCCCCGCCAAGAAGCAGGACAGCCATGAAGCCGGCGCCGCCGTAGTGAACCTGATCAAGAAAGGCATCAAACCCCTCGATATCCTCACCCGCAAAGCCTTCGAGAACGCCATCACGGTCGTGATCGCGCTGGGCGGTTCCACCAACGCGGTGCTGCATCTCCTGGCCATCGCCCACGCCGCCAAGGTGAAGCTCAACCTCGACGACTTCACCAAAATCGGCAAACGCGTCCCCGTCCTGGCCGACCTCAAGCCCAGCGGCCGCTATCTCATGTCCGAACTGGTCGCCATCGGCGGCATCCGCCCCCTGATGAAGACCCTCTTGGACGCCGGTCTGCTCCACGGCGAAGCGCTCACCGTCACCGGCCAAACGCTCCGGGAAGACCTCGCGAACGTGAAACCCTATCCCAAAGGCCAAACGATCATCCGCCCGCTGAGCGATCCCATCAAAAAGGACAGCCATTTGGTGGTCCTTTATGGCAACCTCGCCCCGGAGGGCGCGGTGGCCAAAATCTCGGGCAAAGAAGGGCTCTCCTTCAGCGGCAAAGCCCTCGTTTTCGAAGGGGAGGAGAAGGCCCTCCAAGCCATCCTCAAGGGCACGGTCAAAAAGGGCCATGTCATCGTCATCCGTTCCGAAGGACCGAAGGGCGGCCCCGGGATGCGCGAAATGCTCTCCCCGACCAGCGCCATCATGGGCAAAGGCTTGGGCAAGGACGTGGCGCTGATCACGGATGGACGGTTCAGCGGCGGCAGCCACGGCTTCGTGGTGGGCCACGTGACGCCCGAGGCGTACGTTGGCGGCCCGATCGCTTTGGTTAAGAACGGCGACCCGATCACGATCGACGCCGAAACCCGCACCCTGACCCTGGGCATCACCGCCGCCGAAATGAAGGCCCGGCAAAAGGCTTGGAAACAACCCAAGCCCCGCTACACCCGCGGCGTGCTGGCCAAATACGCCCATACCGTCACCAGCGCCTCCCTTGGCGCGGTCACCGACGCCGACTTGGCGCTCTAATCGCCTGCTCCCGGGGAGCGCCGGCAGCCCGGCCGGCCTCCCCCACCCCGGGTCGTCCACGGCGGGATTTTGGGAATGCGTGGACCGGCCAATGAGTTACACTGGCGCCTGTGTCGAACAAATATTATGCGCCCGGTGAAAGCCGGGCGGACCGGGTGCGCGGCCTCTTCGCCGCGATTGCGGGCCGTTACGACCTCATCAACGATCTGCAAAGTTTCGGGCTGCACCGATACTGGAAGCGCCGCTTGGTGCGCTTGACGCAACCCCAGGCCGGTCAACGCGCCCTTGATCTCTGCTGCGGCACCGGAGACGTGGCCTTCGCGCTGACCCGGCAAGGGCTCGAAACCGTGGGGCTGGATTTCAGCGAGCCCATGCTGGAAGTTGCCCGCCGCCGTGCCGCCACGAGCGCGCCGAAGCCCGCGGCCCCGAACTTCATCCAAGGCGACGCCCAGCAAGTCCCCTTCCCCGACGCCAGCTTCGACGTAGTCACCATCAGCTACGGTTTGCGCAACCTGGCGGACTGGGAACAGGGCCTGCGGGAGATGCGCCGGGTCGCGCGCCCCGGCGGCCGCTTGGTGGTTCTGGACTTCGGCAAGCCGTCCAACGCGCTCTGGCGCTCGCTCTATTTCGCCTACCTGCAATATTGCGTCCCTTGGCTGGGGTGGCTGCTGTGCGGCGACCGCGACACCCACGGTTACATCCTCGAATCCCTCCGCCATTACGCCGCCCAGGACGGCGTTGCCCGCAAAATGCGCGAGCTGGGCTTGGAACAAGTTCGGGTGGTCAACCTGATGGGTGGAATGATGAGCCTAAACTTCGGCGTTCGCCCGGCCTGATTCACGAATTGGGGACAAAGATCAGAGGGGCAAAAGGCGGGCGCGGAAAGGTGGGCTGCAGATTCCATTCCAGGGCGGGTCTATTCCCCCGCCACCAAGTGCACTTTGGACTCGCCGAAAACCCGGCCTTTGCTATCCTTCCGGCATGGTTCATAAACTGGTTTCCTGACGGAAAAGCGCCTCAATGATGACGATACCCGAGATCCTCCAAGCTTTTAAATTGGACAATGGCCGTTTCCCGGCGCAAGCGATGGCCGCGGCCGTGGAGCAGCGGGAAACCTTCACGCCGGAGTTGCTGCGTGTGCTGGCGGAATTAGCCGCGGACCCGGTGACGGCGGCGGAGGCGGCGGGGAAGGCGGCAATCGCTCAAAGGTACACCCTGCTCCCACAGTTCGTCGTCCATCTGCTGGCGCAATTTCGGGAACCGCGCGCATATTTGCCCCTTGTCCAAATTCTCCGCGCCCCCGGCCCAACGCCGTTGGTACTATTCGGCCACACCATCACCGAAGGAATGCACCAGATTCTCGCCTCCGTTTATCACGGCAGTCCCGCTCCATTGCAGGAGTTGATCGAAGACGAGGCGCTGCATCAATATGTGCGTAGTGCGGCCTTGCGAACCGTCGTGACCCTTGCGCACACCGGACGGCTACCCCGCGCCGAGGTGGCCGCCTATTTTCGCAGCTTGTTTCACGGCAAATTGCCGCGCACATTTTCGTATGTTTGGACTCATTTGGCCCGGTCGGTGATGGACCTGCGCGAACCGGCGCTGCTGCCCGAGGTGCGCGAAGCCTTCGCGAACGAACTCTTGGAGCTCACCGACGCGGATCTGGACTTCTTCGAGCGCTCCGCGCTCACCACGAATCCGCCGGACCGCAACCAATTCCGGTTGATTGATGATGCGGCCAGCGAAATGCGCTGGTGGGGGTGTTTTAATCCCGCGAAAAACGTCAGGCCGCCCCAACCTTTTCCGCCCGCCCCCCGCGTGCCTTATTACGCCCACCCCCCAACGCCCCCGGCAAAACCCAGGATCGGCCGGAACGATCCTTGCCCATGCGGCAGCGGGAAAAAGTACAAGAAGTGCTGCGGCTAGCCCGCCCCCACTCACGCCCCCCAAACTCAACTCACCGCTCATGACAATACCCGAAATCCTCCAAGCGTTGGAATATTACACCGGCCGCTTTCCGGCCAAAGCCATGGCGGCAGCGGTGCAACAGCGCGACGCCATCACGCCGGAGTTGCTGCGCGTCGTGGAAGAAGTTGCCGCCGACCCGGTGGCCGCCGCCGCCCGGGAGGAATACATGCTCCCGCAATTCGCCATCTACCTGCTGGCCCAATTCCGCGAGCGCCACGCCTTTGCGCCCATGGTGCGGATGTTCAGCGCCCCCGGGGAGATACCTTTCGATTTGTTCGGCGACACCATCACCGAGACCTTGGAACGAATTCTGGCTTCCGTTTACGACGGGAATCCCGCCCTGCTGCAAGGGCTGGTCGAAGGGGCGGCGGTGAATGAATTCGTGCGCACCGCCAGCTTGCGGGCGTTCGTTGCCCTCGTGCACACCGGGCAAATGCCCCACGCCGAAGTGGCCGCCTATTTTCGCAGTTTGTTTCATGGCAAGTTGCCGCGATCGGTCGCGGTAGAGCAGGTTTGGGATGGTTTGGTCTCGGCCGTGTCCGAGCTACCGGAGCCCGCCTTGCTGCCGGAGATGCGGCAGGCTTTTGAAGATGATTTGGTCCAGTCCGGCTTTGCCGACTTCGAACTTCTGGAGCGCCGCACCTTGGCCACCAAAGGTCCGGATCGGCGAAAATACCGGTTGATCGAGGATGCCATCGGCGAACTCCGCGGCTGGGCGGCATTCGATCCCCGGGAAGTGGCGCGCCGGGCCAATCGACCGACGGGTCCCTCCGGCGGCAACGAGCCATCAGTCCTGGTGCTTCCGGTGGAGGACAAGGACGATTTGCCGGACGACAATGCGCCGCTGACCATTCCGGAAATTCTCGCCGAATTGGAAACCTACACCGGCTGGTTGCCCGACGAGGCGCTCGCCGCCGCCGTCGCGCAGCGGGAGGCGATCACCCCGGAGCTGCTGCGCGTCGTCGAAGCGGTGGCGGCCGATCCCGCGGCCTTCGCCGACCACGAGGACTATTGGCTGCACATCTTCGCCATCCATCTCCTGGCCGAGTTTCGGGAACCGCGCGCCTTCGCCCCCATCCTCCGGCTGCTCAGCATGCCGGGCGAGGCCGGCCTGCCGCCGATCGAGAAACTGCTGTTTGAGGGGCCGGAGCGCATTCTGGCCTCCGTTTACGATGGCAACCCGGTGCCGTTGTACACTTTGATCGAGTCGCCCACGGCGAAAAATTTCGCGCGCGATTGCGCCATCCACACCTTGGTGGCCCTCGTCCACAACGACCGGCTGGCCCGCGCCGATGTCACCACCTATTTCCGCAGCTTGTTCCGCGAAAAACTGGAACGTAAGCCCTCCGCCGTCTGGGATTCCTTGGTCACCGCGGTCGGGCTCCTGCCCGCGGCGGAATTACTGGACGAGGTGCGCGCGATTTATGCCGCGGAATTGGCGGACACGGCCTACGGCGAATTCGCCGAGGTGGAACGCGACATCCTCGATTCGGAAGGCCCCCCCTTGGTAAAAATCCGCCTCGTCGATAGTGCGGCCGCAGAACTCGCGCGGTGGGATGCCTTCGCGCCGGAACCCGATTTCCGGGCGCCGGTCCCGAACTACCTCCCGCCGGCAGAGTCCATCCTCCTGCCTCCCGAGCCGTATATCCCACCCCAGCCCATTGTCAAAGGCCCGAAGATTGGGCGGAACGATCCCTGCCCCTGCGGGAGCGGGAAAAAGTATAAGAAATGCTGCGGTCAATGATTGGGGGACCGCCCGCTGAGACAAGGCATGAAGCCCAAAAGCACCAAACCGAAGTCCCCGCAGGCAGGCGATGACGCAGCCGCCGTAATCGCGAAGATCGCTTTGATGCCCCCACCCTATCCGGCATTGGGGAAGCGCCTGCACGCGCTGATTCTGGCCAGCGCCCCGGAACTCCGACCGACCTTGTGGTACGGTATGCCGGCCTACGCCAAGGACGGCCGGCGAATCTGCTTTTTCCGGGCCGACAAGTATCTGACGTTTGGCCTGACCCCGGAGGCGAACCTTGCGCCCGAGACGGGGGCGGCGCACCAACTCCTGGCCTCCGCTTGGTATCTCACGGCATTGGACGAGGCGACCGAGGCCAAACTCGCCGCCATCGTCCGCCAAGCCGCGAGCTAAGCGCCGCCCGCGAAGGGATGGGCCGGCGCGCACGGCCAACTTGGCCTTTGCAAGCCGCCGGCTTCCCTTTATGTTGGCTCCCACATGAAAGGCATCATCTTGGCCGGGGGCGCCGGCTCGCGTTTGTATCCGCTGACCTTGGTGGCCAGCAAGCAGCTCCAGCCGGTTTACGACAAACCGATGGTGTACTACCCGCTCACGACGTTGATTGAGGGCGGGGTCCGCGAATTCTGCCTCATTTCCACGCCGCAGGACCTGCCCCGCTTCCGCCAACTGCTGGGCGACGGCTCGCAATGGGGGTTGAGCATCGAATACCGCGAGCAGGCCCGCCCCGAAGGCATTGCCCAGGCGTTTCTGATCGCCGAATCCTTCATCGGCCGCGATCCCGTCACGCTCATTTTGGGCGACAATATTTTCTACGGCGGCGACGGGTTCCAAAAGGCTTTCGCCGAATTCAACGGCGGCGCGACGATCTTCGGCTATCATGTGAACGATCCGGAACGCTACGGCGTGGTGGAGTTCACGCCGGATGGCCGGGCGCTTTCAATCGAGGAAAAGCCCAAGCAGCCCAAGACCAATTACGCCGTCCCCGGCCTCTACCTCTTCGACAACGAAGTCGTGGCCATCGCCAAGGCGCTGAAACCCTCCGCGCGCGGCGAGTTGGAAATCACCGCGGTGAATGTTGAATACATGCAGCGCGGGAAGCTGCGGGTGAGCCGGCTGAGCCGCGGGTTCGCCTGGCTGGACGCCGGGACCAGCAGCAGCCTGCACGAGGCCTCGGCGTACGTGCAGACCATCGAAAAACGGCAGGGCATCAAAATCGGCTGCCCGGAAGAAGCGGCGTTTCGCGCCGGTTTCCTGTCCCTGGAGCAATTAGCCGCCCTGACCGCGCGGATTCCGAATTGCGAATACCGTGAGTATTTGAACGAACTCGTGGCGGAAGCCCGCCGCCTTCCCCAAACCGCATGATCCTGCTCCTTGGCGCCACCGGCTATATGGGCGCGGCCTTCGCGCGCGAACTGCAAAACCGGAACGAACCCTTTCAGGCGTTGTCCCGCGCCCAAGTCGATTACTCCCGCTTCGCCACCCTGCTGGACTGGCTCCGCCAGAACCGGCCGGGTTTCGTCATCAATGCCGCGGGCTACACCGGCAAGCCCAACGTGGACGCCTGCGAAACCGCGCGGGCCGACACCCTGCAGGGGAACACGCTGCTGCCGCTGACCATCGCGCAGGCCTGCGCGGCGGCGGACATTCCGTGGGGGCATGTGTCGTCGGGTTGTATTTACGCGGGCGCCTGGATCGGCCACGGCGTCGAGCGGCGCGTGGAAAAGGACCTCACCCGGCCCGATCTGCGGGACCGCGTGGCGCGGGAGCCCGGGCTGGTCGGCGGGTTTACGGAGACCGACGCCCCGAATTTTTCCTTCCGGGAAGGACCGTGCAGCTTCTACAGCGGGACCAAGGCCTTGGCGGAGGAAGCCATCGCGGGCGTGGGGCGGAGCTACATTTGGCGGCTGCGCATTCCCTTCGACGAGTTCGACAACGCGCGCAACTACCTGAGCAAGGTCCAGCGCTACGCGAAGGTTTACGACAACGTCAATTCGATCTCGCACCGCGCGGATTTCGTGGCCGCCTGCCTGGACCTGTGGCGGCTCCGCGCCCCCTTCGGCACGTATAATGTCACCAACCCCGGCTTCGTGACCACCCGGCAGGTGGTCACCGAACTCGCCCGCGTGCTCCGCCCGGACCGCGCGTTTGAGTTCTGGGAAAACGACGAGGAGTTTTACCGCGTGGCGGCGAAAACCCCGCGCTCCAACTGCGTGCTGGACACCACCAAACTCACC
>CAIYZC010000475.1 GCA_903930565.1 uncultured Pedosphaera sp.
CTCTTGGGCGACACCAACTACGCCGCCGCCCAGCGGGCCTGGGAAACCGCCCGCAACCAGCGCGACTCGCTCACCAATCAGCTGGCCCTCGAAGCGGCCCGGGCGGTCCGTTTCGAGCCCTTGGTCGCCGAAATCGTGGATGCCGCAGTCACTCCGGTTGAACCGATTTCGCCATCCCCCCGGCTGGCCCGCGGCGGCCTGATCGGCGGCGCCCTGCTCACCCTTTTGGGCGTGACGCTTTGGTTGCTCCCCGCTCCCGGCGACAAGCAAGCTCCGGCCCGCCGCTGAACCGGCCGGCGGTCAACCCGCGGGCGGCGGGGCCGCACACTCCACCAGTCGTCCCGCCCGCAGTTCAAACACCCGGTGGGCCAGGCGCAACGTCGCGGCCCGGTGCGCCACCAGGAAGGTCGTGCGCCCCGCGCAAAGCCGGGCCAGTCCGGCGAGGACCAATGCTTCACTGGCCGCATCCAGCGCGCTCGTCGGTTCGTCAAGCAGCAGCACCGGGGCGTCTTTGAGCAACGCCCGCGCCAACCCCAGGCGTTGCTGCTCGCCCACGCTCAACCGCGCCGCCCCCTCCCCCACCACCGTGGCGTAACCCGCCGGCAGCCGGCTGATGAATTCGTCCGCATTCGCCGCCCGCGCGGCTTCCCGGATCGCTTCCAAAGGCGCGTCCGGACGTCCCAAGGCGATGTTTTCCGCAATGGTGCCCGGAAGCAAGTGCGGCTCCTGCGGCACCCATGCGACTTGAGTCCGCAGGTCCCGCACGCGCCAATCCCGTAAATCCCGGCCGTCCAAGCGAACCATCCCCGCCGCCGGCTCCAGAAACCGGGGGAGCAAGTGCAGCAGGGTCGATTTGCCACTCCCGCTCGGGCCGATGATCGCCACCGTCTGCCCGGCCGCCACGGCCAGGGTCAAATCCTCCAAGACCAACCGATCCGGGGTGTAGCCAAAGGACACCCCCTCAAACACCACCTCCCCGCGCGCCCGCACGACCGTTCCGGCGGGCAACCCGCCCCCGCGCTCCGCCGGCTCCACGGGCGTGTCCAGCACTTCCCCCACCCGGCGCACCCCCGCCCCGGCCGCCGCCACCGTGGCGCCGACGTGCGAAAGCAACTGCAGCGGCTCGTAGAGCTGGGCGAGGTAGGCCAGAAAAACCAGGAGTTCCCCCACCGTCAGCGCCCCCACCAAAACCCGCCGCGCGCCCAACCAGATCAACGCGGTGGTGCCGACGGCCAACGCGGTGCTCACCGCCAAGCCATAAATCAATTCCCAACCGTGTTGCGTCCGCCGCCGACGGTGGGCCTCCCGGGTTTCTTCCTGGAACCCGGCCTGCAGCCGCTCCTCCCGCGTGTAGCTTTGCAGCACCCGCAGCCCCGCCAGCGTTTGTTGCAAGGTGGCTGTCAAGCGGCTGTCCGCCGCCTGCGCCCGCCCGCCGGCGGCCTGCATCCGCGGTCCGAAAAACCGAATTCCCAAGGGCACCAACCAGACGGTGCCCAGGGCCGCCAAAGTGAGCGAACCATCCAGATGCCACATTAACCCCACCATGACCACCAACCCGAGGCCCGCGGTCGCCGCGGTCACCAACCCTTGTTGGAAAATGGTTTGGAAGGCGTAGGTGTCCCAATTGGCCCGGTAGAGCAGGTCCCCAGTCCGGGCCGCCTGGGTTTGGCGCGGGCTGAACCCGGTCAGCCGGGCGAACACCGCGTTGCGCACCCGCCCCAAGCCGCGCAGGCCCACGTCGATGGACCGGAAATTTCCGGCCGCCAGGCACCACGCCTGGCCCAGGTGCAGCGCGAGCGTGAGTCCGGCCAGCGCGGGTAGGAGCGCCGCGCCGTGGGCGGTGCCCAGCCACGGCGCCAGGCCCGCGGGCAATGGCCGGCCGCCCAGCACGCAGTCCACGATCCAAGCCAGGGGCCAGGGCTTCAACCAGCCCGCAAGGCTGCCCAGCACCAGCCAGGCCCCCGTCGGCACCAGGCGGAGGGCGTCGGGTCGGAAGCAATGCAGGACGCGCAACAGGCTTTTCATCAAGCGCCCGAATCTACGCGCCCCGCTCCCGCCAATCCAGACCCAAACCGCCACCCGCCGCCGCGCGTCCGGTCGCCGGTCTCGCTCAGGGGGCCAAGAGGCCCAAGCAATCCAACCCGCTCCCACTCCCCCAACGCCGGGGCAGCACCCGGTTTTTCCTCACGCCTCAGCCCCGTGCGCTCCCCACATGCCGCCCCGACGTGGTGATCACACTCAATGAACCTTGTCAAAATCCGCCCCGTTTAGATGCCCGGTCATTTGCCGCCGCCGGGCCCTGATTTCTTCAACCGTAAACGGACCTTCGGAACCATTTGGGATGAAGAACCCAACCGTAATGGAATTGGTGCCGCCAAATCCGGTTTGAAATGACGACGCCTCCGCCACTTCCACCAACACCCGTCGCCTTTGGTCGGCGCTCAGACCGGGCCGGTTCAAGCAAGCGTAAATTCTGGTCCTTCCGATGCGGACGCAGCGGTTCGGGAAGGCAATTTGGCCCTCCACCGGGGATTTCGCAAGGCCGTCGCGGCCGCGGATTCAGACCCTCACCCGGGAATCTTGAGTTCCCTCTCGCCCTCCGCCGCCGCGGTGGCCCGCGCGCATTCGAGAAAGTGACGGGCCATCGGCGGAAAATCCTCCTCCCGCCACGCCGCCCCCACCACCAAAGGCGCCGGCTCCGGCGTGAGCGGTTTCAACCGCACCCGGGGACCCGCCACGCACGCCACCGATTCCGGCAGCACGGCCACCCCGCCGCCCGCCTCGACCGCGGTCAACATCCCGGCGACGCTGTCGTGCTCCTCGGCCACCCGCGGCGCGGGCGCCCCCAGCGGAAACAACCCCGCGAGCAGGCCTTGGTAATCGGGGTAATCCTTACGGTTGAAGACCAACAACGGATAGCGCGCCACCTCCCCGATCGGCACGCTGCGCCGGCGCGCGAGGGGGTGCTTCGGCCCCACAGCCAGGCGCAATGCCAGCCGCGTCAATTCCACAAACTTCAACCCGGTCCGCAACGCCGGATCGCACCCCACCAGGAAGGCCAGTTGCAACCGCCCGTCCCGCAGGCCCGCCAACATTTCAACGGTGGACCAATCGTGCAATCGCACGCGGATGTGCGGCCGTTCCGCCTGAAAAGCGCGCAAAGCGGGCGGCACCAACCGGACCGTGGGCGAAAGGGCAAACCCGATGTCCAACTCTCCCTCCGTGCCGCCGGCCACGGCTTGCGCCGCCCGCACGGCCGCCTCGGCGCGCGCCAGCACCGCCCGCGCTTCAGGCAGAAACGCCCGGCCGGCGGGAGTCAGCCGCAACGACTTCGCCCCGCGCGTGAACAGGGCGCAGCCCAGTTCTGCCTCCAAGTCCCGCACCTGCCGGCTCAGGGCCGGCTGCGACAAATGCAATTGCCCCGCGGCCCGGGACACGTTCTCCGCCACCGCCACCGCGATGAAGTACCGCAAATGCCTCAATTCCATGTCCAGGCAGCATACCTTTGGGTTATGCTAAGGCAAGGAACTAAGTCTTTCCCTTATTCCACCTTGGTGTGCGAGATTGATTCCATGATGAAGATTCGCAAAGCGGATGCCCGGGGCCACGCCAACCACGGTTGGTTGGACAGCCATCACACCTTCAGTTTCGCCGATTACCATGACCCCGCCTGGATGGGTTACCGCAGTCTGCGGGTGATCAACGATGACCGCGTGGCCCCCGGCATGGGTTTCGGCCAGCATCCTCACCGGGACATGGAGATCATCACGCTGGTCCTGGCCGGCTCCCTGCAGCACGAGGACTCCCTCGGCAACGGCCGCGTCCTGCAAGCGGGCGACCTGCAATATATGTCCGCGGGCATCGGCATCCGGCACAGCGAGTTCAACCCCTCCCCCACCGAGCCGGTGCATTTCCTGCAAATATGGATTCAACCTGACGCGAAGGGGGTTGCCCCCCGTTACGCGGAAAAGTCGCTGGCCCAAGCCCCCGCCGGGCGGCTCCACTTGGTCACCAGTCCAACGGGACGCGCCGGTTCGCTGGCGGTGCATCAAGATGCGGATCTGTGGTATGCGCGCCTCCAGTCGGGCCAGGAGGTTCGCCACGCTCCCGCCGCCGAACGCCACGTCTGGCTCCACGTGGCCGAAGGGGAAGTGAGTGTGAACGGCACGCAACTGGCCGCGGGAGACGCGGCGGCCGTGACGGGCGGCACCGAATTGTCCATCCGCGCCGATGCCCCGGCCCAAGTGCTTTTGTTCGATCTTGCCTGAAACCAACCGACCATCGTCCGCTACCAAAATCACTATGCCCACCGTTTCCATCGTTTACTTCACCGGCGCCGGCCACACCGCCAAAATGGCCGCCGCCGTCCACCAGGGCGCCGCAGCTGTACCCGGCACCGCAGCCCACCTCCTCGCCCTCCGCGGCGAGGACATCACCCATGGCCGCTATGACAACGCGGAACTGTTCGCCCAATTGGACGCCAGCGACGCGATCATTTTCGGCAGCCCCACCTACATGGGCGGCCCCGCCGCCCAATTCAAGGCCTTCGCGGACGCCACCGGCGGCCGCTGGTACACCAGTGCGTGGCGCGACAAGCTCGCCGCCGGTTTCACCGTTTCCTCCGGACCGAGCGGGGACAAACTGAGCACGCTGCATTACTTCTTCACCTTGGCGATGCAGCACGGCATGGTCTGGATCGGTTTCCCGGAAACGCCCATGAACGACCGGGGAATCAACCGACTCAGCAGCTACAGCGGGGTGATGGGCCAGGCCGGACAGGAATCGCCGGAGGTGGCGCCGAATGAAGCGGACAAACTCACCGGGGAATTGCTCGGCCGCCGGGTGGCGGAGTTCGCGCGCAAATTGGCCTTGGCCAAATAATTCCCGATCCCGCACCGCTGCGCGGTCCGCTATTCCTCGCGGGCCGCGCGCGGTTCAAAGCGCCCGTAACGCAAAGCCAACGTGGGCAAAACCAGCAGGTTGAGCACGGTGGAGGTCAGCAGCCCACCCAAAATCACCACCGCCATCGGACCTTCGATCTCCCGGCCCGCCTCGCCCGAACCAATGGCCAGCGGAAGCAGTCCCAAGGCGGTTACCACCGCCGTCATCAGGATGGGCCCCA
>CAIYZC010000476.1 GCA_903930565.1 uncultured Pedosphaera sp.
GGCGGCGGGGCTTTGTCGGACACGGGTTCGATACCCGGGCCTTTGGGGAGATCTTCCGGAGTGCCCTTGACGGTGGGGGAGGGGAGTTCCACCGGAATGGGGACCTTCGCGTCGTCGGCTTGGGCCAACGGGCAGAAGTTGAGGGCGGACACGACGACCGCCGCCGCCAGGAAGGAGGCGCGGCCCGCAAGCCAAGAGTGTTTCAAGTTCAAGTTCATCGTAATTCTGGGGCACATTAGCCCCGCTGCCGGTGGAGTTCAAACCCAAATTGCGCATCGATAGACGCCGGAGGGGCGTTCTCTCGCAGAGGCCCGGAGACGCGGAGAAGCGGGGACAGACAGGGAGTAAGGAGTTTTTCGAGATGATTACATGATTTTAAGCGATTTTTTGAGGGGAATGGGAGACAAAGCAGCCGGTAAACGCTATCGGCGAGATGCAATAATATCATTTTTGGTCGGAATCGGAGTTCGAGGTGAAGCAACTCGAACGTCTGGGCGATTTTCCCGTCGTTCCATTGGCTTGGAAACTGGAAAGCGCGGAATCAAATTTGGGCGCATTACCCCGGCTGCGTTGGTTTCGAATTGCAAATTAAAGCGCCTTAAGTAGTTGGTCAGCAATTGGGCTGCGGGCAAAACCAATTCCGGCAAACCAGGTTCGGGGTCATTTAAAGTGATGTCCCGCACGAATAATCGGTTACCGGTCCACACTTCAACTACCTTAATATGCAAGGCGTCCCGTTCACAGAAATCCTGAGGCCCATAGATTAAACTCCCACTGGACCAGATGGTGTATTCCGGTTGGTAATTCCCTTTCTCGTCAAGACGCCAAAAATGCCAGCCCCGGTTCGTTCGAGTAACCAGTTTTTGCCCGTTCGCGCTGAACGTCGCGAAGTAAACCACACTGCTGTGCTGCAACGGCAGGCCCAATGGCTGAGAGCTCGCAGCCGTCCAAACACGCGCACTTCCATCGGCATTAGCAGTCAGCACCCTCATCCCGTCCCCGCTCAAAGCCACGGAATTCACGACTCGGGAATGCTGCAAGGGCGGCCCCACAGGTTGGCCGCTCATCGCGTCCCACACGCGAGTCGTTTTATCTTCGCTCGCCGTCACCACCCGCCGCCCGTCCGCGCTGAACGCCGCGGAATTAACCGTGCCGCCATGCTGCAAGGGCGGAACTACAAGCCGCCCGCTCGCCAGGTCCCATACCCGCGCGGTATGATCACCACTTGCGGTCACCACCCGCCGACCGTCTGCGCTGAAGGCCGCTGCGCGAACGGAACCGCCATGCTGCAAGGGCGGCCCGATGGGCTGCCCGCTCGCCAAGTCCCACACCCGGGCCGTATGATCGTCGCTTGCTGTCACCACCCGCCGCCCGTCCGCGCTGAACGCCGCTGTACGAACCGAATCGCCGTGCTGGAAGCGCAGTGCTAAAGGCTGACCAGTCGCCGCATCCCACACCCGTGCCGCCTGATCGTCATTGGCAGTGACCAAACGCCGCCCGTCCGCGCTGAATGAAACCGAATTAATATAATTGTTCATCTGCAAATGCCGGCCAAGGGGCTGTCCGCTAGCCAGACCCCACACTCGCGCGGTCTTATCCCAGCTGGCGGTCACCACCCGGCGTCCATCCTCACTGAGTGTTGCGGACCAAACCCAATCGGCATGCTGAAAGGGAGGTCCCAGGGGCTGCCCGCTGGCCACCTCCCAGACCCGCGCCGTTTGATCAGCACTTGCGGTCACCACCAACCGCCCATCCTTGCTGAATGCCGCAGTGCTAACCGATCCGGAATGTTGCAATGGGGGGCCGAGCGGCTGCCCATTCGCAACGTCCCATACGCGTGCAGTGCCATCGGCACTTGCGGTCACCACCCGTCGCCCGTCCGCGCTAAACATTGCGGTTGCCACCCAGCCCCTATGTTGCAACAGCGGTCCGATGGTCCGTCCGCTTCCCGTCTCCCACAAATGAGCCTTGTTATCATTACTGGCAGTCACTACTCGTTTTCCGTCCCTACTGAACACCGCAGTGTTTACAACATTGCTGTGTTTCATGGGCGGGCCGAGGGGCCGACCGTTCGCAGCGTCCCACACTCGTGCCGACTTATCAGCACTTGCGGTCACCACTTGCTGACCGTTCTCGCTGAAGGCCACTGAGAGAACCGCATCGCGATGCTGCAGGGGCAGGCCGATTGGCTGCCCGTTGGCCACGTCCCAGACTCGCGCCGTTTTATCAGCACTGGCAGTCGCGACCCGCCGCCCGTCCGGACTGAATGTCGCCGAGAAAACCCAACCGCCATGCTGCAAAGGGTGGCCGTAGGGCTGCCCGGTCGTCGCATCCCACACCCGCGCCGTTTTATCCTCACTTGCGGTCACCACCCGTCGCCCGTCCGCACTGAAGGTCACGGAGGAAATTGACGCGCTATGATGCAAGGGTGCACCTAGGGGCTGTCCGCTGGACACGTCCCAGACTCTCGCCGAGTTGTCGTCACTCGCGGTTACCACCCGACGTCCATCCGGGCTAAAGGCAGCTGAGCCGACATTGGCCGGGTGTCGGAAGCACATTTCGGTGCTGGCGAGATTCCCCCACAAAGCCCATCGGGACTGCAAGCGCGCTTCGGCATTTTCTTGGAGCAACAATGATTGCAACCAAAATACTGCAGCTTCATCCCGCGGTCGCTCCACGGAGGCAATGCGCGCTTTTGACCGCCAATACTCAGCCAGCAATTCATCCGCCTTAGCACTTTGGCCTCTGATTTTTTTGAGCTTATTGTAGGCTACTAGCGGCACATCCTGATCGGCTTGTTGGATATCTTGGCGATATTGGGAAATTATGGCCTGCTGCTTGGTGTTTTGCAGATAGAGCATGCCCGAAATACCCAACAAAACTGCTATCATCGCGGCCATAGCCCAAATTTGGGCGCGGTCTCGGGGCATTTCGCTGGCAATCCAAGCTTCGTCGAATACCGCGCGGTAAAGCCGATTGCGCACCACCAAGCGGCCGGGGTCGGCATTACTCGGCACGAGCAAACCGCAAATCTTAAGTTCCAGTATGGGTGGCAAAAGGGCTTCATCCGCGACACGTCTGCCGCGCCGAGCATGCCGGTAAAGCGTCAACATGCGGCGCTTCAAGGCGGGGTTGTAGTTCGGGCTTTCCGGCACGGACAAATTGTGGAAGCGGCGCTCGGCGATGTCCTGCAACTGCGGGTCGGGAGTGGCGGTTTCGAGCGTGTCGATCAGGGTTTCGCGTACGGCTTGGTCCACCAAGGCCGGCCAATCTATTGGCCCGGTGGGATTTTGTTTCTTGCGCAGCTTCGCCAAGCCTTTGAAGGCCGCTTGCGTCAAATAAGGGTGGCCGCCGGTCCAAGCCAACACCGCCAGCAAAGCCGGATGATCCGCCGTCTCCGGTTCGTTCAAACCCCGCAGAAAAATCTTGGCTTGGTCTGGGGAAAAATCGGTCAGAACCACATTGCGCCCAAAGTTGAACGGCGTCCGCCGGTTGTCCTTGATGAGCCGGGCGTGCGTGGTCACGCCGGCGAGCACGAAAACCAAGCGCCCGAAAAGGGGATCGGTGGCCCGGGCATTGCGACAGCGGCGAATGGCGGCGAAGAAATCGTCACTGAAGGGCAAGGCGAGCAGCGTGTCGATTTCGTCGATGGCAATTACCCAGCACTCGGTCGTCGGCTCCAGAAAGAATCGCCGCAAGAACTCGGCGAATCGTTGGCCGCAGGGGACGGTGGCTTCGCTTTGCCACCACTGCTCCCAATCTGCCGCGATGGCGAATCCGGCGTTGGTGCGCTTGGCGTCGTTGACTAGGGCATTGATGAGGCCGAAATACCACTCCTTCTCCGTGAGGCCCGGCTTGGCTTCGCTCAATTCCTGGCAGGCCGTCAGAAATCGCACCGGATTTGGCGCTTCAAGGCCGGCGCGGAGGCGCGCGAGCGTGCGTACCAAGAGAGACGATTTGCCCACCTTGCGAGAGGATAGCAGGAGGGTGTATTCGCCTTCGCGGATGGATTGGAGAATTTCAGTATCCGCCGCGCGTTCGATATAGCAATCCCGATCCGGCGGCACGGCAACGTCGGCCACATAAAATCTTGGATCGGCACCGGTGCTCATGGCAAGAATTCCGGCAGCAATTTCCGGTAGAGTTCGCACCGAATTTCCGCCTTGCGCCACGGCGTGTCCTTCACCACGCCGATGGCGAACAGCGTAAAATAAGTTTCCCGCGAATCCAAGGGTTGTCCCGTGGCCAATTTCAGAAAAGCTTGGGAAAGCAGCTTGTCAAATTGTTTGGCCAAATCCTCGAGGTGATGCTTGAACAAATCGCGAGAGCAGTGGGTCAGTTGAGCGAGGTCGCGCAAGGTAATCCGCTCGTTGGCCAGGGCGTTTAAGGCAGCACGGCTGAGAAAGGGATGGCCGCCGAGCACCTTGGCCAAAACGTCCGCCTCCGCTGGCGGACGCCCGTAGCTCTTGACGAGTTGCGCTAATTCCCGAGGGGTGAAGTCAGAGAGTTCAATTTTTTCCGCCACCGTGAAAATCGAACCCTCCGGGCCGACGTGCTTGGGCGTGATGGTGTGCGCCACCAACAACCTGGCCCATGATTTCTTGCCCAACAGACTTTGAGCGCTGTGCCATGAACGGAGGCCGCTTACGGCGACTGAGCTGGCCTGCGTGCCAGCCAAGGCGTCCATCTGGTCCAAAAAGATGACTAAGCGCCTGTTATCCCCCAACTGTGCCCCGAGCAACTCCATGAAATCCCGGAAAGCACTGCCCGACTTCTCCCGATCAAAGGCGGTCAGTGGCCGCACATCTTGCTCGAGCTGACGGAGGATTCTGACAGCGATGGCCCGGAGGAACTGGTGTCCATCCGCGAAATCGGATTTCTCCAAGTCATCGCCGATTTCCAGCCGCACGACGCGCCATTTCTTCAGCGCAAGCTCATTGCAAACGCGCCGGGCCAAGGAGCTTTTGCCCATCCTCACGCCACCACGCAACGCGGCGCTGATGCCACCGTCGCCAAAAAAATCGAGCACTTGGGCATCCGCATCCCGCTCGACGTAGAAGGGGTTGTCGATTGCCATCGGGCCGCGGTCCTCGATGACCTCCGGATGGGAGATGGGGGCGCTGGAAGTAGGCTGTGGTTTGCTTTTGGTCGATTCCTCATTCTCCGTAATTTCGCCAGTGATCTCCGCAGTTGCAACCAATGTGGAGGAAGTGGGTGAAGCCAAGCAATCGCGGCGCAGTGTGGAGAGCAGATTGCTTAGAAACTGTGCGTAGGATGTGTG
The DNA here is from genome assembly GCA_903930565.1 of uncultured Pedosphaera sp. GTDB lineage: Bacteria > Verrucomicrobiota > Verrucomicrobiia > Limisphaerales > Pedosphaeraceae > CAIXFN01. Next base: position 5,282 of record CAIYZC010000476.1, read on the forward strand.
GTCAGTTGGATCGACTGAGAGGTGGATCAGCGAAGCCAGCAAAGGGGGCAGATCGCTCTTGTCCAACTTGATGACGATACATTTGAAGCTAGGATTTTTTAATTTCCAGTTGGTCGCGGCTCTAATTTCGGCCTGCTGAAATGTTGCTTTGGCCGTGTGACATGAATAAACGAGCAAAATCGTATGAGCTTCCGCGATGCCGTCACTCATAAAAGCGATCAGGTCGTCCCCAGGTCGCAGCCCCGTCAGGTCCAGCAAGGTGCCATGTCCGGCCCTTCGCAAATCAGCGTCCAGCCGTCGCGCAAATTCGTGGTCGGCTCCAGCGTGTGAAATGAAAATATGTTTCGTTGCCGCGTTCAGTTGTGCTGAAGTTCGTCCAAAGCTTGCGGGAATTCAAGCTCAATGGGCTGCGAATTGGACGGTGGCCAAGGGTGCACGTTTTCGGGCAGGTGTTCCTCGGAATCGTCCTCCAGCCACCTCGCGGGTGATGCGCGCACCACAACGCGCGGGGAATGAAAGTCCCCGGGGCGACGAATGCTGCTGCGCGCAAGCGAAAGCGAAATGGTCACTTTCGGGGGCCGCGACTGAAACGGCCCCGCGATCGTCTCATCCACGCTGAGACGGTAGAAACATGCTTTTCAGGGATTCCAGCCGACAGAGCCGCTATTCGCTCGATGTGCCCTGGTTGCGCGGTCGCGTGGCTGGCAACGGGGTTCTTGGTTTGCACTCCCACGGCGCTGGCGTTTCGCTGGGATGCGGCTTTTGATGCATTCGGGATCCGGTGGTATCGTCGCCTGGCTCCTCGAGAACCGGATACTTCTGTAGTCCAATGCGGATCGTGGGCCGAAATGGGGGGAAGTCGGTGGTGGTTTTGCTGCGGCAGTGGGCAGTGGGGGGCGGGGTTTTCCTCCGCGCCCTTCGGGGCGGTGAGCCAAAGGGGAAGGCAACCCGGTGGTGGTACCACCGGCTTATTTCCGCAAACCTTCCGGGTTAAGACCGCTGGCCGGATCTCGGAATGGGGAATGGACCGGATGGACACTATGGACGGGGGGCCAGTACGATCGCAAAGCAGCTTGTCCCCACCGCTGACCGCCGACTGCCTACCGCCCACCGCCGACTGCCCCTCCGCCTCAATGATGCCGGGGCCTGAACAAAATCACCTTTTTATCGGTGCCTTCGACTTCGACGCTGTGGGTCTCGATGTCCGGATCGTCCTTTACGGCATGGTGGACGATGCGGCGGTCGTACGCGCTCAGGGGTTCAAACTCCACGATGTCGCCCCAGCGGCGAACTTTTTCAGCCGCTTCTTTCGCTTTTTTCAACAGTGCGTCGCGCGCCTGGCCCCGGTAACCGCCCACGTCCACGGTGACCTTGGGGCTGTTGGGGTCTTGTTGGAAGAGGAGCC
>CAIYZC010000477.1 GCA_903930565.1 uncultured Pedosphaera sp.
CAACAAACCGGCCTGGTTGTACGCCCAGCCAGTGGCATGGCCGAGCGGGCTGGTGGAATTGGTCAGCCGGTTGGCGGCGTCGAATTGAAATTGCCAAACATGCTGGTAACGGTTGGTGAGGAAAATCTGGTTGCCCGCCGCGTCGTTGCTGTGGGTGATGAAGCGGCCGGCGCCATCCACGTTGGTGATGACCTGGCCACGGGCATTGAATATTTGAAAGTTTGCTTCGCGAGAGCCGTTGGTGCTCGCGATCCGATGGCCGTCCAGATCGTAGCCGAAGGCGTTGGACCGGAGCAGCGGATCAGTCACGCTTAACACCCGGCCAGCAAGGTCGTACCAATTTGTTGTGGATGCCTGCAGGGCGTCAGTGGATTGAACCAGCCAATCACGCTTATCATAAAAATTCGTGAGGGTGGGCTTGCCTTGGGGGACTGCGGGCCAGGCCTTGCCGAGCAATTTGCCGGTCGGACTCCAAAAATTGGTGGTGCGGAAGCCCAACGCATTGGTGGTCACGCTCGGATTGCCCACCGCGTCGTAACCTACCGAGACCGTCAGGTTGGTGGGGCCGGTGCTATTGGTGAGTTGGCGGCGCTGGTTGTACCGCAGGCTGGAGGCAAAGCCGCGTGCATTGAGGGTGCCCACCATATCGCCCAGCGTATTGTTGGTAAAGTAGGCGGTCCCCATTCCTCCAGGATAGTTCACACTATTGACCAATCCGTTGCCGTCGTAGGTGTAGGTGGTGGTCCCCAAGGCGATTTGTGAAGTAGCGAGCGTACCGTCCGAGGAATTGTACGTGTTCACCTGCCACACGCCACTGGCATCCCCGGAGGCCGTGATTTGGAAGTGGGAATTGTAGGCATTCGTAAAGCTATGGCCCCGTTGGTCCAAGTTGGTCAGGAGATTGTTCTGGCCGTCAAAGAGGAATTGGTTGCTGAAGCCCAATGGATCGATGGCGGCAATGAGATTGTGGTTGCCATCGTAAACCAATCGGTTGGTCTCATTCAATGGGGAGACCGTCGCAACCAAGTGGTCTTGGCCGTCATAGATGGATTGGCTGAAGTTCCCGACCGCATCGCGAGCGGCCACGGGCCGGGATTGATCGTCAAAATAGTACCGTTGCTGCCCGCCCTGTGGGTCTTGGATCGTGTTGAGCCAGCCGGACCAGAAGAATTGCCAGAGCTGGTTCGTGTCGCCTTGGCTGGCCTGCTGGACCACCCGGCCGAAGGCATCAAAAGCGTTCGTGGTGACCAATCGGTCTAGATTATCCTTTACCGTCAGCATCTGATGACTAGCATCGTACACATAGGTGTTTGTATGCTTCTCCACATCCATGACGGAAACGAGATCGCCCTGGCTGCTATAATTTGTCGAGAAGGTATAGCCAACCGACCGGCCCGTGCTGTCGGTCACCGACGTGAGCCGCAAGGGCGTGTCCGTATAATTAAATGTCAAAGTGCGACTTTTCCAATCGGTGGCGGTTTGGACCCAATTGCTGGAGTTATAGGCTAACACCAAACTCTGGCCGTATTGGTCGGTGATGTTGGCCAAACGTCCGGCAGTATCAAAATTAAACGTGTTCCCATGGCGTGCCTGCAGGACATAATGCCCACTGGGATTGCTGAGCGAGTAGGTGCAATTGGCCGGCGGCGTGAAGGCGCCGTCCGGCTGTTGGACAAACTGGATGGAATCAGCCCCCAAATTGATGGTCACCCCGTTCGTTGCGAGTTGATCCACCGCCCATTTGGCCACCAGCGCGCTCAGCAGCCAAGTTTTCGGATTCAGTTGATTCCCGTTGTACATCTGAAGGAGGGCCGTGCTCGCGACCAACATCGGCGCCATCTGGGCGGGGGTGGTCGTGCCCAAGCCGGGCAGAGCCGCGCTGGTCTTTACCGCCTTGCCGCAGTAGTTGTGCAGCCATCCATTGCCAAGGCCCGCAGGATTATAATAGCGCCGCCCGGAATTGTACGAGCGGGCCAAGTTTAGGCCCCGGGGTTCCGCCTGGCCCAAGCTCAGATCAACCTGGCTCAGACGAAAGGTGCCATCCGCCGTGTCCACCGGATCGCCCACCGATTGGTTCCCGCCCGCCACCAAGGGGGATTGTGGCGCGAAAAACTTGGGATAGGTGAGCGAGATCAAATCAACCGCGGGCGGATTCACTAGCGCGGAGGGATCGCTGACATAACCGCCATTATATAGGCCGCCGATAATCATTCCCATGCTGGCGGCACTATTGGAAGAAAAGTAGCTGATATAACCCGAACCCTTCCAATCGCCCATGCCGGCGAGCGGAATCGCTCCGTTTTGCGGGAGGAAGAGAGTTTGGGTGGTAACCATGCTTGCCACGGTGGTGAAGTCGTAATTGCTGAGCAGGTTGGAAACACTCGTCCAATTATTGCTGGTGGCAAGATAAATGATTTGGCCGTTGGTGTTGGCCAGTTGCAGGAGTTTCACGGTGGAGGCCGCCACCAAACCCTGAAACTGCATCTGCTCAATCATCCCATGCTCCAGGCTGCTTTGCAGAAAACTGGAAGTCTGGAGCATTTGATCCTGCGCTTGCAAGCTGCTCGCGTCGGTCCCGGTGGTGGCGATATCCGACGTGGTCTGTTCATACATGTCAATATAATAGCCGTGGCCGCTTTCCTGGCCCATGCGCCCAAGGCGATGATGAAAGTGGTGGGAAACGCCCAGCGGTCCCGCCAGGAGTTGGGCTGCAAGTTCGGTTTGCGCCAGCCAGTTCTGCCCCATGACCTCGAGCGTTTCCGATTGCACTTGGCGGGAAGAATCGGCAAACCCTTGGGCGCGGTAAGCGTCCAATTGCCGCTGCCGGTCATGGAGCCGCGCCGGATTCATATTGTAGCCATAGAGCAGTGAGTAGCTCGCGTTGGTCGTTTGAAAGTACTTGCCGGCCCGTGAGTCAGTCTTCGCGTTCCGGTCCAACGTGTTGCGGGGGAGGCTCCAAACGCCGTAGGGGTGCTGTATTCCCATCACCACCCAAATCTGGGAAAAGCCGGCCGGGGTCTGGAGCGAACAGCGCAGGGTGTCTTGTTGCCATAGTTGCGCCATTCCCGCACCGTCGAACAGCAGCGATAGTCGGTCAGCATTGAGCGAGGGGAGGTAATAGAACAAGTTGGTGGAACCGATTCGCAAAGTCAGAACCGCCATCAAGTTGGTGGGGATGTAGCCCCACTGGGACACCGGTTCAATTACGCCGCTCAACGTTGACTGCACGCTGAAGACCGGGGCCGATCCCAAGGCTTGGTTCGCGGAGGAGCGGATTTGCTGCCCGCCAACGATTTGCTCGACCGACGCGTTCGGCGCCGTGGTTTGCAGGTAATTTAAAAGCGTCGTATTATAAGCCTCCAAGGTGGCGCGAACGCCGGCTTCGTTGACACCCTGAATGGAATTGCTCGTACTGGTGCCACCGGCCACCGTCCAGAGGGCGTTGGAGGAGAAACCCATGTTGGTGGCCAGGTTGATTCCCGACATCGTTTGGCACACCTTGAAGGAGGGGTCGAGGAGATTGGTGGTGCCGCCCACCACGAGTTGCAGCCAGACATGGTGGAAGACAAAACTGTTCGTGTCCCCGCGGAGGATTGTGGTGTAGGGAAAACCACGCGCTCCTTGCACAGCTCCCATTAAATTGCAGGTCGCGTCCCAATTCGTGTTCGGCAAAGTCAATCCGAGCCAGTGTTGCAAATCCAACCCATTGGTGGCCGCGTATGGAAACGCGACCGTGTCAAATTGGTAGGTCGGCGTCTGCCCGGCCGCCCGCAGCAACGCGACGAGCAGGGCGCACTGATCAAAGTCATTGCCGCTCCTTTCCAGCAGGGTGAGCTGCGCACCTTTGTGCGCGCCAAAATAGTGCACGTAGCGGATGTGATCATGGACAAAGTCAAATATTTGTTTGGGGTCGTTTTGGAGCCCCTTGGCCAGAGCGGTGATCTCCGCGCTGCCCGCCTCCGCCATGGCATTGGTTCCCCCAGGCAGCGGCTGGGCTACGGTGTATCCTCGCGGCTCTGCGCTGGGGGGGATGGTCAGAGCCGCGCCGGGATTGGTGGCTTGGTACCAGCCTTCCCCAAAGGCAGGATCCTGTTCATCCTGACCCAGGCAAAGCGATCCGGTGAGCAGGAGAACCGTTAAGAATCTCAACAAGGCTTTCATGGCGTTCAGCTCCGCTGCTTCAAGGTTGCACGAGGGTGAGATTGCCTTCCCAATCCGGTGTGAAGGCTTCAGATTTGATCCCGCTAATCGTCACCAGCCAGCTTTCCAAATTGAAGGTATAATTGGCGCGCTGGCTGGCCGCGGTCGGAGAAGCGGTGGGCGGGTTTAGCCCCAGACTGACCGCCCAGCCGTCGAGCAAGCCGTTTCCATTGGTGTCGGCCAGGTTGGGGTTGGTCTTCGAGACCAGGAGTTCGTAGGCATCCGTCAGCCCGTCGCCATCGGAATCCTGAGCCGTGCCCATGATGTAGATGCAGCCCGTGGACGGTTGGTTGGTGAGCGCGTAGTGGTGGCAGGAGTACACTTGGCCGACCCATACCCAGTTGGCATTGGTCAAAAACGATCCCTTCAGCTGGGTGGTCGCGAGCAGATCGTAGGGGGCGCCATTGGTCCCGCCCGTGACGGCAAAGGAAAAGACGTTTCCGTTGCTTCCACTGACGCTGCTGCTCCAGTGGGCGAAGGCAGGCGGACCATTGGTGGCACAGGTCGCCGTGGCACCCAAGTCCAGCACGTTCCCCGGGCCGCTGATGATGGACTGGAGGCCGCCGTTGGCGTTGAACGAAGGTGCGTTTGGAATCCCGGATGCCGCTTGGGGGACGGATGCAATGCCGTAAACCGGCAGGCCGTACACGCCATAGTTGCCCGCAATGCGCAGCGAACTGAGCGCGTAATTGTACGTGGCCAGGTCGTCCATGTCCCCGTGCATCGTTGCCGAGCCGTCGCTCGCACTCCCCACAAAGAAGCCCATGCCCGCGGCGCTGTCATCGGGCAGTTCCGTGACGCCTAGCCCGTTGGTCAGGAGGTTGCCGTCGAAGTAAAGGGCCGATTCATCACCGGCGTAAGTGAGGGCGATGTAGTGCCAAATATTGGAAGTGAGGGAAACCGGCGCGCTGAGGAAGCACGTCGGCGTACCCCCGTTGGACTGGCCTACAAAATAAAGGTTTCCGCCGCCGGCGTCGGTCAGGAGCGCCCACCAACCATCCGTCCCTGATTGGGCGCCCACCTCCAAAAGGCGGCTCCACTCCCCCGGCCCGCTGCCGCCCGCATTGGTGCCGGCCCATTGGTTGGGGCGGTACCAAAATTCGACGGACCCGGCATCGAGCATGAGATTTGTCGTGCCGTCGGGATTGACGAGCGGATAATTCAAGAAGGCCGGGATCCCGGTAAGGCTGTCCACGCGCAAGGCATTGCCATCTCCCCCGGGCACAACCAGGATGTTGGTCCAGCCCAGTGGAGCGGCGCCCGCGGCCGTGAGCCAATTTGTGTCCGCGAAGGCCCAAGAGGCCAATTGCACATTGGGCCCAAGAAAGCCACCCCCAGTCGGCAATTCGGCCCAGGTCGGCAAGCCGAACAGCAGAAAGCATAGGACCAGCCTGAAAACGCTGTTAATATTACAGCCTGGGCGTGCACCACGACACGCGAAGTGGTGAGAATGTTGTCGGTTTCTGGTGGTCCAGGACTCAGTGGGCTTCATTTGCATTTTTTTTGGTGGCTCATGTCGGCTCGACGCAACTGGAAACAAACGCCGTCCCGAGGGCGAAAGTCAACAACTGATGTAAATCTCAATCGTTCCACATTGATAACCCTTCAATACCACAACCTGGTGCGTAGTGCAAATAAAAGAATCGGGAAACACGTTTTTTTCTGCTGGGTGGAATCCGCGGGCCGCTACCCTAATCAAAGCGCGCCGACATCCGTAAGGAAATGCGGCGGACGAGGAGTATGCAATCCTCGCGCAAATTGCCGTGGCCGAGCTTCGTCTTCACTTGGAACGAAGCGAATCCATCGGGGCGCAGCCAAAGCTCTTGGGGGGTCTTGGCTATGGTGGTCGAGGAGTTCGTTCTGCTGAAACACCCCTGAATGTTCGCCAAAATCGCACCCAAATCCTGCCCCCGGGGCATGATATGCGCATTCCGATCCTGTCGGACAGGTGTTCTAATTCCTGTCGGACACCGTTCCGATCCTGTCGGACACTTCTCGGAGCGAAGCGACGCTTCGGTTCTGTCTTAATGGGGTGTCCGACAGGAGTCAAGGATTGCGCGTGGTTTTTGGTGGGCGCTTGGGCGCCTGGGCACCCGTGTGTCCGGTTCCGCGGACTCGAACTTAAACGAGCAGGGGGGCGGCTCTGAGCCGCAGCTCGCGCCCCCCTGCGGGCGAAGGTTCGTACGACTGGGCGTTTCATGGGGGGGGGTAAATTTCCGCGCCGACTTCACGATTCATTGGCCACCGGCGGCAGCTTGCTTTTCCGCATCGATTCCCCTTTGAGTTCGAGCCGGTAGGCATTGTGCACCAAGCGGTCCAGGATGGCGTCCGCCACGGTCGCATCGGCAATGATCTCGTGCCATTGCGCCACGGGAAACTGGCTGGTGATGAGCGTGGCCCCCTGGCCTTGCCGGTCATCCAGCAGTTCCAGGAACTCGCGATATAATTTGCCCGGCACGCTGGTGATGCCAAAGTCGTCCACCACCACCAAGGGCGCGCGCGCCAGCCGTTTGAACAACGCCAGCAGGCTGCCATCGGCCCGTGCCGCCTCCAGCGCGCGGAACAATTTGGGGGCGTAGAAGTAGAGCGTCCGGTGCCCGTCCCGGCAGGCTTGCGCCGCCAGGGCGCATGCCAGGTAGGTCTTGCCGGCACCGGTCGGGCCGGTGATGAGGCAGTTGCGGTGCTCGCGCACCCAGGGACTGGTGCGCAGTTGCTCGATCTGGGCGCGCTTCAACCCGCGCGCGGGCCCATAGTCCAAGTCCTCCAAGCTGGCGCTGAGCTTGAGTTGCGCGTTCTTGAGCCGGATGGCCAGGCCGCGGTTTTCCCGCCACAGCCACTGCCGTTCGACCAGCAGGGCCAGCCGGTCTTCAAAATCCAGCCCCGCCATGGCGGGCTGGCGGCGTTGTTCTTCCAGGGCCTGCACCAGGCCTTCCAGGTGCAGGGCGCGCAGTTTTTCCAAGGTGTGGGTGTGGAGCATAAAGGGGGGCGGGGTCAGTTGTAGTACGGGCTGCCGCGGAGGTTTTCGTGGGCCGGGCTGGGCAGCGGCAGTTCCGGTTCCAAAGGTTGGGCGTCCAGGCGGTTTTCGAGCATGGACTTGAGGCTTTGATAAGTGCCGACCCCGAAGTGCAGGGCGCGCCCGCAGGCCGCCTCCATCCGGTCGGCGCCGACGCTCTTGCTGAGGCGGATAATGCCCAGGGCGGAACGATAGCCCTGTTCGGGATGGGGCCGCTCGGCCAGGATTTGGGCCACCACCCGGGCGCAGTTCGGCCCGATGGCTTGCACCCACTCCAGAATGCGGCCGGGCGTCCATTCCAAATGCCGTTGATGGGCCTTGGGCCGGTGCTCGGCCTGGGTGGTGAACTCCCCGGGCTGGGGGCTGCGCACGTGGGCCGCCACCCGCTGGCCGTGGTGAAACAACTCGACCGTGCGCGCGCTCAACCGGACCTCCAGCAGTTGGTGGATGAGGCCGTAAGGGACGCTGTAATAGTGGTTGGCCACCACCACGTGATAATCAATGTTGACCGTGGCCCGGGACCAGTCGGCCAACTCAAAGACCGTGGCCGGCAGCGGCAACAACGCCCCCTGTTCCACCGCCGCAAAGCGGCTGTCGCGCGAACCCGCCAGCTTCTGAAAGGGTTGCGCGTTGAGTTGCGCCAGCAACGGGACCAGCGCGGTGTTCAACTCCGTCACCGCGAAGAAACGCTGGTCGCGCACGGCCGCCAAGAGCTGGCGTTGGACGATCTGCACGCCGGTTTCCACCTTGGCTTTGTCGCGGGGCTTGCGGCTGCGCGCGGGGATCAGCGCCGTGCCATAGTGCGCGGCCAGTTCCTGGTAACTGCGCTGCAGCAGCGGTTCGTAGCGGCACGGACGGGTGACGCCGGTTTTGAGGTTGTCCGGCACGGTGATCCGCGCGACGCCGCCGAAGAAGGCGAAGGCGTGGCAGTGCGCGGTCAACCAGGCGGCCGTTTGCTCGTTGGGAAAGGCCTCGGCGTAGGTCTTGTTGCTGGCCCCCAGGACCGCCACAAACAGGTGGGCGGCGGTGGTCGTGCCGTCCTGCGCGTTGTGGATCGGCACCGTTTGCCCGGCCCAGTCCACGAACATTTTCTCCCCCGGAACATGCACCTGGCGCAGCACCGGATCCAGCGTGGCGGCCCAGCGCTGATAGAGCTGGCAGAAGCGACTGTAGCCGAAGCCCTCCGGCTGCCCCTGGCGGTACTCCTGCCACACCAGTCGCAGCGTCACCGAGGCGCGCGCCATTTCCTTGTGGACGGCCGGCCAATCCGGCAGGGCGGGGTCGGGCACCACCGCGACCAAGGGCGTGGCCAGCAAGCGCTGGAGCAGTTCGGCCTCCCCGAGCCCGGCGGGCAACGGCCACCCCAAGCCGGCCACCCGGGCGCGGCGGAGATAATCCCCCACCGTGCTGGCGGGAACGCCGCAACTGCGGGCGATCTCCCGGATCGAAAGTTGATGGTGTTGGAGCCGCAGAATTTCAAGAATTTGACGCATGGAAAATTTGATTTGTGACATCAACCGCCAGTCTCAACGCCCCGGCATGGCGCCGCAACGCCGCCGTGCTTGGCCGTGGCCCGGCGGGCCCGTCCAAGCGGGATTCCAACCGCGCTCGGACAGCCCGCTAAACCGGGCCGACCACTTTCCGAAAATCCCCGAAAACCGTCCGACAGGATCCCGGAACCCTGTCCGACAGAAATCGGAAGGGTGTCCGGCAGAAATCGGAACCTTGTCCGACAGAAATCGGAATCACTGTCCGACAGGCGTCGGAATACGCAGGCGGTCGCGGCCGGCGTTGCTGGGGGGGGCGGAGGGTGGCTTTGCGGCGGCGCTTTTCATGCGATTCTCGTTGGCGCGCCGTAGCCGGCGGTCGCGCCCGACACGGTGGGTCCGCCCCAGGATCAAACTTTTTGCGCGTCGGGATCGTTTTCCACCGGGGCGCTTTTTTTGGCCTCCGCCTCGAGGAGGTCGTTGACCAAGGCCACAAAGCTCAGGGTGGGCAGGCTGAC
>CAIYZC010000478.1 GCA_903930565.1 uncultured Pedosphaera sp.
ACGCCTTCAACCTTGCAGATTGGCGAACCCGCGGTGATTGCCGAGCGGACCGGCATCACCACCGTGGCCAACTTCCGTGTGCGGGACATGGCGGCGGGCGGGCAGGGCGCTCCGCTGGTGCCCTATGTTGATTGGGCTTTGTTCACCCATGCCCGGATTCCCCGCCTGCTCCAAAATGTTGGCGGCATTGGCAACGTCACCCTGCTTCCCGCCGGCGGCCGCTTGGACCAAATCCGCGCCTTCGACACCGGGCCGGGGAATGCCGTCATCGATGCCGTGGTCCGCGCCTTGAGTGAAGGGCGGAAGACCTACGACCGCGGCGGCGCGTGGGCGGCGCGTGGTCAGTCCGATGCGGACCTGCTCCAAGCCCTCCTCGCGCATCCCTACTTTGCCCGGCGTCCGCCCAAAACCACCGGCCGGGAGGATTTCGGTCCGGCCTTCGTGGCGGATCTCTTGGCGGCGGCGGCGCGCCGGGGTTTGCCGCCCGCCGATATTGTGGCCACGGCCACCGCCCTGACCGCCGCCTCCATTGCTGACGCCTACCGGCGCTTCGTCCTCCCTAAAATTCCGGCCCCCGACCGGCGCCGCATCCAGGTCGTGCTCTCCGGCGGTGGAATGCGCAATGCGACCCTGCGGAAGATGCTCGCGGAGCGCTTGCCGGAATGCCAAATCACCACCCTGGAGGAATTGGGGTTCGCCAGCCAGGCCAAGGAAGCCCTGGCCTTCGCCATCCTCGGCCACGAAACGCTGCAAGGCCAACCGTCCAATGTGCCCGGGGCCACCGGCGCTCGCCGGCCCGTGGTCCTCGGTTGCGTGGTCCCCGGGCGGGGTGGCTTCACTGGGTTAAACCGGCCAGATACCGCTCCCGGTACCGTCGCGGCGGCAGCCCGGTGACCGCCCGGAATTTGTTCGTGAAAGCACTTTGATCATTGAACCCCAACTGCGCCGCTATCTCCGCGATGGGTTGGTCCGAGTGGGTCAGTTCGTGCACCGCCGCATGCACCCGGGATTGGATGATGAACTGCTGGATGGTCATGCCAAACACCCGGCGGAAGAGCCGCTGCAATTGCCGCTCCGAAAACCCCGCCGCCTTGGCGATGTCCCCGATCATCATGGGCTCCCCCAAGTGGTCCCGGATGTAATCCGCCGCCTTGCCCACGGGCCCCAAGTGCGCCAGCATCTGGCGCCGCGCCTCAAAACTTTGGATCGTTCCCACCAGCCCCACCACCCGGCCCTGGCCGTCCCGGAGCGGATATTTGTCCGTCACGATCCAATCCCGCTGCCCCTCGGCATTGTACCACATTTCGACCAGGTTGCGGAGCGGCTTGCCTTCGCGGACCACCCGCTGGTCATCCTTCAGGAATTTGCCCGACAGATCGCCGGGCAGGTACTCCCGCACCGTCCGCCCGATGATCTCGCTGTCGCTGGCGAAACCCATGCGCACCACGCTTTCGTGGCTGATCGCCATCAACCGGCTCTCGGCGTCCTTCACAAAATACAACAAGCCGGGGATGTGGTTGAACGGCTCCAAGAGGTGGCGTGGGTCCACCGTGCGCTGAAAAAACTCGTCCCGCAACCGCAGCCGCTGGCCGACGGGCGCAACGACCGCCGGGGCCGCGGCTGCCATTTCCGGCACGGTTGCGCCCGCCGGGGGCGGGGGGGCGGAAGCTCCGGCGGCGGGTTGGGCGGGGCCGTTGCTCATGGGCTACCTGGCGGCCGAAAGGCCCGGTGATAAAACGTTGCTGCGGGCCGGATTCATGAGCGTGATTTTGCAAGAAAATGTCGCGGAGTCGCAAGAAGAAACTTGCCCGGCAGGTTAGCCTGTGCCACAAATAATTGTTGTGACCACAACGCCGCCATCGCCCCCGGCGACCCCGCTCACCCCGGGGCCGGAGCCTCTCCTTTCCGCACTTTTTCCCCGACTTGTCCGGCGGACATTGCTTGCGCTCCGCCCGGCCGCCGGGCTCGCTTGCCTGGCCGGGGTCGCCTCGCTGACGGTCGCCGGCTCCGAGACTCCGGCCGCGCTCCATTTTCGCCGGGAAATCAGTCCGCTCCTTACGCAGTACTGCGGCGATTGCCACACCGGCGAAGAACAGCGGGGCGGTATTTCGTTCGGCACCATGGCGCCAACCGACGCCCTGCTGCACAACTCGCAACTCTGGTCCAAAGTCGTGGCCAACGTGCGCTCCGGCCTCATGCCCCCCGGCAAGGAGCCGCATCCGACCGCGGCCGAAGTGGCGCGTTTGACGCAATGGGTCAAAACGGATGCGCTGGGCTTGGATCCCCGCGATCCCGATCCGGGCCGCGTCACCCTGCGCCGCCTCAATCGGACCGAATATCGCAACACCATTCGCGACCTGCTGGGGTACGACTTCAACGCGGAGTCCGAATTTCCCCCGGACGACACGGGCTATGGTTTTGATGACATCGGCGACGTG
>CAIYZC010000479.1 GCA_903930565.1 uncultured Pedosphaera sp.
CGACGTGCGAACCACAATCGACACCGCCAGGCTCAAGGGCGCGAACCCCTTCGACGTCATCGTCGCCACGCTGGCCTGACAATCGCCCGGCGCGCCCCAGCGCGGAAAATCACGCTTCAAAATGGGGGTGGGTAATTACGTTGGCGCCTTAAGAAATCTTCCTGCATCCATCGCCTGATCCCGATACTGTGAAACTCGATTCCGGCTTCTCCCAAATGTTGCGCCAGTTCATGGTGGATCATTTTCCACGGACGGACGGGATGTTGAAGTGCCTTGCCAAACAGCGCGGCATAGTGATCCGCGACCGGAGATGTTGAGACGGCTAGCGCATCCATCAACCAGTTTTGATTTTGATGCGCGCTGGGAATGAAAATACTGTTCGCGTGATCAGCGGAAAGCACGCTTGCCAAGGCCTTTTCGTCAAGCAGCGGCACGACGTCAGGCCTCATCCGCACGACAACATCGAACTGCTGCCCGCTACGCCGTTCGAAAGAGCGTTTCAACATATTGCATCGCCAAACCTTATAGAGCATTCGCAAACTGTGTTTGTCTGTAATTCCGTCATCGCCAAAATCCAGATTAAATTCTTCCGCTTCGATATCTATAGTCGCTCGATCGAAATATTTTCTTATTGTCGATTCGTCGACGTCGCTGAAATCTTCAAGCACCCGCTGCTCGAACTCGGGAATGGCAAGATCAAAAGCACGGTCCGAAGTGAGGAATGACGGCAGCGCGAGTGCGAGTTCGCCACCGAACATTCTGCCCGCCTGCTCCCAGTTCACGATCCCCCCGGTCTTGGCTCCCCGCCGAAGCCAAACGCTCACAAAAACTTCCGCCCCAAGGCGTTCAGCTTCTTTTTTTATTTCTGAAAATGAAATCTCTTCGTCCCTTATCTGACCGGAGATGCAAAACGCTATCCGAAGGGGCCGATTGAGTATCGATATCGCCGTCATTGTGCCTGCGCCTGTTGGGAACCGGTAGCTACCACCATCCGCTGACGGCGACCACATACAATGACCTGCGCGCCATCTTCCCTCCGGTCAAAACGGGAGTCCCGGCGCTCCGGTGAAGGCCCATCTCATTGTAAAGACGATAGATCCGCTTCGCATTCCCTGCCCAACCCTGCCGTCACACCAGCACGTGAACGCGCCGGTAGCCATAGCGCACCCGCACCCGGCAGCCCTTGCACACCGAGACTTTCCACGCGGACCTCACCTCATCAACCAACGAACGCCGGCGAGCAGGCTTCAGAGCACCTTTGACAGAAGGTGCTGCCGCATCGCCTTGTCCAGCGACAGGTCAGCCACGATACGCTTCAGCTTCGCGTTCTCCTCCTCGAACTGCCGCAGCCGCTTCACCTCGGACAGCATCAGCCTGCCATAACGCTTTCGCCAGTTGTAGAGCATCGCATCCGAGATCCCCGCCTTGCCGCACGCCCCGCCCGCCGGCGTGCCGGCGTCAGCTTGTTTCAATACGAACGCAATCTGCACATCAGTGAACTGCGCAGCCCTCATGGAACCTTCCTCCTCCCAACCCCGGCGATCGCAAGTGGAAAATTCCAGATCAGACTGGTCCGAATACGCGGCAGCACGTCACGGGCGACGGCCAGCATCGAGTGCCACCTCTGCTTGCGCGTGACGCCAATGCTCGACTGGTGCAACATACAGGCAGATGACGTCCGAAAGCCTGGCCGGTCGTCGTGCGGAGGCGATCATGGGTTTTGCGTGTGCGGTCGAGCACCTGGATGGGGTGGTGTGGTTGATACCCGAGGAGGGCGAGCGGCTCTTCGTCTCGATGGGAAGTGTCGGCAATCCGGCTTCTTTGATCGATGGCTGGCGTCCGCTTTTTGCGTTCACCGACCTCTCGCCGTTCATTCTGCTCGAGCTCATTCATCAGGGAGGCATGCAGGCTACCTGGATCCTCGATGCGGCAGGCCTACGAGTTGCCGGCCAGGTCTCCGAATTGCCCGTGGCCGTGCAAGCCGAAATGCGGCGCTTGGCCAGCGGTCTCGTCACCCGGGATGTGTCCGATCTGATCAGTGCCCCGTCGCCGTCGGCCCTGGCTAAGTTGGAGCTGTTCCTGCGCCTGAATCCCACTATTCGCCGCGAGCTCACGGGACCGCTGGACGGCACGATTCTCCCCCCGCTCCGTCCGCACCGCTTCGACGCCACGACTGAGCTGACCATCCCCACGGCCGGTGGCGCGGACATCTTCCTGTCCAACGGCCACCTCGCCAGCTGCCTCGGCGACGACCTCACCGCCCGCTATCTGGCCGCGTGCCGCTCGGGGCAGATGTGCTTTCTGTCCCCCTTCGATGGTGGCGAGGTGGCGGGTTCCAAGGGCTTCGTGCTCAGCACGCTGATCATGGTCTGGCGCTGCGTCGAACCTGTCGCGCAGTTCGTCTATTACATCGTCGTAACCGGATTTGAACAAGAGATCGCCGGGCTCTACATCCCGGCCACCGGCGATCTCGTCTGTCTGCCGCGGCGGACCTTTACGTCGGTCGATGCATTCGACTTGCCCATCGGAGACTTGATCGCGCAGCACGTGGCGGCCCATCACGAATCCCTGCCCGGGTTCCTGTCCGCGCCGCCGCGGCGTTTCGCGCAATTCACCTGGCCCGACGGTGCCGCCCATCTCGGGCACTACATATGGAACGAGCTCAGCGGCCTGGAGACGATCACGAGCCGCCTGGACACGGCCAGCTACCCGCTCCTTTTCGATCTGGGGGGCGCCGCCGGCTGCGATTTTTTCGGCCCGCTCTATGGTCTGTTCCCCGAATTGAAGGGGTTCATCTCGACCGAGTTCAGGACCATTCCGGACCTGCTTGCATATTGTTACAAATCCGGCATCCAGACTCTGCGCTTCAGCGGCTCCTATGTCACGGCGAACCTTCGCCAGCGCGTGCGCAACGCCGTCGCCGACACGCCCGAGGCTCCCACGGCGCGCGCGGCTGCCGGAAAGGCAAAGGGCCCCATTCTGCTGTTCGGCCTGCGGGTCGAAAACCGAACGGTGACCGATCTGGCCTGGTTCTTGGTTGAGCTCGCCCGGCGCCTGTTCGCGACCTGCGGCGAAATGACCATCATCATCGACGGCCACAATAGCCGCGCACGACAAGCTGGCGGATCCGAGCATCGCAGTTTCCTCGAAGGCCGCGCGCGCCGGCCGCCCATCGAGGTCGAGCGATCTGTCGTTACCACGCTCCGGGGAGCGCTCGCCCATCTGCCGATCACGATCGTCGATTGCGTCGGCATGACGATCCTCGATAACCTCGCCTGGGCGCAAATTGCCGACATGGCGATCGCTCCCTGGGGCGCTGGCCTCGCGAAATATCGCTGGATCTGCAATACCCCGACCTACGTCCTCGCAAGCCGCTTCAACCAGACCCACAAGGCCGATCTTCACATCTACAGTGATCCCACTTTCATGGAGGACCCCAGCGCCCAGTGGATGGTACCGCCTGCCCTCGTCACCGACCGGCCGGATGCCGAGGTCCTGGCGCAAATGGACCCCGTCCATGTGCCCTACTACGTGAACTACGAGGTCGATTGCGCAGCCCTGGTCGCCGAGATTAGCGACCATCTTGCCGGGCTGCACCGCCAACGTCTGGCCCACAGGATGGCAAGCCTGGCAGACTTCCGAATTGAGAACGATGTGGTGCTCGGCGCCGACGGCGAACTCTTCCTGGCCAATGGCGGCCACCGAGTGCTCGAACATTCCATCGGCCTGCGCAGCCCAATCGCCACATCTTTTCGCAATTTTCGCGGCAACATTGCCCAGCGGGCGGCCTGCGCAGCCAACCTCGGCGCAAAATACCTGCACGTCGTCTTCCCCGACAAGCAATCGGTGCTGCCCGAGCGTTGCGGGATCCCGGACATCATTCTCCTTGGCGATCGCTATCGCCAGGCCTGCGCCGATGTCTGGGATGACGTGCTCTACCCCGTGGATACCCTGCGCCAGCTCGCCCAGCCCTTCCTGCGTACCGATACGCACATGACCATCGACGGCACCTTCGCCACAGTGGAATGCATGATCCAGCGCCTCTACGGCGACGCGCTCGACCCCGCGCTGCGCGCCTTGCGCACGCGCCTGTCCGGCGAACTCTCCTATACCGGCGACCTGGGCTCTAAGCTCGAACCACCGCAATCCGAGATGAAGAGGATCATGCAGGTCGATTCCAAAATAGTCTGGATACAAAACAAAATGGGTAGCGGAAACAATGGATTGACTATGATTTCAACCTTTGAGGATGCCCCCGTCAAGGGCCGTCTGGTGTTCTTTGGTGACTCATTCGGGCGCGACTGCTGCACCGTGCTGGCGCATATCTTCACCGAGGTGGTGTTCCTGCGCTCGCCTTTCCTGCACCGCGAGGAGCTGCTGGCGCTACGGCCGCAGGTCCTCATCACCGGAAATGTCGAGCGCTACCTCGCCTTCGTCGAAGCCGACGAGGATGCCCCCGCGTTCCAGACCCTGCAATGGTTCAAGCACGACGTCGACCCCGAACAGCGCCGCTGGGCCGAGGCTTTTTCAGCGATCCTGTCCGACCAACGAGGCCCCTATCGCCGCTGGATCAACCGACAGACATACCGCGCGCAGTAACCGGCGGCTCCACTCCCGCGCCATACGTCCCCGCCGCGAACGTCACCGCCTCCACAGCCGCTGCCATCGGATCGGGCGCCTGCTGCATCATCTCGATTGCGCACCAACCCGTGTAGCCCGACCCATGCAGCGCCGCGGCCGCCTTGGCGTGCTCCGCCTTGGGTGCCGTGAAGGCGCCAAGCTGCGGCTCGGCAATATGGAAGTGCCCGAGCAGAGTCCCCGCCGCCGCCACCGCCGCCCCGATATCGCCGCCCCCAAGCTGCACGCAGCCGGTGTCGAGATGCACCTTCAGGCCGGGATGATCCACCTCCCGCACCATCTGCACCACCTCTTCGAAGCTCCCGAGATAATCCCCGCCATAGGCCGCCGGCACCGGTTCGAGTCCAAGGGCAAAGCCGCCTTCTTCATGCACGATCTCGGCGAGCTGCCGGAGCCGCGCGCGCCCCAGCGACCACGCGGCATTCACCTCCAACGCGCCACGAAGCCGGTTGCGTGGCGAGCCAAACACGCCGATTCCCGCCCCCAGCACGGTGCCGATCGCGGCCACCTTGCGCAAATGCGCGCCCATTGCCTCGAAATCCGCCGCGTCCTGCAACAAATGCAACCCGCTGGTGCCGAACAGCAGAGCCTGCAACGACGACACCGCCAGCCCGGCATCGTCGAGCTGTCTGCGATAGTCCCGCAGCCGGGCGGCATCCAGTTCCTCCCACGGCGCGATCCGCGTCGGCGCGACCTCGATTCCGCGCGCCCCCAACGCCACGAGCGCAGCCAGCTCGCCTGTCGTCGTCGTTGGCGGCAGCGCCAGATTGGAGAGGCTCAGCTTCATTGTGCCTGCCCCTGCGCGCGGGCAATGAATGCGCCCATCGCGTCCAGCACCGCCGCCTGGTCCATGATGAAGCCGTCCCGGCCGCCGAACAGGGCAGCATGCTCGGAAAGCATCCGATACTGCGCCGTCGCCCCCGCCTTGCCGCCGATTTCCACTCCCGGAAAGAACCTGGCTTGGATCGTCCCGGTCGCAACCGGCTCGGTCGCGAGGTTGAGTACCCTCAGTCCCTGCGTTCCCGCCGCCGCGATATCGGCGGACAGGCGGCCCAGCGGATACCACTGGAACGACGAGGCCGGATTGATCACATCCAGCATGTTCCCGTGCATCATGTCGTAGATCGCATTCTTCTTCAGCCCGTCGCCGAACAGCCCGGGCAGCCGGAGGATATGATGAACGGCAAACCGCCCGGCAATGAAATCCTCCAGCATCACCCGGTTCAACCCATACGGATGCAGCCCCTCCAGCGCCGGCTGATCGGACTCCCGCACATCGATCGGGCTGCCGTACACATCGATCGTCGAAATCAGCGTGAACCGCTCAGCGGTGATACTTGCCAGGTCGCCCATCAACGCCTGGATCCGGGCCCGGTCCTCCTCCGCGTTCTTGTTCGCCCACCACTTAACCGCGGTCACCCCGGCGCAGATCACATGGCTGAATGATTGCCCGCGAATGCTAGCGATATTGGACGAATTGAAGGTCGCGCCGAAGTCCTGCTGCGCCAGCAGGTTCGACCCGACAAAGCCGGTATGGCCGATCAGGGCATTGGTGTTCGACATCATGCTCTCCAGATGGGGCGCCGCGCGCTCAAACCCGCCGCGCCGCGATCTCGTGGCGCAACGCGCTGCCAAACGGATCGTCGCCGGTATTGTCGACCGCGGCCAGGATATTGACGATCTGCTCCATGGCGAAAAAGATCGTATCGATCTTTCCCGACATCACCGAGATCGTCCGTCCGCGACGATAGACGTAGCAACTCCGGTCATCGAATGCGCCAACCGGCTTGGTTTTGATCGCCAACTGCGGTCCGAGCAGGCGGAAATGATCGCGGAAATCCGGCAGGTACTTGCTGATCTGGTCGCTCATCAGCTTGTATTTCTGCTCCACCAGCTCCTCCGTCACCCCATCGCGGATCGCGCGCGCCGCCTCGGGCGAGTCTACCCGCCCCAGCGGCGTATGCGGCACGCTCGACAACGTATAGATATTCGGGTCTTCGGTCGGGTAAACCGATGTCAGCGGACCGTCCACCAGCGTTACCGCCGGAAACGGATCCTGCGTCTCAAGATAAAGCAGCATTGTCGGCTCATAGAACATCTTCAACGGCAGGCCGAGCAGATGCCCCCACGTGGCATCAATCAGCAAATCGAACCGCTCGCCGTCCACGTCCACGCTTGCCGGTGTCTGCTCGATCTTTTGCACCCGCGTCGACAGCCGGAGTGAATCGCCCAACCTCTGCTCGAAATAGCGCCGCGCCCGCTCGATCAACAATACCCGCTCGGCCGCAATCAATATTCCGTCAATCCCACGCATCGGAACCGAGCATTCGCGCACTTCCCGGAAATCAATTCCAGAGGAGGTCATGATCAATTTATAGGTTTGAAAATCAATTAGGCTATCCTCTCTCGGAACAGCATAGATGTTCTCTGGAATTTCGCGGCTTAATTGCGGATAACGCTCGATGAACCGCATGAACCCGTCGCGAGACTGGATGCGCGTTCGATGATGCCGCGGGTAGTGGAAACCGAGATGCAGCCGGAACTGGTTGTTGCCCGACGCCTCATGCAGTGGACGGTCATGCTGTTCGAAAATGACGACGTCGAATCCGAGCGACTTCAGCGAACTGCCGATATGGCACCCGTACCAGCCGGCCCCGACAATGGCGATCTTCTGTGCCACGCATACCCCATCAACGTAAAGCCGTCATGCTCTCACACGGCATCGGTTAAAGCATCGGAAATCCGCCGCCGAGCGCGCCGGATATCCTGCCGCACGCTGCGGGATGTCGCGCGGCCCCCTGTCCGGTGTCAAGCATCCCGGCCTACCGAACCCATGAAGATTCACGAATTGACATGCAGAAAAGTCATATTATATAACCACCCCTAATGACAACTCTCGCCACCCCGTTCCGGACCATCCTCAGCGGCCTCCAGGTCACCCTGGGCCTGCTCGCCGGGCGCAACCACGTCTTCTGTGACCTCATCTGCCGCGTCTGGCACCGCCTCACCCGCACCATCACCCGCTTCGAACGCCTCGTCACCCGCTGGCAAGCCGGAACCCTCCCCAAGCCAGGGCAATCGGGTGAATGAGTGCGTGACAAACTGCTGAATTGCTGAATCTGTGTGTGTCCTTCTGATGTGCCATGTGGAGGACGACGATGGGCGAGTTGGTGACAGACTGCGGTGCGGTTTTGGAGGCGACGGTCTTTCTACACCATTTCAGCGAGTTGCCTGACCCTCGGCAAGCGGTGAAGGTGGTATATCCGCTGGACGAGGTGCTCCTTTTGTCGCTACTGGCGGTGCTGGCCGGGGCTGAAGCGTTTACCGACATCGCCCGCTTTGGCGACAAGAAACTGGAGCTTTTGCGCCGGTTCCGCCCCTTCCGCGATGGCACGCCGCCGCATGATCGCATCGGCGACATCTTCGCCGCCCTTGATGCCGAGCATTTCCAGCGCTGCTTCGTTGCCTGGGTGGCCGCCCTGACTGGGATGCCGGCGGGGGTGATCGCCATCGACGGCAAGACAGTGCGCCGATCCGGCCACAAGAGGGGGGTCAAGGCACCCATTCATATGGTCTCGGCCTTCGCGGCACGCCAGCGTCTAGTGCTTGGTCAGGTCAAGGTGGCGGAAAAATCCAACGAGATCATTGCGATCCCCAAGCTTCTCAACATGTTGGCCATCGAAGGGGCGATCGTGACGATCGATGCCATAGGGTGCCAGCGCGACATCGCGCAAAAGATACTCGACAAGAAGGCCGACTACGTCCTGGCGCTGAAAGGTAACCAGGGTTCGCTGCGCGAGGACGTTGAACTATTTGCCACCGAGCAGAAGGCAAAAGGATTCGTCGACACCGAGATCAGCCGCGATACCACGATCGGTGGCGATCACGGCCGCATCGAAACCCGAACCACCACCGTCATCCACGACGTCAAATGGCTCCAGAAACGCCATGACTGGCCTGGCTTGAAGGGGGTCGTCATGGTCGAAAGCAGCCGTGAGATCAGCGGAAAAATCGAGCATGAGACACGGTTTTATCTCACCTCACTGGTCATGGTGGCGGCGCTCCTTGGGCCGGTTGTGCGTAGCCATTGGGCGATCGAAAACAGCTTGCACTGGGTAATGGACATGATCTTTCGCGACGACGAGTGCAGGGTGCGAACCGATCACGCGCCAGCCAACTTCACCACCGTCAAGCATATGGCTCACAATCTGCTGCGAACCGCATCCACCAAGGACTCCTTGCGCCTGAGGCGCAAGGTTGCAGCATGGGATGATGATTTCCTGGTCAGCTTGATCGCAGCATGAAAATTTCACCCGATTCCCCTGCAGCGGGTCGTAAGGCTCAGCTCCCGACCTGCCGGATGATTTCGGCCCAGCGGTCGAGGACGGGGAGGATTTTGTCGGCGGGGTCGGAGTCCAGGGAGATGACGGTGCGGGCGATGCCGAGGTCTCGGTTGCGTTTGAGGAGGTCGAGGTCTTCGATGCCGCCGAAGAAGGAGAGGGGGACTTCGGCGGGGTCGCGGCCGAGTTCGTCGGCGAGGGCGCGGAAGCGTTGCAGGAGGTTGGGGAGGTCAAACCCGCCGCGGCCGGCGATGGGGATCCAGCCGTTGCCGTAGCGCAGGGCGCGGCGGGCGGCGTGGGGGAAGGCGCCGCCGACGATGATGGGGGGGTGGGGTTTCTGGACGGGTTTGGGCCAGGCCATGACGGGGTCGAAGTTGACGAATTCGCCGTGGTATTCGGCTTTGGACTGGGTCCAGATCAGTTTCATCGCCTCGACGCGTTCGCGGACGAGTTTGGCGCGGGTTTCGAAGACGGTGCCGTGGTTTTCCATCTCCTCGGCGTTCCAGCCGACACCGATGCCGAAGAGGAAGCGGCCGGCGGAGATGTGGTCGATCGAGGCGACTTGTTTGGCGGTCTGGATTGGGTCGCGCTGGTTGAGCAGGCAGACGCCGGTGCCGATGTTCAGGGTGGTGGTGGCCGCGGCGGCGGCAGTGAGGGTGATGAAGGGGTCCATCGCGTCGTAGTAGCGTTTGGGCAGGTCGGTGCCGCCGGGGAAGGGAGTGCGGCGGGAGGCGGGGATGTGGGAGTGTTCGGGCGCCCAGAGGGATTCGAAGCCGCGTTCCTCCAGGGCGCGCCCGAGGGCGGCGGGGGTCATGGAGTAGTCGGTGAAGAACATCGAGGCGCCGAACAGCATTGGGGGTCTCTCCTGGAGGGCGGGAAGATCATGCCTCGGGTGGAGGCGGCTGCCAAACGGATTTCGTTTTTTGGGTGGGGGTCAGCGCAGAGCGGCGATGGTGGCGCGGATGAGGGCGGGGTCGGTGCCGGTGCGGGTGAATTCGCGGGCCGTGCCGGCGGCGCCCATGGCGAGGGCGGGGTTACGGTGGCGCATGGGGCTGGGCGTTTCGAGCGGGGCCGAGAAGTGGAATTCGGCGAGGCCGGTGGCGCGGTGGACCTCGGCGATGGTGTCGGGGCGCAGGGCGCCGCAGCCCATGACGATGATACGGCCGGCGGCCTGGCGATGCAGGGCGGCGAGGAGATGTTGGCCTTCGCGCGCGGTGGGGGCCTGGCCGCTGGTCAGCACGCGGGGGACGCCGCAGCGGATCAGGGCTTCGAGGGCGGCTTCGGGGTCGGCGGTCATGTCGAAGGCGCGGTGGAAGGTGCAGTCGCGTGGTTTGGCCTGGGCGACGAGGGCGCGGGTGCGGGGTTCGTCGATGGCGCCGTCGGCGGTGAGGCAGCCGAAGACGGTGCCGACGGCGGCGGTGGCGCGGAAGGTGGCGACATCGTCGAGCATGGAGGCGAATTCGGCGGGGCTGTAGAGGAAATCGCCGCCGCGCGGGCGGACCATGACCATGACCGGCACGGTGACGGCGGCGATTGTGGCGGTGACGGTGCCGAGGCTGGGGGTGATGCCGCCTTCGAGCAGGCTGGCGCAGAGTTCGATGCGGTCGGCCCCGGCCGCGGCGGCGGTGATGGCGGCGTCCACCCCTTCGACGCAGAGCTCGACCAACACAGACATCAGGCGAGGCCGGCGACGGCGACGATGGTGGCGAGCGAGGCGACCATGCCGCGGATGGCGGGCTCGGGGGCGACGTCGATCCATTCGTCGAGCGAGTGGGCGCGGCCGCTGGAGCCGCCGGAGCCGATCTTGATGGCTGGAATGCCGAGGCTCATGGGGATGTTGGCGTCAGTGGAAGAGAATTCGTGTTTGGGCGTGAAGCCGTTGGCCTGGTAGGCGGCAGTGGCGAGCTGGACGAGATCGGAGTGCAGGTCGGTGGCGCCGGCGGGGCGGTCGCCGACGAGTTTGAGTTCGGCGGAGACGATGCCGGCGCGAGTGGAGCGGGCGTTGTTCTCGGCATCGACGGCCTGGGCGACGATTTCCTTGAAGCGGGCTTCGAGGCGGGCGAGTTCGGCGGCGTCCTGCGAGCGCATGTCGACATCCATCCAGACCTCGTTGGGGATGGAGTTGATCGAGGTGCCGCCGCCGGTGACGGTGACGGCGTAGGTGGTGCGGGGGGCGGCGGGGACCTGGGTCTTGGCGAATTCGGTCATGGCCTGGGCCATGGCGAACATCGGGTTGACGATGCCGAAGGCGCCGAAGCTGTGCCCGCCGGGGCCGCGGAAGGTGACGCGGTAGCGCTTGGAGCCGATGCCGCCGACGGCGATGGCGGTCATGTCCGGGCTGTCGACGGTGATGAAGGATTTGATGCGGTCGTGGTATTTGCCCTTGGTGAAGAGGTGGCGGACGCCGCGCAGGTCGCCCAGGCCTTCCTCGCCGACGTCACCGACGAAGAGGATGTCGCTGCGGGTGCGGATGGCGGCGGCGTCCATGGCGCGGATGAAGCCGAGCAACACGGCGAGGCTGCGGGTATCGTCACCGACGCCGGGGGCGAAGAGTTTGGTGCCTTCGCGGCGAACGGTGACGTCGGTGCCGGCGGGGAAGACGGTGTCGAGATGGGCGGC
>CAIYZC010000480.1 GCA_903930565.1 uncultured Pedosphaera sp.
AAGAGGCAGAACAACAAGCCGCCCGCGGTGTAACAAAGCGCAATGCGGTTGAGCACGCCCATGAGCCGCATGTCCGGCCAGGCATTGGTCACCCCGCCCGAGTAGATCAAGGCGACGAGGAAGAGCAACGCGCCGCGCCGCAGCAACCGGCCCATCGCGGCGGCCCGCCCGCCCCGCGCCAGCGCTTTGCTCAGCGAGAACACGGTCGAAACCCCCATGATGAAAACAAACAGTGGGAAAATGAGGTCGTAAAAGTGAAACCCTTCCCACTCCGCGTGATCCAATTGGTCCGCGAGGAATTTCGTGGGCGGGGAGTGGGTCATCCGGTTGAGCGCGTATACCAAGGAGTCGGCGCCGATGATCCAGAACATGTCGAAGCCGCGGAGGGCATCGACGGACACACAACGTTGGGAGGTCTCGGCGGGAGCCGGGATTGAAGGGGCGGTGGAGGCGTTCGCGTTCATCATGGCCGGGTGCGTGGTCGTTGACCGTGGCGCCATGCTGGGGCGAACCGGCGGGGGAGGCAAGGGGAAAGCGGGGGAGGTTCACACGAAGCCGCGAAGCCGCGAAGGGGGACAAAGAGGACCAGGGAAGCACAATGGGGAAAATGGGACCGCGGAATTGCAGGACGGATTCATGCTTCACGGGAAGGAAAAACTCAGCTGGGGCTGGGGGCATCGGCACTAAAATTGGGACATTTGAATAATGGTGTGGCAAATTTCGTGGATTATGCGCAAAAAGCGGTTTGCATTTGGATTCAATCGGGTTAGATTCATGACATGTTGATCGAGTTCAAAGTGGCCAATTTTCGGTCCATCCGTGAGGAGCAAACCTTCAGCCTAGTGGCGGGGAAGGCCCACAAGGAGTTGGCGGCGAACGTGATCGACCGCGAATTGCCGGGGCTGTCCGGAGTCCGAGTTCTGAAGGGCGCGGCGATTTTCGGGGCCAATGCATCGGGGAAATCGAACATGGTTGCCGCGATGCGCTTTGTGACCGGCTTCGTGCAACGTTCCGCCACCGTGATCCAACCGGGCGACTCCACCGGGGTGGAACCCTTCAAACTGGATCGCGAATCTTCCGCCAAGCCTTCGGAGTTTGAAGTCACCTTCGTGAGCCGAGGCGTCCGATTTGTGTTCGGCTTCGCCGCGACCTCGACGCGGGTTTTGGAAGAATACCTGATTGCTTACCCCAAGGGGGCGCCGCAGCGGTGGTACCATCGCACTTTCAATCCCGAGAAAGGCCTGTACGAATGGGCCAAGTCTTCAACGGCGTTCAAGCACGACAGAAGCCTCCAGGACAAAACGCGGGAGAATGGCTTGTTTCTCTCGGTTGGGCCGCAATTCAATCATCCGCAACTGACGGAAGTCTTTAATTGGTTCAAAAATAGCGCCCGGTTCATTCTGCTGAACCCGGAGGCAAGAATGTATTCGCAGTTCTCCGTGGAAATGTTGATGAAGCCCCCACATTACGAGCGCATCATCGGTCTCCTGCGGAGTGCGGATTTGGGGGTGGCGGGGGCCAACATTGTGCAAAAGGACTTCGAGGTTGAGGTATTCAAGAAGACCTTTACGGAGGCCGCATTGGTCCAACTTGAGAAGAAGGGTTCGCTGCGACCTGGCCAATTGGTGGAAGTGAGTCTGACGCACCAGGCCGAAGGGAAGGAACCCGTCGCCCTGGATTTTGATGCCGAGGAGTCAGCGGGAACTCGGCGCTTTTTTGCACTGCTTGGCCCGTGGATTGATATTCTCGAGAACGGCCACACGGTTTTTGTGGACGAAATTGAAATCAGTCTGCATCCGGTTCTGGTCAAGGAACTCCTAAAACTCGTCTTCAATAACCAGTCCAATCCAAAGGGCGCGCAGGTCATTTTCACGACGCATAATCCGATCCTGCTTGATGGCTCGCTGATGCGCCGGGACCAAGTTTGGTTTACCGAGAAGTCGGCCGCCGGGGCGACGCAGCTTTATCCGCTGACGGATTACCAGCCGCGGAATGACGAGGCGCTGGCCAAGGGGTATTTGGCCGGCCGTTACGGGGCGATTCCGTTTCTGCCGGAGGGCCTCAAACTGTGAGCCGGAAACGGAATTTTACGCGGGGTCCGGATGCCTACCGGCGCGGTAAACCGCAATTCCCGTCTTCGGGAAAGGCCTTCCTCATCGTGACGGAAGGCAAGAAGACCGAGCCGAACTATCTCAAAGCCCTGCGGGTACGGTTGCAGCTCAATGCCACCGACGTGGAGATCGTGCATCCCGAGGGCACGGACCCGATCACGCTGACGAAACGTGCGATCGAACTCCGCGACGCCCGAAAGCGAAGTGCGAAAAAAGGACTCGAGGTGGCCTATGATGAGGTCTGGGTGGTGTTCGATTTGGAGCGAACGCACGATGAAAGGCGAAAACTGGCGAA
>CAIYZC010000481.1 GCA_903930565.1 uncultured Pedosphaera sp.
CCGGCCAGCCGACTCGCCGCTTCCCGCCACGCCTCTGAGCTTCCTGAAGCGGGTTCAAAGGTCGTGAGCGAGCTGGAGCGTCGCACCACCGCGCGCAGTTCGGCCAAGGTGCCGATTTCCCCGGCAGCGCGGGCTTGGGTGAGCACATTGCCCATCACCGTCGCCTCAACCGGGCCCGCTATGACTTGCCTTTGGCAGGCATCCGCCGTGAATTGGTTGAGAATCGCGCTTTGGGAGCCGCCGCCGACGATGTGGATGACCTCGATGGGGATGCCGGTGAGTTCCTCCAGGGAGGCGAGGACTTCACGGTATTTTACGGCGAGGCTCTCGTAAGCGCAGCGGACGAGTTCGCCCTCGGTCTTTGGGACGCGCTGGCCGGTGGCCTTGCAGTAATCCTGGATGGCGCGGGGCATGTCGGGCGGATTGAAGAAGCGCTGGTCGTCGGGATCGACGAGGGAGCGCAGGGCGGGCGCGGCGGCGGCGGCGGCGGCCAGTTCGGCGTAGGTGGTCGTGCGGCCGCGGCGCTCGAACGACTTCTTGCACTGCTGGACCAGCCACAGGCCCATGATGTTGCGGAGCAGGCGGAAAGTGCCGTCCACGCCGCCTTCGTTGGTGAAGTTGAGTTCGAGCGTGCGCGGGGTGAGGATCGGTTCGGCGACTTCCACCCCCATGAGCGACCAGGTGCCGGAGCTGATGTAGGCCCAATTGGGGCGGCCGGTGTGCGCGGTGGGCACGGCGGCGACGGCGGCGGCGGTGTCGTGGGTGGGGGGCGCCACCACGCGCAGGTTGCCCAAGCCGGTGCGGGCGGCGACGGACTCGCGCAGTTGGCCGAGTTCAGTGCCGGGCGTGACCACGGGCGGGAGCAGCTTGGTCGGGAGCTTGAACTGGCGGAGCAGGGCGCGCGACCAATCGCGGGTGCGCGGGTCCATGAACTGCGTGGTGGTGCCGTTGGTGTGCTCCACCACCGCGGAACCGCACAGGGCCCAGTGGATGAAATCGGGCATCAGCAGCAAGGTCTTGGCGGCGGCCAACAGCTCCGGCCGGCTCTCGCGCAGGGCCAGCAACTGGTAGAGCGTGTTGATCTGCATGAACTGCAGGCCGGAGTGCGCGAAAATCCGTTCGCGGGGGACGAGTTCGGCGGCGCGCTCCATCCAGCCGTTGGTGCGGGCGTCGCGGTAGGTGCAGGGTTGGCCGAGCATTTCCCCGTGCGGCCCCAGCAGGACGAAATCCACGCCCCAGGTGTCCGCGCCCACGGACACGACCTTGCCCGCGAAATCACGTCCGGCCAGCGCGAGGCCGTCCTGGATTTCGGACCACAGGCGCAGGACATCCCAGTGGAGGGAATCGGCGAGCGCCACCGGCACATTGGGGAATCGGTGGAGTTCCTGCAGGGCGAGTTTGCGCCCGTTCCATTTGCCCGCCATCACCCGGCCGCTCTCCGCGCCAAGGTCGATGCCCAAATAAACTTGTTCCGCCATAAACCATTGCGTGTTCTGTCGCCGCCGCTGACTATTTGCCGCCAACCGTCGGAGCGGTTGCGCCGTGGAAATGGCGGTCCGCGAAGGTCAGGTATTGTTCCCAATCGTAGGTTTCCACATCGTGTTTGCCCGGGCGCACATGGTAGCCGATCTGGCCCATCACGGGATGGCTCACGGGCGGCCATTCGGTCACGGGGAGGCCCGGCGTGCCGAGCAAACGGTAAACGGGGTCCGCGAGCCGGGCGCTCAGAAACTCGCCAGTAGGATCGGCGTGCAAATCCTCGGCGGCGCTGGCCACATAGACGGGCCGGGGGGCGATGAGCGAAATCAGCATGTGCTGGTCGAAGGGCATTTCCTTGTCGCGGTTGTTGAATTGCCGGAAATTCCCGCAGAACCAGTGCGGGAAAACCGAGTTGAGGCGCTCGATGTTTTCACCGACACCGTGGCGGAAGAGTTTCGCGCCGCCGGCGCCGGACTCATGGCTGATGACGAGCGCGAACCGTTCGTCGTTCGCCCCGGCCCAGAGGGAGGTTTTGCCCAGGCGCGACCAGCCGAAAACGGCCACTTTGCGGGCATCGACCCGGCGGTCGGTTTGCAGGTAGTCCATTGCCCGGCTCAGGCCCCAAGCCCAGGCGCCGATGGTGGTGAAGTTGTCCCCGCGCCCTTGGAATTCGGGGAACGCGGCGTGGAGGGCGTTGGTCCAGTGGTCGAATTTGTCGGGCGCGATGTCGCCGCGGTACATTGTCGCGAAGCCGTAGCCGCGGGCCAGGATGGTTTCGATGGGCCATTGCCGGGCGTTGACGCCGCGGCACGCGGCGGTGGCCTGGCCGTTGGTCACCCCGGACAAATCGGCGTAGGGCTTGGCGCTGGATTCCATCCAACTGGTCGTGATTCGGACGCCGGGATCGGCGGTGACGGCATGGTTGCCCCAGAAGTTCAGGGTGAGGAAAGTGGGGGCCGGGCCGGTGACCTGATTGGGAAGGTAAAGGAGCAGGTCCACCCGCGGACCGTGATCGCGGCCGTTGGGGTAGAGGGCCACTTGCCGACGGGTGGCCTTGCCGCCCAGGGCGTGGGTGTCCTCGTCGAAGACTTCCCAGACGAAGGCCGCGGGGCGGGCCGGCGCGCGGCCGTACATGTTTTGGCGGAAGATTTCCAGCAGTTCGGGGCGGCGGCGTTCACGCCATTGTTCCGGGGTGGTGACGCGGGTTCCGTCGCCCAGCACCAACGGGTCGGGGGCGGTTGCGACTGCGTCCTCCACCAGCGCGGCCGCCGTCAACATGCCGGGCAACAGCATGGCGAAGCCGACGGCGGCGAAGAAAATCAATCCTGGAGTGCTCATGGCTGGGCGCCAGTATGCCCGAACCGCCGAACCAGGGAAAGCGCGACGTGAGCGCGGAAATTCAACCGCGGAGGGGAGTGGATTCAACCGCAGATTTCTGCGGTTAAAACTCCGGCTCCGCGGTCTTCCCGTTCTCAGGGCGCCACAAACGCAGCCAAGTCTTTTTGGAGTTTGGCGAGGTCGGGGCGGTTCACGTACATCATGTGGCCGGCTTCGTACTCGGCGTAGGTGAAATTGGTGCGGTACGACGGGTCAATGGCGAGGTGGTCGATGCTGTAGCGGATGCCGTCGATGGGGCATGCGAGGTCGCGCAGGCTGCCGAGGACCAGGACGCGCAAATGGGGGTTCTCGCTGATTTCGGAGGCCAGCATCGCGGCGACGCTGGGATAGCTCCCGCGCACGGGATAATTCCACGGCTGAACGCCGGTGAGCAATTCGTAGGGCAGATCGTCCTCAAACTTCAATTCCTCGTGCAGATACGAATTGATCGCGGCCGAAAACGGGCCGTAGGTGGCGGAGTAGGAGGGGTCGAACTCCGGGTTGGGTTCCGCCGGGTGACCGTCGCGGCCGGTGATCCGGGCGTCGTAGCGGCCGATGATGAGGCCCTCGTCATGCAGCAACGCTTTGCGGAAGGCGGAGCTGTCGATGCGCAAGTCGTGTTCCTCAATGAAGCGCGGCGGCAGGCCGGTCAGGCGGGCCAGTTTGGCAACGACCTTGGCGCGCTGGTCGGCGGGCAGCGCCGCGCCTTGCAACAACGCGGCCGGATATTCGCCGCGCATGAATTCGCGCGCCTCGGCCCGGGCTTTGCCCAGATCGGCTTGCAAATCGGGCGGCAATTTTTTGTGGAAATAGGCGGTCGTGGTGTAGGTGGGCAGGAACAACATCGCCGGGAGGTCGTTCCCCGGACCTTCGCGCAAGGTGGCGTAGTCCAACAACCCGGATACGAGCATCAGCCCGTTCACATACAGCCCGTAGCGGCTGTGCAAATACTCCGACAAGCCGGCGGCGCGGAACACGCCGTAGCTCTCGCCGCACAAATACTTGGGCGACAACCAACGCGCGTGGCGGGTGGTCCAGAGCCGGATGAATTCGCCCACGGATTCCAAATCGGCGGTCTGGCCCAGGAACTGTTCGGTCTTCTCATCCTTCGCGGGCCGGCTGAAGCCGGTGGGCACGGGATCAATGAAGACGAGGTCGGTGGCGTGCAGGATGGAGAATTCGTTGTCCACCAGGCCGAAGGGCGGCTTGGGCAGGGTGCCGTCCTCGTTCATGAGCACCCGGCGCGGACCGAGGCCGCCCAAGTGCAGCCACACGGAGGAGCTGCCGGGCCCGCCATTAAAGCAATAGGTCACGGGGCGGCGCGTCAGGTTGGTTTCGCCCAACTTCGTGTAGGCGATGTAAAACACGGAAGCGCGGGCGGCGCCATCCGGCTTGAGGAGGGGCAACATGCCGGTCTCGGCGGCGTAGGTGACCGGTTGGCCGGCGATGACGACCGTGTTGGTGGTGCGGATGGGCTTGCGGGTGGCGTCCGGCACCGCGGCGGTAACTTTGGCATCCTCCTTCTTGGGTTCCTCTTTTTTGGGCTCGGCGGCTTTGGGGGCCGCGGCGGCGGGGGCGGCATTCGTGCCGGCGGCCGCATGCGGCGAAGGCGGGTCGTCGGCGCGGGCCGTTCCGGCGCCCAGCAGCAGCGCGGCGAGCGCGATTCCCGTACAACCTTGGTGAACCCGGCGAGTCAGCGGCAGCATCATCATGGGGACAGGCAACCCGAAGGCGGGGCATTTGTCCAGCCCGGAGGCGGCTGCCGACGCGGCCTCCACCGCGAAACCGTTTCGGCCGCCGTTCTGGCGTTGCCAAGCGCCCCAGCGGCACCCTAAGCTCCCCTCCCCGCGCCCATTGGCGGGATTTGCCCGAACATGTCCGAATACAAAGTCAAATTCGAGGTCTTTGAAGGCCCGTTGGACTTGCTCCTTTATCTCATACGAAAGGAGGAGGTGGACATTTACCAGGTCAACCTCACGCAGTTGGCGACCGAGTTCATCGCCCATTTGGAGGTCATGCGCCTGCTGGACCTGGAAGTAGCGGGCGAATTTGTCGTCATGGCCTCCACGCTGATGTACATCAAGAGCCGCGAACTGCTGCCCGAGGACCAGCAGGTCGCCACGGAAGCGGAGGAGGACGGCGAGGATCCCCGCTGGGAGTTGATCCGCCAATTGGTGGAGTACAAGAAATTCAAGGACGCCGCCGCGCAACTCCAGGTGCGGGAAGTGGAGCAGGAGAGCATTTTCCCCCGGCAGGCGCCCAAACCCGAGTTTGAATCGGAAGCGCCGTTGCGGAAGGACGCCTCGCTGCTGGACCTGCTCAACGCGGTCACGAACATCCTCAAGCGCATTCACCAGCGCGACGACCGGCGCGATGTGTTCGAGGACCGCTGGAGCGTCAGCGAAAAGATCGAGCACATCCTGAAGACGTTGACCGAACGGGGCGCGGTGAAGTTTTCCGAGCTGTTTTCCGGCGACCTCAGCCGCACCGAAGTGGTCGTGACCTTTCTGGCCTTGTTGGAACTGGTGCGCATGAAGCACCTCGCCGCGACTCAGCAGGAGCCGTTTGGCGAGATTGAAATCCGCCGCGCCGAACCGTCGGCGACCCCCGCGCCGGAGCCGGAGCCGGCCGCCGCCGTGGACGCGCCCCCCGAGCTGCCTTTCCCCCCCGCCTGACCATGGAACTGAAACTCATCCTCGAGTCCCTGTTGTTTTCCGCCCAAAAAGCCCTCACCCCCCGGGAACTCCGCGACGTGCTGGTGAACGCGGCCAACCAACCCGAACCGGAGGAAGTGACGCTGGCGTGCAAGAAAACCAAGGAGGAAGAGCTTTTGCCGCTGCTGGAGGAACTTCAGGCGGAACACGCCGCCGCCGGGCGCACCTACCGCCTCGCCTGCGTGGCGGGAGCCTGGCAATTTGTCAGCCAGCCGGAATTCGCCCCCTGGCTCAAGGCGCTCGTCGGCCACAAATCCCGTCCGCCCCGCCTCTCCGCTCCCGGCTTGGAAACGCTGGCCATCATCGCCTACCGCCAACCGCTCACCCGCGCGGAAATCGAGCAGGTCCGCGGCGTGGCGGTGGATGGCGTGATGCAGACTTTGCTCGAGCGCGGCTTGGTTCACCAAGCGGGCCGGGCCGAAGTGGTGGGCCGCCCGATGACGTACGGCACCACCCCCGCCTTTCTCGAATACTTCGGCCTCCGCTCCCTGGACGACCTGCCGGCCGCGGATGAATTGCGCCGCATCCCGGTCGTGAAGCCCGAAGCCTTGGTCACCGCCGAACCCGGCCTGGCCACGCCCGCCCCGGCGGAATTGCAATTGCTCCCCTCGGACGGCGCCGCGACCCCGGTCGGGACCGCGGCCCCAACGCCAACGCCGGCCGCCGAAGCGCCCGTCCCGGCGGCCGAACCGCTCGCCGCGCCGGTTGAAACCGCGGCCGCGGAACCGGCGGCGCCCGAAGCGCCAACCGCCGGCTGATTGCCGTTTAC
Source organism: uncultured Pedosphaera sp. (assembly GCA_903930565.1). Classification (GTDB taxonomy): domain Bacteria; phylum Verrucomicrobiota; class Verrucomicrobiia; order Limisphaerales; family Pedosphaeraceae; genus CAIXFN01. The sequence goes on from CAIYZC010000481.1 coordinate 6,340, forward strand.
CGGGCGCCATGGACGACGAACCAATCATCGACCTCCAAAGCGATCACTACTTCATGGGCGAAGCCCTGCGGCAGGCGGCGCGGGCGTATGAGGCGGAGGAGGTGCCGGTGGGGGCGGTGGTGGTGCGCGCGGGGCGCATCATTGCGCGGGCCTTCAACCAAGTGGAATTGCTCAAGGACGCCACCGCCCACGCCGAAATGCTCGCGCTCACCCAGGCCGAGCAGGTGGCGGGCGATTGGCGGCTCACGGACTGCACCCTCTACGTCACCAAGGAACCCTGCCCGATGTGCGCCGGGGCGGTGGTGCATACCCGGCTTGCCCGGGTGGTCTTCGGCCTGGGGGACCCGAAGGGCGGCGCGGCGGGTGGCTCGCTGAATCTGCTCCAATGGCCGACGCTCAATCACCACTGTGAAATCACCAGCGGCGTCCGCGAGGCCGAGTGCCGTGCGCTGATTCGCGGCATTTTTGCGGAGCAGCGCGCGAAGAATGATCGGGATGCCGACGCGCCGGGACGGGCGGAGTAGGGTGGGTGCCGGATTTGTTGTGCCCCTCCGGTAGTCGGATACTCAGTGGA
>CAIYZC010000482.1 GCA_903930565.1 uncultured Pedosphaera sp.
CAGCGAGATTTTGGGCGAGGCCCCGCAACTCTACGAACTGCACCTCGAGCAGGCCCTGCTGGTCCTGGTGCCGGCCCTGCGCCGGGCGCGGCGTTCGCCCAAACTACGCACCCGGCCGCCACGTCCGCAGTATCAGGACCCAGAACTCCAGCTCTCACCCCCCGCCGCCACGGCCCGGCACGGCGCGCCCCACCCGGCCGCCGCGCCGGCCCACGGAACAGCTGGCCACACCCCACGGAAAAACCCGCCACCCCCCCCGTTGCCACCTTCTAATTTGCCCCCAACCCCACGGCAGGGATCGCTCCGCCACACCATTCGAGTTACTTGACCATGTTTTCCTCAATCATGTGTGGACACGTGGCAGCAACGTGGTTTTTTGGGCAAAACTTTTCAAATTCAACTCGCGTAAAATTCTCAAGGTTCAAGGCCAATTCTTTGAACCGCACTTTCCGCTTCTGCTTTGGAAAGACCGAACGTGCGGAGGAATTCGACAACTTCCGTTTCTTTGGGCCGAAAAATCTTTCCTGCCTCCACTGTGCCAAACGGGGCAGCTTGACCGCCGACGCTATTCGGCTCTTGGACAAATCCGTAGCGAAAAGTCCCGTGGGCTTGTGGCGTAATCCAAACAGTCGGCGGATTCGACCCGCTGTTTGTTCGCAGAATGTTTATCAGAATTCCGTTTGCGAGGTAATCAACGAGGTTCATGTTTGAAGCGTTTCGATTCATTGGCTGACGCCGTGTTGCTGGTAGATGAAAGTGCGAACTTGTTCCTTCTGTGCATCGTCAAGTCGGTTGTAAGAATCCTCGACCATCCCGGTCGCCACCCTTGCGGCGGCGTAGGTTGCTCCGGCTGCGGCAGCCCCAAATGCCAATGCGCCAGGGCCAGTTTCGATTCCAATAAGACAACCAGCCCCGAACGCAACAATCATGCCTCCGATACTGACACTGTGCTGAACTTTTGACGTGGCTTTCTGGCGAGCCGTCATCTCATCCCAATTGTAGTAATCAACGCCAATCCCAATACCTTCCCCAAGGATGACGCCGACAATCCCAACTCGCCCGCCCCACTTCGTGATGCTTCCCAGTTTAGCGAATGCGCTTTCTGTTATTGCGAATTTTGAGCCGAGTTGTGCCAGACCGGACGCCGTGAAACCGCCCCCGGCAGCAAGCAGTGAGCTTTGCTCGCCAATTCGCAGATTCGTCGTGAGGTCATTTGCATCTGACTGAGCGACATCCAAGAGTCCCCGAGTTGAGGTGTAGAGCAGTGCTATGCCTGCTCCTGTGCTAAGTGCGCCACCGGCAAGTTTCACACGCGCTTCGACAATGCTTCGACGATCGAAGTCATCCAAGACCTTTGTGAATTCCGCCTGTTTGGTTTTTTCGTAGGTCGGAACGCCTTTTTGCCGCGCATATTCTTTGATGGCTGGAATCGTCTCTTGGCGATTTGCCCATGCCTGTAATTCACCGGTCCGCTTATACTCCGCAGCCATTTTGTCGATCTGCCCCTTGATCCGCTCCAAGTCAGCGCGTTGCGATGCCGGCTGGACATTTTTTACTTCAATCCGACCACGTTGACCTGTCTGTGTGTGTCGAAAAAATAAATCTTTGTCGGTGCGTCCGGAGGCCGTGACGCGCTGATCCAACTCAACGAGTTGAAATCTGGAATCGTTGAAGATTTTTATTCCATAGAGAAGTGTCCGCTCTGCTCCTTTCAGATGAGGCGGATGATAGGAAGCGGCCATTCTGATGCTTTGCCCAACCCCTGGAATTTTAGGGTCAATGAAGTTTTCCCCTTCAAAATTCTTAAAGATTCTGTCAAGTCGCGCTTGTCCGTATGGTCCTTGGCGAATCGTGCTTCGCATCCAATTGAGTTTCTCACTCTTCGTTGCGGCGCCAATGGAAGTTGCTTGCTCGCGTTGCGTAAGTGGGAGTGAAAGCGGGATCGCAGGTTGCGCTGCAACTTGAGCAGCCAACAAGCAAAAGGCCAAGGCCGCCGAGATGTTGAGCAAAATAGATTTCATGGCTATTCCTGATAGTTTTGCGGCGTCTTTTTTGCGGTCGTCGCATCTTTCTCCGCCACTTCCGTCTGGAGGTGTTTCTCGTCCTTTCCACCAAGTTTATTCCAGCCGTCATCAAACGCTTGGCCGTAAATCTTCGCGACTGCTGAATCCAAGTTCCCCAGAGAAACCGGCAGCAGATGCTTTACCATCACATCACGAATCATTCCGTAGTCGGTGTAAATTTCCGGTCCTCGAATTGAGTCGCCAAACCGCCCGCGCTTCTGATTCTGCGCGTTCACAAAATCGCTTCGGAAGTCTGCAATCTTCCGCAAAGCCCACTGCTGATAACCGCGATCACGTCCGTAATCGTCCAGTTTCTGCTTTTCCGTTTCCTCATTGATGCGCGCTTCAACCGAAGCCGACACGTCAGCCAACATATTGACTGCGCCGACCGAGGTATTCGGTTCTTCCAAAAGTTTCAATCGTTGAACCGTAACGTTCTCCATCGTTCGGAAATATCCGGCTCGGCGAAGGGCTACATTCGTCAGTGCGCCAAACTTTTGAAGGCTTGCTTTCGTGGCATCAGTAAACTTGGCCACTTCTTCTTCAAGCAACCTTGAGCGGAGTTGTTGCCGCAGTTCGAGCACTTGCTGGCCGTCTGTCGGGTCGTTCGTCCATTCGCTCAATCGCTGCCAAACAGCCAGTGCCTCAGTCGTCACGGCCAATCCAAGCTGCTCCTTGGCATCTTTGATTGCGCTCTCACGACGATACACTGCGAATCGCTGCATGGCGTCCGCCTGTCGGCTTGCAAGCGCCGTGGTGATGTTGGTCAAACCCCCATCGGGTTGAGTTGAAATTTGATTGGCAAAAGTCTCGGCAGCAGTTGACAATGCCTCACCGTCCACACTCGCGTTCGCTTGGAGAACTTGTAGCGATTGGACATTCCAACGCAGGGCATTCAAACGAGGCAGCAAATCTTCCTCTGCCCAGGGTGGAATTTGACGAACCAAGTCGCGCAACCCGGCAAGCATTGCGTCGGTCTCCGTTGAATCTTTGGGCCATGATTTCTCGTCGGTGGCTCGCGCTTCCAACGCTGTGAGCTTGTTGGTCAGTGACTCTGGCAATTCGACGGGAATTACTTTTCCAAGCGCACGGTGCATCACCGCTGTTTGCTGCTGGACGGCATTGGCAATCTCGGCGGCTTTTTCTTTCGCCTGCTGCTCGCCTTGAGCAAGACGCGATTCCAAACTTACGCCCAAATTCGTGACTTGTTTTGCGAGTCCGACAGTCAAATTGCGCTGCTGCTGCTGTTGCTGGCTCACAGCGGATGACAGCGATTCTTGCTGTCGTTGCAAGGCGTCAAGTCGGCCTTGCTGCTTGAACTGAATAACGAGAACGACAATCAGAAGAATCGCGCAGAGTCCGCACAGCCAATTGGTCAGGTTGGTTTTCATAGTTTTTGCGCTCAATTCTGGCACAGCCGGTAGGACATTTATAGGGTAACCCAAAAAAGTGTTTAGGCCGACCATTTCAATTTCTATCAACAAGTTCCTCGATTTCGTCTTTTAACGCACGCTCTTTGGATAGCAGGGAAAAAATCTCTGCATCGGCATCACTGAATTCGCTTTCTCGCATTCCGAGATACACGAGGACGAGTTTGCGTTTGGCTTTCGTCAGCCGGTCGCGTCCCGATTCGTCCTCGGCCAATTTGAGCAGCATGTCTCTCGCGACCTCAACGCCTCGTTTTGCCTTTTCGGAATTGTGAGTCGGCAACGACAACTCGGCAACGGCGTTGCTTAGGATCGCTTCGATTTCGAGCAAGGTAGTTTTCACAGCCATAAAACTGGTTCACGTCTGAATGCCTTCCTGTTTTACGCGACTTTGGCTTCTTTTTCAGCAACTTTTTTGAACGTAACTTTCTGAGCCATTTCGCTTGAGTGCTGGTCGCGCAATTGACCGTAAACCCTCATGGCCAACGCTCCCCCGTCTCTATGCCCAAGCCAGCGCGAAACCGTGGGAATGTCCACTCCTGCCTCAATGCACCGCGTTGCAAACAGGTGTCGCAAGTCGTGATGAGTGATCCGAGTCATTCCAACTTTGGTTGCTGCGCGGTCCATAGCCTTCTGGCATTCGTGGACTCGCGTCACTGCTGCCGTTGTTGGTTCCTCCGGTCGTGCCGCTCTCATGCGCTCAAGCAATTGCCGCATGTCGGTTATCATCGGAACCTCTCGGCTCTCCCCGGCGTGTCGTCCTTTGAGTCCGGTTTCGGGCTCACCATTTACGACTATCTTTCCTCGCACAAAATCGCAGTCAGCCCACGTAATGTGTTTCGCTTCGGTGATTCGGAATCCCCCGTAGGCGAGAAACTGGGCCAAGTCGGCGCAAGATTTGGAGAACCCGCCGCCACCGTTTTCAATCTCTTTCACAAAAGCTTCAAACTGTTCGGGTTCGGGCAAGCGAAGGCGTTTTGAGGTTTCGGAAAGGCGTTTCATCTCTTTTGCTTTGGCCGGATTGTCCCGCCTGGCACCGGCTTCAATTCCAATCTCGAAGATGGAGCGCACAATCCCAAGGGTGTGATTGAAGCTGGTCGGACTGTACTTCGCCGCGAAACGGTTCCGCCACTCGATGCACTCGCCCTTGGTGATGCCTTTAACCGTCGTCGCCTTCACGCCCGGCCGTGACTTAGAGAACGCGTCCAAGCGTTGCTCGTGGTATGCCTTGGTCTTCGGTTTGAAGTCGGGAGAGGCTTGAACGCGCTCCAGGTAAATCTTGGCGACGGCTTCAAAGGTAATCCGAGGGTCGCTGCCGGACCCAAGTAGGGCTTGCTCGTCCTTTACGTCCTTGATCTTGTCCGGCAACCGCTGCGCCGCCACGCTCAGAACGTCGGTGTCCAGGCCGCGCCAAATCAGCTTGCCGTTGTGCCGAAATCGCGCAAAATTCTTCCCGGATGAAGCATTGCGAACGAGATTTGCGTACTTGGTTTTCTGCCAGAGGCCCTCGGCCTTCGCGTCATTTTTTGCTTTCATCCATCAGTATAGAACATCAGTATAGAAAAGTCAAATGTGCGACCAACTGTTTAATCACAAACGCCTGTAAATAAGGCACATGCGCTCGTAGCTCAGTTGGATAGAGCCTTTTCCCGTGAGATTTACCCCGCCATCATCGGCAACTTGATTTCGTCGGCGTGATACGAACTGCGCACCATCGGCCCGCTGGCCACGTGAACGAAACCCAAGGCCAGGGCGTATTCCCGGTGTTCCGCGAATTTCGCGGGAGTGACGAACTCCACCACGGGCAGGTGTTGGCGCGTGGGTTGCAGATACTGGCCCAGGGTGAGAATGTCGCAGCCCACCCCCCGGAGGTCGGCCATGCTCTCGCGCAATTCCGCCTCGGTTTCGCCGAGGCCCAGCATCAACCCCGATTTGGTGTGCCAACGGCCGCCGGACTTGGCTTTCACTTTCCCCAACACGCTCAAAGAACGCTCGTAGGTCGCCCGCGAACGCACCTCGGGCGTGAGGCGCCGGACGGTTTCCAAATTGTGATTGAAGATTTCGGGATGCGCGGCGAGCACGCAATCGATGGCCTCGTCCCGGTCCAAAAAGTCGGGGGTGAGCACCTCGATGACGATGCCGGGGTTCAAGGCCCGCACGGCCTCGATCGTTTTCCGAAAATGGTCCGCCCCGCCGTCCGCCAAATCGTCCCGCGCCACGGCGGTGATGACCACGTGCCGCAAACGCAAACGCCGCGTGGCTTCCGCCACCCGCTCCGGCTCATCCGCTTCGAGGGCAAACGGCTTGGCGGTGGATACGGCGCAGAAACCGCACGCGCGGGTGCAGCGGTCCCCCGCGATCATGAAAGTGGCCGTCCCCTTGCTCCAGCATTCCCAGTGGTTCGGGCACTGCGCGCTCTCGCACACGGTGTGGAGCTTGAGCTCGTCCAGCAGATTGCGCGTGCGCGCAAAGCGGTCGGTCGTGGGCAGCTTGATCCGCAGCCATTCGGGCAAACGCGGACGGGGCGGGGCGGGCGAATTGGGGGCCTTGGGCGCGGGCGCGGGCGGCAGACTCACTTCGCCCCCTTCTCCAGTTTGGCCCAAAACTCGGCCAATTCCTCGGGTCCGAAATCCGCCAAAATTTGCCCATCCACCTCGATCACCGGGGCCAGCTCCTGGCCGGAGAGGCGCACCATTTCATCAAAGGCCGCGGCGTCCGCCGTCACGTCCACGGTTTCGTAGTCCACGCCGCGGGCGTCGAGCCAGCGGACGGCCTTCTGGCACCAACCGCACCAGGGTTTGACAAATAACCGAATGTTCGTCGCGTTCACCCCGGCAAGGTGGCGCACCCCGGCGGCAAGATCAAGGTTCAATGACCCGCGATCACGTTCTCGTAGCCCTCGGCGTCCAGCAAATCCTCGAATTCATCCTTGCCGTTCGGCCCGAGCTTCACCTTGAAAATCCAACCCGCCCCGTAGGGATCGGTGTTCACCAGGCCGGGATCGCCGTCCAGCGCTTGGTTGACCGCCACCACTTCCCCGGAGACGGGGGCGTAGATTTCGCTGGCGGTCTTCACGGATTCCACCACGGCGCAACTGTCGCCCGCCACCGTGGCGAGTTGGAGTTCCGGCAGTTCCACGAACACCACTTCGGTGAGTTCGTGCTGGGCGTGGTCGCTGATGCCGACGGTGGCGATGTCGCCTTCAAGGCGCACCCATTCATGCGATTCGGCAAACTTGAGATCGGCGGGGATTTTTGACATGGCGGCGGAGTTTTTAAACGGTCGCAGGGGTTTGGGGGACGGGTCGCAGATAAATCGGTTTGGGCACCACCACGGCGGCGGCCCGTTTGCCGCGGATTTCCACCGCGATCGCGGTGCCGGGGCGGGCCAGGGCGGCGGGCACATAGGCCATGCCGATGCCCACACCCAGAGAGGGACTCTGGGTGCCGCTGACCACGGTGCCCACGGCGGCGGCCTCCGGGCCGGTGCTCCACACCGCGTACTGTGGCCGGGGCGGCGCCGAGCGCTCGGTCATCTTGAAGGCCACGCATTTCCGAGCCGGGCCCGCGGCCTTCTGGGCCGCCAACGCGGCGCGCCCGACAAATTCACCCTTGTCCAACGCCACGAAAAAGCCCAAGCCCGCCTCAATCGGCGTGGTTTGTTCGTCCAGCTCGTGGCCGTACAACGGGTAACAAACCTCGGTGCGCAAGGTGTCGCGCGCGCCCAGGCCGGCGGGTTGCAGGCAATACGGATGGCCCGCCGCCAAAATCTTTTGCCACACAGCCACGATGACGCCCGCGGGGGCCACCACTTCAAATCCGTCCTCGCCGGTGTAACCGGTCCGGGCCACCCGCACTGGTTGCCCGGCGAATTCCCAACGCGCGATTTGGTTCTTCCGCAGCTCCGTCACCCGCGCCACCAGGGTGCCGCCGTTCGCCGGCCCCGGAAACACGTCACCGATAAAAGCCGCCGCCCGCGGCCCTTGCAGGGCCACCGCGCCGGTTTCCGCCGACACATCGCGCAACTCCACCGTGCCCGCCGCTGGGAACGCCGCCCACCGCTCCTGCAACCAAGCCACATCCACGTCGATCCGCGATGCGTTGATGATGAGCAGGTATTCCAGCGGTGCGAGTTGGTAGAGGTACAAGTCGTCCATCACCCCGCCGGTTTCCCGGCACATGAGCGTGTACTGCCCCAGCCCCGGCGTGAGCTTGGTCACGTCGTTGGTCAACGTGCGGTTCAGAAATTCCGCCGCCCCGGCCCCGCTCACCAACACCTCGCCCATGTGGGAGATGTCGAACAACCCGGCGTGCTTGCGCACCACCTGGTGCTCGTCGGTGATGCTGGTGTACTGCACCGGCATTTCCCAGCCGCCAAACTCCACCAACTTGCCGCCCAACTGCTGGTGGCATTCAAACAACGGCGTGCGTTTTAACATATTTTGGCGGCGGGTAGGGTGCGGGTCCGGTCCGGCGGCAATCCGACTGGCTCAGCCCCACTTCTCGAGCAGCATCTGGGTCTTGGGAATGCCCAGTTCGTTCACCACCAAGTCGTGGGTGCCCTCGACGAGGGCGGTCGGTCCGCAAGCGTAGAACACCGTGTTCGCCGCGTCCCCAATGTGGCTCCGCACCCAGGCCGCGTCAATGCGCCCGCGCCGGCCGGTCCAAGGATCTTCCTGTCCCAACCGCGTGCAGGTCACCTCGAATTTGAAATTCGGGTTCGCCTGGGCCAATTCCCGGAATTCCTTGTTGAAAATGATGTCCGCCGTGGTGCGCACGCTGTACAGAATCGTGATGCGCGTGGCCAGTTGCCGCCGCGTGGCATCCCGCACAAACCCGCGGAAAGGCGTCACCCCCGAACCGCCCGCGATGCAGATCAAATGCTTGTCCGGCTCCATTACCGGCAAAAATTTGCCCGCCGGCGGGATCACGAACAGTTTATCCCCCGCCTTCGCCCAATCGACGATCCGCGTGCCCATCTTCCCGTCCCGTTTCACGGTCACTTCAAAAAAGCCGCGGTCCAAGGCGCAGGAGGACAACGAATACGCCCGCTTGTACGTGGGCGTGTCCGGCCAGTACACGGTAATGAACTGCCCGGTCTTGAAATCCACCTCGTAGCCTTCGGGCCACTGCAGTTTCAAGGTCTTCGTGTCCGGCAACTCCATGGTCGCCGTTTCAATCGCCATTTCGGCTATGATTTTTGCCATAAAAATACGCTTTCGCCGGGGCAATGCTAACCCTCCCCGCGCAACCGTGGCAAGCCCCCAAAAACGACTACCTGAACCGGCCTCGGCCCATCGAGTCCATCCCGCCACCCCCCCACAATTCCGCTTGCCGCCCGCGCCGGGGGGCGCGTACCTTTTCCCCATGGCTGACTTCCGGCGCCGCTTGGGGCGCTTTTTTCTGGGCGCGGCGGTCCTGCTCGGCCTGGGGGCCGGCGGCGCGCCCACCGCGGCGGCGCGGGATGTCTTCGTGCTGCTCTCCGGCGGCGATTCCCCCGGCAACAACAACTACTCCCAATACCTTCAGGCGCGGGCCGTGTCGGCTTTTTTCCAGCGCCAGTATCCCGCCGGTTCGGTGTGGACGTTTTTCGGCGCCGGCAATGTCAGCGGCGAACCGCCGCGCTTCAGCGATGTCCGCCACGACCGCCTGCACGACGGCGCCCTGATGGAAGCTTGGACCGTCGGCGCGCTGCCCGGCAACCGCCCCGCCCGCCGCGACACCTTCCTGGCCGCGCTCCGCGGGGAAATCCTGCCCGCGGTCGCCGGGGGCGGCACGCTGTTCCTCTTCGTGGGCGACCACGGTTCCCTGAGCTCCGGGCGGCATCCCGAGAGCCTGATCTCGCTTTGGGGCTTCACCCCGGACCCGGCCGCCCCGCACGGCTGGCGCTACGAGGAAGGCCAGTCCCTCAGCGTGGGCGACCTGCGGGATGTGCTCCGCGCCGGGCTCGGCCGGGGCAAGGTCGTGTTTTGCATGACGCAATGCCACTCCGGCGGCTTCCATTTCCTCGCCGTTCCCCGCGAACTCACCCCCAACCCCGATTGGTTCACGGACCGGACCACGGCCACCCGCGCCCCCGCGGCCAAAAGAACCGCCCCGCTCCCGCGCATCGCGGGGTTCACCGCCACCGATGAAAAATCCGCCGCCGCCGGCTGCGACCCCGACCCGAATCCCGAAGTCTGGGCCGGCTACGAACGCTGGCTCCCGGAAAGCCTGCTGGGGATCGACCTCCTCTCGCTCCAGCCCAAGGGCCGAGCTTTGCCTTCCTTCGCCGCCGCCCACCACGCCGCCACGCTCGCGGACGCCACCATCGACAAACCCTGCTCCACTTCGGAACAGTACTTGGAACGTTGGGCCGGGCTCATCGAGAAACGCCTGGTGCCCAACCGGCACCTCCAACCGGCCGTCCAGCACGCCGTCGCCGCCTATGAACGCGCCGTCAACGGCCTCCTGGAACCCGCCGCCGACGCCGCCTTCCGCGATAAAACCAACCGTTTCCACCAATTCCACCAGCGTTTGATCGCCTTGACTCTGGACCCCGGGGCCCGCGACATGCTCCGCCATGGCACCCGCCAGGATTTGGAAAAATCCGTGGCCGCGGGCGACACCCTGGAGGCCACGGCCGGCGCTCCCGCCGGCGACAATTCTCCCGAACCGGCCGCGCCCCCCAACGGCGGGCGGCGGGGTGGCCGCAGCGGACGGCGCGCCTGGCGCAACACCCTTCGCCCGGCCTGGCAACGGGCGGTCGCGGCCGAAAACGGCTCTCCCGTGCCCGCCTTGGCCCGTGAATTCGAACTTCACCTCCTCAAAGCTGAAACCAATGGTCACGATTTCTTCTTTCCGCACAACGCGCAAGACTTGCGCGAGGAAGTCTTTTGGTTTGCGGGCTAC
>CAIYZC010000483.1 GCA_903930565.1 uncultured Pedosphaera sp.
CAGCGGACCGCCGCCGCCGCCCGGTGGGAAGCCCGGGGCGCGCGGGGCGCCCCGGGGTGGGAACTGGACTCAGTTCGCGTGCCGGAGCCGGTAGAACATGTTCACGCCGACCGGGGGCACGGTAACTTGGAAGGAACCCGCCGGGCCGGGCACAAACGTGGCCGGGGTGTTGGTGTAAGGGCCGGCGACGTTCGCCGAGCTTTGGAGGATGAACGCGTTCGTGGTATCGAATCCGTTGGTGCTGCCGAAGGTCAGCGTGAGGTTGCCCGACCCATCAGGGACCACCGTCGAGAAGCTCGGGGCGGGCACCGTAATGGTGAGGACCCCGGTGGAACTGACCGCGCCACCCGCGGCATTGGTCACGCCCACCGTGTAGCTGCCCGCATCGGCGGTCGTGAGGTTGGCGATGGTAAGCAGGTTGCTGGTGCTCCCCGTGATGCGGCCATTGTCCGTGAGGTTGCTGCCGGCCTTCTTCCATTGATAGCTGAAGGGAGTGTTGCCCGAGGCGCTCACGAAAAACGTGGCAGTGGAACCCCACAGGTTGGTCTGGGCGGCGGGCGAGACCACCACCGAGGTGGGCGGATTGACAACCGCCAGGGTGGCGGCGGGAATCACATAGCCCGCGGTGTTCGTGACGGCCACGCTATAGGCGCCAACATCCGTGGAGAGGGCGTTGGTGATGTAGAGGGTGCCGGTGGTAACGCCCGCGTATTTGTTGCCGTTCGCCAAGGCCAGGCCATTGCGGTACCACTGATAGGCGGTGGGCGCCGATTGACCGGTGGCGGAGACCGTGAATTTGGCCAACGCACCGGAGCTGACGGTTTGGTTTGCGGGGCCGGCCACGACTTCGAGGTTCGCCACGAGGCCGGTAACGGATCCGGCCAAGTCACTGAACACCGCCAGGTAGTTCGTGCCGGACTGCACATTGGTCAAGGACAGCGTGCTCGTCAGGTTGGAGCTGTTGGCGGAGTCCACCTTCAAGGAGGTGATGGGGTTGGTCAAACCGCTGTACCAGGTATTGGTCAGGGGCGCGGTGGCGTAATTCCCCGAGGAGGTGAAGGAAACCGTGGCCCCTTGGGTGACGATCAGGCTGGCGGCCTGCGAAACGATATACGGGGAGAGCTCCACCACGCGCACGTTCGAGTAATAAACGAACGCACTGCTGTCGCTCACATCATACACCGGATCCAGATAGCCCAGCATGAACGTGCCCGCGGTGTAGTTGCCCCCGTTGGTGATCGGAAAGGAGGTCAGCACCTGGCTGCGGTTGATGAGCAAGCTCACGTTGGTCTGGGCGGTGACTTCCACGCTCACGTCCACCCATTGGTTGATGGGTTCGCCGCCCGCTTGGGGACCGGAGGCGTATTCGGAAGCGAATTGCGGGCTTTTGAAAACGCCGTTTTGCGATTGCGCGGTGTTGCTGACCAAGTCCGCGGTCACGCCCGCATTGGGCAGGGCGGGCGAGGTGAAGGCATCAAAATCCGCCGGGGTTTGGGAGCCGGTGGCGGCGTCGATGGCGAACCAAACGCCGTCGGCGTTGGTGGTGCTGTTGCCGGTGCCGGCCGCGATCGGCGCGGCGAGGCGCCAATTGCAGTTGGTGCCATGATGGTTGATGCCGAAGGCGGCGAACTCCCGCGGATACGTGCCGATGAACGGATTGTTGATGGCGCGCTCGTACATGGAGAGGTACATGTTGAAGCGCAGCGCGTAATTGCCGATGAACGCCGCCTGCGGATACAGATTCACGCCGGCGGGGGAATTGTCGTTCTTGTTGACGGTCATCTTCAAGACGTTGGTCCAGCCTTTGGCCGCCATCACGGGGGAGGGGGCGATGCTGTCCAGGGCGACGGGGTAACCGAAGGTGACATTGAAGTCGTTGGTGCCACCGCCCGCGATGCTGGTGAAGCCGTTGGTGTAATTCGGCAGCACCACCGGCAGGACCGTGGTGGGGGCCAGGTTGGTCGCCGCGAAGGTCAAGGTCCAGTTCGTGCTGTCCAGGGCGCTGGTGAGCGGATTCGCCCACAACACGACTTCGGAGCCGACCGCGTTGTCAATTTCCGTGATCGTCAACGGCGTGGTCGTAACGGAGTAGGCCTTGCCCTCCGCGCTGGTCAGGTTGGTGCCCGACGCCGCGTTGGTGAGGCTGAAGATCACTGTGACATTGTTGGGCGGGTTGGCGAGGTTGGCATGGGCCACGGGATTGCCGATTTCGGCCGTGATGGTCACGTCGCCGGGATTGATCTTGATCCCCGGGCTGCCACTGGTGGGCAATTGGACCACGCCGTCGCCGGCGGGGTCGATGCGCTGCGCCCGGGCGGCGTAATCGGTCGGGAAGACCGCCGTGCCGCCGTAGGTGCCCGCGGTGACCGTATAGGCGGTGGGGTTGATGCTGGCCGCGGTGTTGCCGGGACCGTTGGTGTCACCCCAGCGGGTGATGGTGAAGTAAGCCGCATCGTTGGGCACACCGCGGTTCAAGCTTGCGCCCTTGGCGGCGGCGGTGAGGAAGAGCAACTGGGGACCCGTGTTTTGGAGGTAAACCGTGTCGCTGGTGGGGGTTTGGGCCAGGTAGGTGGCGCCACCGCTCAACCGGAGACCCACGGACAGGGTGGGGCCGCTCACCGGATTCGGGGTCGTGGTGACGAGAACGTTCACATTCCAATTATTGCCGTCCGTAGTGGTTCCGACGGGAAAGGTGACACTGTTCGAGCTGATAATGACCCCGGCGTCATTGGTCCCCAAATTGAGGGTGTAATTGCCAGTGGGAAGGTTGTTGGAATAAACCGCCGAGCCGCTGCGGGTGAAGCTTACCGTCACCGGGGTGATGAGGGTGTTGGTGTTCAGCGAGATGTTGAACACGCCCGGGGTCGGGCTGCCGTAATTTTGAGAAGCGACCGGCGTGGTGGCCACCACGGAAGCTTGGACTTGCGGCAGGGCCAGCACGAAGCTGCCGTTGGTGCCGGAGAAGTCGTTGCTGCTGATGGTGGTGGAGGTGATGCCCAGGGAGAAGTAGCGGAGCAGGCCCTGGCCGGAGCTGCACACATAAAGGTTGTCCGCCGCGTCCCACGCGATCCCGCGCGCATTGCCCGTCGTGGGTGTGTTGGCGATGGTGATCAAGCTGGAATCATCGGGCAAGCCATTGGTGAGGTTGGCGATCAAAATGGCGTTGTTGATGGTGATGGTCGCGATGTAGCGGCCATCGGGCGAGACGCGCACGCCACCGTACGCGTTTTGAAACACGTCGGTCTGGCTGCCGACGGGGCCGCGGAGGGAATCATAGATGCGCGAGCCGTCGACCGGGCTGAAAGCCTGGAGGCAGCCGTCGGAGAAGTTGGCGCGGCGGAACATGCCGAAAACCGTGCCATCGGGGCCGACGGTGACGTCGCAGATTTGGGAGTCCTGGAAGCCCGGGAGCCCGAGGTTCGCGCTGTAATTCGGGGCGTTGGTATAGGGCAGCGGGCCGGCGCCGATGTCATAGCGGAAGACATTGTTGAAGCCGCCCGGAGAGGTCGGCGTGCCACCCTGGCCGCCCGGCCCGAGAATGCCGGTGGCGGGAGCGCCCAAGGCGGGGTCGGCGGTGTAAACGCTCAAATTGCCTTGGGCGATCGAACCGGAGACGTAAACGCCGATGCAATCGCCGTGAACGCCCGCCGCGAGGCCCTGGTTCTCACCCACGGGACCGAGCACCACATTGGAGATGACGTTGGCCGGGTTGCGGCCCAAGTCCGGATCAAACTGCCAGAGCCCGCCGCC
>CAIYZC010000484.1 GCA_903930565.1 uncultured Pedosphaera sp.
CCGGCGCAGGTTTTCGGTGTATTTCTCCAGCGCGTCCGCCGCCGTGCTCTTCATGTCGTTGTGGCCGAATTGCACGATCAAATAATCCCCGGCGTGGAATTGGCTCCAGATTTTGTTGAACCGCCCTTTCGCCAGCGCGCCTGCGAGGGATTCGCCTGATTCGGCATGGTTCGCCACCGCCACCGTGGGTTGAAAGAACCGGGGCAGCATTTGGCCCCAACTGTTGTAGGGTTCCGCCGGCTGGTCGCACACCGTGGAGTCGCCGATCAAAAACACCGTCGGCACCTCCACCGGGGCGATCTCCAACGCCGCCACCGCCGGATTCGCCCCGAGGAACTCCAGCGTGAGGCGGTCGTCCCAGGCCCGGCGCTCGGCCGTCTTTTCCCGTTCCGTCAACCGGACCACGCCCCCCGTGGGCAGGTGCGGTTGCCGCACGTTGACGATGAATTTCCGGGTTTCCGTCCCGCCGGCCGGAGTGCGGACCCGCTCGACCATGAGCCGACGAAGTTCGGCATTGACGGTGGTTTCCGCCGCGGCCGCACCGCCGCCCAAGGTGGCGGTCACCGCGTAGTTGCCCTCCGGCAACCGCACCGAAAACTGAAACCCGTGGGCCGCGGTCATGGCCCCGGGGGTGGCGGCCGGGGCGGCGCCGGGTTCAAAGCCGAAACCGGCGGCGTCCGAATACGCGGAGTTGGTGGCGACGGCCTGGAAGCCCGCGGGTGGCGCGCCGGCGCCGAAATAGAACCGGCCGTGGTTGGCGGGGGCGTCGGCCGCCGCGACGTGCCCGGCCAGAATTCCGACCCAGGCGGCGGCGGGCCATAGGCGGGCGGGGGTTGGGTTAACCTTGCGCATAAAATCTTGATTGCTTGCCCAGCTCCATATCCGGCCGGGGGTGCGCCGGCAAGCCGATTCCGGCCGATTCCGGCCGGGGCTGGCGCGGGAAATTGCAAGAGCAAGCTTGCTTTTCGGCCGCCCTGTTGCCATGATCGAAACAGATTAAGCACACATTTGATTGCGTGAGCGGCCTTGTCAGGGCCCCGTTCTTCCAGGGTATGGGAGAGGGATTGACGCGTACCGACATCGCGGGCATGGCGGGTGTTTTAGTTGAGCCTCCCCCACGATTCCATTCGCTTTTGCGCCGCATCGGTACCATCTGCGGCAACCCGCTTGGGGGTTCTCTTATGCGTGCCTCGCGAAAAATTCCATGTCCATCCTGGCTGGCTAGTCCGTCGGGGTGCTCATAAGCAGGGTATTGATTGGGTGCGCCGCAGTGCTGGGTAATTCGGAGCCGAAGGCGGATTGGGGGCCATCCCGAGGCAGCCAAAACTGCACGCAATCCGGCTTGGGTCAATTTCACGCACCCATGAAGGCTGGCGGCCAAGGATTCACGCGTTGGCAAATATCCGCTTTTTGTCTTGCTTTACTTCGACAGTCCGCGTTAAATGTTGTTCAACTAAGTACATGACTTTTATCGCACGAGGCCGCTTCATCGCGTCGCTTCCCCACGGGGAAGTGTCTCCGGTGCCTTTTGGCTTCCGCGAAGGGCCATGGCACTTGGCGAATGCTCCCCGATTCCGCATGGCCCTGCCACACAAGCCAAGCACAAGAATTGGGGAGTGCTCCTTCCGAACCCCTCGGAGGGCTGTGCAATAAAACCACCTGAGTGCAAATAAATAATCCCATGAAATCCCTAATTCTCCCCTTGGGCCTCACCCTCGCTTGCGCGGGAACGGCCTTCGGCGGCGTCTTCAGCCCCGTCCCGTTGAACCCGAACAGTTACAACGCCGACGTAGTCGTCGAGGCCTCCGCCACCCCCAAACTGAAGGTCGTCACCACGGCCACGGTTGACCAAGGACTCCAAAACAACGCCAACACTTGGATGGAACTCGGTTTCGACCCGGGCAATCCCACGTACGGCTTGCTGCCCGCGGGCACGGTTTTCACCGCGCTTTCCAACGCCAATTATTCCTTCCAGATGCCGCCCACCTATGTTGGCCCCAATGGCATTTTGATCGACACCGTGGTCACGAATGGCACTTTCACCCTCGCCACACCCGCCTCCTACGCCCGTCTCTCCTTCCTGGGCTCCGGCGGTAATGGCGGCGACGTCATCGGCGTGACCGTTCATTTTCAAGACGGCACGTCCGAGGGCATCAACGCCGGTGGCGCTTCAAGCAGCTATACCTTCGGCTGCCCGGATTGGTTCAACGGCACGCTGAACCTGGCGTTTATTGCAAATGAACGCTGCGGCAGCTCGGTCAATTTCACCTACAACAACGCTGGCAGCAACAACCCCCGCCTCTACTTCCGCGACATCGTCCTCGCCAACACCAACAAGGTCATCACGAGCGTTGATCTCACCTACTACAGCGGCGGTTCCGGGTCCCACAACTGCATCTTCGGGATGAGCGGCGACCCCAACGGCCAGGGCATCGTCAGTCCCATCACCGTCACGGGTTACACCCAGGACTTCGTCGTGGAGGCCGCCGCCGCCCTGCGCAACCGCGTCGTGGACACCAATAGCGCCAATGCCACCACCTCGTCGATGGACAATGATAGCAATGGGGGCAATTCGTGGTATGAAAAAGGCTACAACCTGAATAACGTGGGTAATTGGAGCCCCAACACCGCCATCGCCCTCGCCTCCGGCCTGCCGCATCCCGGGGCGACGGTCAGCAACGCGGCCGGCAATCATGTTTATGTGATGGCCCCGACCTACAATGGCAACGACGCCATTTACGTCAGTCCGACGATTCCGAACGCCACGATCACTTTCGCGAACCCCACGCTGGCGACCGGTTTGTCCTTCCTGGGTTCCTGCGGCAACGGCCCGGTGGCCCCGGTGGTGGTGGTCCACTTCAATGACGGCACCTCCTACACCAACATCCTGACGATTTATGATTGGTTCAACACCGGCGTGCCGTATGTCTTTGCCTCCAATGGCCGCGTTGCGGTGGATACCGCCCAGATCAACAACATCACCACCAATCTGGCCTCGGCCTTGGTGCCCCGTTTATTCAATCTGGATCTCGCCCTGCCGGCCAACGTGCCGCCGGTCACCTCCATTGATCTGACCTACACCAACACCGGCGGCCGGGCGGCGATTTTCGCGGTGTCTAGCACCACCGCCCCGGTGCCTCCGAGCATTGTTTCCCAGCCCGGTCCCTTTGGTCAGTACCCGGGTTCCACCGCGATTTTCACGGCGGCGGCCTCCGGCACCCTCCCCATCAATTACCAATGGCTCAAGGGCACCAACGGGGTCTACGTGACCCTGACAGACGGCGGCACTATTTCCGGGTCCAAGACCACCACCCTCACCGTCGCCAATTTCGTGGCTGCGGATGGCGCTGATTACGTCATGGTCGCGAGCAATGGCGGCGGCTCCGCCACCAGCCAGGTTGCCACCCTCACCGTGCTCTCCCCGCTCACCGATGTTTGCACCCCCGGCGACCCGATCACCGCCTACAACCCCAACGGTGGCAGCACGCCCACGGCGGAATCGGTGGATCACGCCATTGATCAACTCGTCGGCAGTGACCCCGGCAAGTACCTAAACTTCGGCAAGATCGTCAACGGGCTCTTCGTCGGCCCCGTTGGCTTTGTCACCTCGCCCTCCATCGGCCGCACCATCGTCACCGGCATCCGCTTCTACACCGCCAATGATACCGTCGGCCGCGACCCCCTGAATTACATCCTCGAAGGTTCCAACGACGGCGGTCAAACCTATGCCACCATCTCGACCAACCTCCTGCATCTCCCCGACGGCCGTAACAGCGCCGCTTCCGCCCCGATGGATCCCACCACGCAATTCATGCAGCAGGTCCTGTTCACCAACGTGAAAGCCTACACCACCTACCGGGTGAGCTTCACGACCATCAAGGACACGACCCAGAACTCCATGCAGATTGGGGAAGTGGAAATCCTCGGCGTCATCGATACTTCGCCGCTCCCATACGTAAGCACGCCGAACTACAACAATGCGAATCCCCCCATTGCCGATGCGAACGCAATCGATGGCTCCACGGGTGTGTCCTTCAGCGTGAACACCACCCCCGTCAGCCCGGCCCCTTCCGTGCAATGGCAGCGTAAATTTGGCGCCGGCAACTGGGTGAACTTGACCGATGGTGGCAACATCTCCGGCAGCCAGACCACCACCCTCACCTTGGGTGTCGTGCATTTCGGCGACGTGAGCTCCTTCCGGGCCATCGCCTTCAATAACTCGGGCAGCGCCACCAGCGGCGTGGCGACCTTGACCATCTTCTCCAGCCTGCCCGACATCACCCAGGCGGGTGACACCGTGGTGGGCTTCGGCGACAACGCCACCGGTCCGAACGATCCCGCCACGTTGATCAACGACACCTTGGACAACTACCTGACCCGCGGCACCGGCATCAACGCCCAAGCCGGCTTCCCGCCCTTCGTGGGCCCGGTGGGCATCATCGTCACCCCGGCGTCCGGTCCTTCCCTCGTGCTCGGTCTCCGGGTCTTCACCGGCTCCGGCGCCCAGATCAACGACCCGATCGATTACGCCTTGGAGGGTTCCGAAGATGGCGGCACGACCTTCACCCCCATCATCTCCGGTCCCCTGAGCCTCCCCGCGGCGCGCAACACCGTGGCGGCGGCTCTCGACCCCACCACGGCGGCGGTGCAGGAAATTCTGTTCCCGAACACCCACGCTTACACGACCTACCGCCTGTCCTTCCTCCACACTGCCGACGACCTGAACAACAGCAGCCTGCAGTTGAGCGAAATCGAACTGCTGGGCGTGAGCACCACTGCGGTCAGCCCGCAATTGACGTTCACCGCCGCCGCCGGTGGCAAGCTCACCATCAGTTCCACGGTGGCGGGCACCCTGCAATCCGCCAGCGCGTTGGGCCATCCCACGGTCTGGACGACGGTTGGCCCCATCAACGGCAGCCTGACCATCACCCCGGCCGCGACCGGCAACAAGTTCTACCGCGTCACCGTGCCTTAAGGCATGCGTTGAGCTGACGGTTCCCCTCACGAGGGCCGGGCGTTTCGCCCGGCCCTTTTTCTTTTCCCCCGCCCCGGGGGCAAAGCCTTTGCCTCCCCCTCGGGTTCCACAACCCTCCATTTGTACGAGACGGCGTCAGGAGTCTCTAACTTCCCCCCCTCCACTGTCCCCGTCCACCTGCGGGCCGCGTTGGACCACGCCGTTGCCCTCTCACCAGCACCCCCAACCCTCAAGCGGTGGGAGAACACGTTAATTTTAATGCCCATTGAATTTGAGCCTAACGATCCATGGCCAAGAAAACCGGCTCCGGGCCCCTGATCCCCCGCCTTGAAGCCTTGGGGGCGTGGAGCATGAGTGCGCCCAAAACGTGGCGCCAGGGCGCCACCTTCGGAGCGCTGAAAGCGCGGCCACGCGCCAGCCCTGGGCTAAGCCCCATAGGCGCTAACTTTTCTTAGAGTTTCCCGGTTTCGCATGCTGTAGGCAGGCAGTTTGCCGAGACCAAGCGACCATCGTTTCCACCCCAACGGGGTTGTGTCCCCCAGCCCAGGGTTGTGCCGGCATCGGCGCTACCCTGGGTCAGTTGGCAATGGGTTCCCAACCCCAAAGGGGATGCGCCGCCGTCGTTCGGACGTGCCAATGGCCAACCGGCTCAACCCTTTCCGGGTGGCGGATATTCGGCACCGGGACCCAGGGTGGCTCCTCCGTCGCAACCCTGGGCTGGAGGGCTCAATCCCTTTGGGAATGGGAGCACGCTCCGGGTTGCTTTCGGTTATTTTCATGCCGGCATAGGGCTTCGCGGTTTCGCCCGCACTTCCAGCTCCGGAGGCATCCGAATAATCATGCGCAATGCATACCGAATTCTCGTAAGTTACGGATGCATGCCCTACAATTTAGCGCTTATGGGGCGTTACCCAAGTTTGGAGTTATTCCGCCCCGCTGGGGCTACGGAAACAGCCGGTTTCTGGCCGCGCCCCGGCCATTCGGAGGTCGTTTGGCCAGGCTTGCCGAATTTTGCAAAGGGTTCGCCCAGTTTCCACGGATTCAGGAGTCCTGTGGCTACGCGCTCGTTCAAACTAATTAGCCTCATCAGGCAAACGCATTGGAATACGGAGACTCACGAATCTCCCCTACACCTTGCCTCCTCCCCCGCCGCGTTCAGTTCCGGTGCGCCTGGTGGCACGCCGTGCAGGATTCGGTGAGCCGCTTGAACGCCGTCGCCACCTCCGCCGGCCGCGCCGGCGCGGATTGCAATTCCCGGTGAAATGCCAGACTCGCCTGTCCCGCCCGGGTGAGTAGTTCCTGAAATCCCGCCCCGCGTTGATCCAGCGCGGGATCGCGCAGCAATTCCTTGAATAGCTCCGCCAGTTGCAACGCCTCCGGTTGGGCATCCAGATCCGGCCGCCCCGCCGCTTGGATCGCTTTCAAAGCATCCAGCCTTTGGTCCATCCGTACCATTACCTCCGCGAGCGGGGGGAGCTTGGCCCGCTCCGGGAATTCGGCCGCCGCTTGCCGCAGTTGCGCCGGCGACGGAGGGTGGAATTGCCGCACACTGGAGTACAGGCCGGCATAGTTCGTCGCGGTGCCCGCCCGCCGCAGCCAGGCCACGGCCTGCTCCGGCGTCCACGCCTCCAGGCCCATGCAAATCACCGCCGCGCCCGCGGGTCCGCGGTGCAAACCATGGTGGCAGTGGACAAAAACCGGACCGGGCAGGCTCTCCGCCGCCTGCACCAACCGCACCGCTTGTGCCGGCGAAATCCCATCGTAGCCCACGGGCAAGTGGACGTACCGCAGCCCGTACTTCCGCGCGGTTTCCACCTCCGGTTGGGCGCCATCCACGGTGATAATCGTCTTGATCCCGCGCGCCTGGAGTTCGGCGAACGCCGCCTCCCCCGCCGGCGCGGAACCCGAGTAAATCCGGCGGCTCAATTGGTAAAAATTCTCAATCCCCTGCGCCGGCACCCGCCGGACTTCCGCCACCAACCCCGCCACTTCCTGCGCGTCGGTTGCCGCGCAATGCCACCCCGCCGTCGCCGCCACCAGCATCCAGGCCAGCCTTGGCAACCTAATCCGCGTCTTGGCTTTCATGGCCATGAATTAGACCTGTTGCCGGCTGCGACGGCAAGCTTTGGAGCGCCCGGTGGTTTGATGCGCCCTCTCGCCCAGCGCCCAGGCGTCGCCGCGATCGTACTCCTCGCGTTCAGCCGACGCCAAAGGCCTTGGCGACCCCCGTGGGGAATTGTAATTTGGGTCCATGCATGTCCTCCTGGTTACCGTGGGCACCACCGGCGATATTTTGCCGTACGTGGGTTTGGGCGTGGAGTTGAAGGCGCGGGGGCATGAGGTCGCTTTGGTCGCGAGCGCCGGCTACGGCCCGCTCGCGCGGCGTCATGGTTTGGGCTTTCACGAGTTGGTTTCCGCGGCGGAAAACCGGGAGTTGTTCGACGACCCGGATTTTTGGCATCCCTTCAAAACCGCGCCGTTGTCCGCGCGTTGGGGCGTGCGGTTTCTGCGCCGGCAGTATGACTTGCTGGCGGGTTTGCGGCGGCCGGACACCGTGCTGGTGGCCAGCCCCGGCGTGTTCGCCGCCGGTTTGCTGGCCGAAACCCACCGCGTGCCGTGGATCAGCATCGTGCTCCAACCGGGGATTCTTCCCAGCGTCCTCCACCCGCCGCGGATGATGGGTTTTGGTTGGCTGACCGGCGCGCCCCGGCCGGTGTGGCGTGTCTTTTGGCGTCTGCTCGACGGGGTGGGGGACCGCTTGGTGGGGCCGGAATTGAACCGGCTGCGCCGTGAACTCGGCCTGGCCCCCCGGCGACGCCTCTTCACCCATTGGCTGTCCCCGCAGCGGGTGCTGGGGATGTTTCCGGACTGGTACGGCCCGGTGCCGGCGGATTGGCCGCCGCAAATGCGCCTGGTCGGGTTCCCGCAATGGACCGGGGACGCCCCCGGCGCGCTCGCGCCGGAGTTGCGGGAATTTTGCGCCGCCGGGCCGGCCCCGGTGGCGGTCACTTTTGGCACGGGCATGGTTCATTCGGCGGCCTTGTTTCAAGCCGCCCTGGCCGCCGTGCACCGCCTCGGTGCCCGCGCGATCCTGCTCACTCCCCACCGGGGCCAATTGCCCGCCGTCTTGCCTGGCGGGGTGCGGCATGCGGAGCACGCGGGGTTTCACCAATTATTCCCCCTTTGCGGGGCGGTCCTGCACCACGGGGGCGTCGGCACGCTCGCCGCCGCCCTCGCCGCGGGCACGCCGCAGTTGGTGCGGCCCATCTGCTTTGACCAACCTGACAACGGCGTGCGTGTCCGGCGGTTGGGGGTGGGGGATTGCCTGGGGGCCGCGCGGGCCGGGGGACCTCAAATCGCCGCCGCGCTGCGCCCGTTGCTCACGCCCGCCGCCGGCGATCGCTGTCGGGCTTGGGCGGAGCGGGCGGCGGAAACGGGCGCCTGCCGCCGGGCCGCGGACCTGGTCGAACAGGCCGCCGGTTCGACCCGCCCTGGCTGAACGACCGGGCTCCGCCCAACGGCACCCTGCTGGAGCGGTCGGTTTTTGGGGGCGGGGTTGGCAAATTCCGGTTATGCGGCATATTCTCGCGCATGGCTGAGCGCAATGATTCCACGGAGTCCGAACCACCCGCCGGCGCCGGTGAGGCCGCGGGCATTTCCCTGCTCACCGCGCTGCGGGAACGGCGTTCGCGGCGCTTTTGCCGGGGGATGACCCTGCCGGGCGGGCCGCTGGCCCACGCGAGCCGGCACGCCCCCGCGCCTTTGACCGAAGCGGAGGAGGCGCTGCTGGCGTATGCGGCTTGTGGGATCACCGGGCCGGCGCTGGCCGATCTCCACCACACCGCCGAGGGGGGCGGCAACATTTTGGCGGGCTTGGTGGGGCGGACGGTCGCGAGCGGGGACGCCCTGCAAACGGTGGGACTGGTGGTCATCAATGACACCGGCACGCACCTGGTTCGGCGGCCGCGGGAATTGCCGGCGGCGGCGCTCCCTGAAATCATCGAGTTGGGCCAACGGGGGGCGTTCACGGAAGCCTACCGGCGTCAGCGGGTGCGGCTCGCGCCGGGCCGGAGCGCGCCCCCGGTCGCGCCGTTGTTCAATATCAACGCGAACGCCTGGGCGGCGCACGCCGCGGGCACCTCCTATTTTCTGCCGGTGAACGAGCTCACGTTCATGTATCTCAACGGCCTCTTGGAGATTCTCAACGAGCACACCGGGGTGTTCATTCTGGATGAACGCAATTGGTTTCAGCCGGCCGGACTGGCCCGTTTCGCACGCTCGCGGGGCGGGCATCTGGAGGACAACCCCCACCGCGGCCGGGTGGTGACCATCCGCCAGGTGGAACAGTTTGTCTCCGAATTCGTCACCGTGGAACAGGGCATGATGCTGCAAAACCTGGGCTTGATGGCGGAGGCGCTGGGGCTGGCGGGCTACCCCAATTTCGCCAACCACGAGTTTGGTTGGTTCCAAGCCCTCGGCTTCCGCATGGGGGAAATGCCCGCGAGCCGTTACGTGGGGGCCGGTTGGTTGCCGCGGTGGGCCATGCGCCTGTTGCGGCGCGATCCCGTCGTCCCGTATCCCCTTGGTTTGGAGCGGGACGGGGAGGTGCTGCTGAAACCGTTCGCCCCGCCGTACTATCCGTCCATGACGGCGGCGGTGCGGGCCGTGGCGGCCTTGAAGTTTGGTCCGGAAGGAGTGTTCCGCGGCGGGTCCGCGGGCGGCGCTTGGTTGCAGCCCGGGGCGGTGACCGGCGCCATTCCGGCCGTGAGCGAACGCACGATTGCGGCGGTGTGCGCTTATGTGGAGTACGTGTGGGGGCGGTACGGCCGGTTCCCGGTCCACCTGCCGGCCTTTCGCACCGTGCTCGGCTTCCAAGTCGGCCACGTGGATGCCGAGTTCTACGACCGGTTCTACCGGCCGGAGGCCTTGAGCGAACGGCAGCGGCGGGATTTCGCACGGTCCGCGGGCGCGCCCGGCGTCGCTGTTTGAGCCGGGTTCAGGCCCGGGCGAAGGCCACCAAGGGATCCTGGGTGGTGAGCACGGCCAACAGGGTGCAGCCGGCCACCGAATAGTTTTCCGGGTGGTGCGAGCCGCCGTCCGCGTGATGAAAATCGCCCGCGTTCAACGGCCGGTCGCCGACCACCAGATCGCCGGTGAGAATGTAAAACTCCTCGGGGCCGGCGTTGATGTGGGCGGGGTAACGGGCGCCGGCGTCCAGTTTGCCGAGGAGCACGGCGTATCCGCGCTCCTCATCCAGCGTGAGGAGTTTCAGGTAGGCGCCGGGAATCGGCAGGGCTTTCCAGCCGGCGTCGCCCGCGGCGGGCACGAAGCTGAGGCCGGGCAGCGCGATGCGCGGCGGCAGTGGCAGGGCGGGGGCGGCGGTGAGCGCGTCAATGCGGGCCATGACCTTGCCCTTCAAACCCGGCGGCAAAGGCCGGGCGGGAGCCAG
The DNA here is from genome assembly GCA_903930565.1 of uncultured Pedosphaera sp. Classification (GTDB taxonomy): domain Bacteria; phylum Verrucomicrobiota; class Verrucomicrobiia; order Limisphaerales; family Pedosphaeraceae; genus CAIXFN01. Next base: position 10,425 of record CAIYZC010000484.1, read on the forward strand.
GGCCGGTGCGGCCGTCGCCACGGCGGATTCGAGACCACGGACGAATTCGCCAAGTTCGGGCCGGGCGGCCATGGCCGCGGCGAAGGCCGCCGCTTCCGCCGGGGCCAGCGCCCCGGCCGCATACAGGGCCGCCAGTTCTTGTTCCGCTTCCACAATCATAGCAATTGCTCCAATCCCGCCCGCAGTTTCAACATTCCCCGGCGCACCCGTGCCTTGATGGTACCCAGCGGCTCATTGAGGGCCGCGGCAATTTCCTGGTGCGTGAGCCCGTCGAAGAAGGCCAGTTCAATGGCCCGCCTTTGGTCGCCGGGCAGTTCGCGCACCGCGTTCTGCACCACGACGCCGTCCGGGCCGGACCAGGTCGTGGGCGCCGCGCTCTCGGGGGCCGCGGCCGCTTCCCATTCCGGCGTTTCCAAATTTTCCACGATCACCCGCGCCCGCCGTTGCCGGGCCCGCAGTCGGTCCAGGCACAGGTTCCGCGCCAGGGCCAGCGCCCAATGGAAGGCCCGCCCTTTCGCCGGATCAAACTTGTCGGCTTTGGTCCAAATCTGCACAAAAGCATCCTGGATGACCTCCTCCGCCTCGCCTTCGTTGCCGAGCATGCGGCAGGCGATTGCGAACAACGGCCGCGCCGTCTGGTCGTAAAATTCGCCAAAGGCGTCCCGGTCCCGCGCCGCAATGCGGCGCAGTAAGTCGGCTTGGATTTCAGCAGGGGCGTCCGGCATCATGCAGTTTCGACGGGGATCCGCTCACGATCGGCGGGGCCCGGCGTCGGGCGCACCGTGGCACACCCGGCGCCCCGACCGCAACGACTTTTTCGCCGCTCCGGCCGGCGTGCCCGGGCGCGCCGGTCCACCGGTCGGCGGCCGACGCTCACCGTCGCCGCCGCACTCCCGGGACCGCTCGCAAACTGGATGGGCACGCTGGTCATCACTCATTGAACGCCGTCGCCGGGGCTTTGGATGCCCGAAAAGGAAAATATCCTTCGGCGGCCTCCGCCCGCCGAAAAAAATCGCGGGGATGCATCCAAACGCCGGGCCCCGGCGTTGAAGGGGAGTAAGTCGCACATTTCCTAAACCAAATGAAAACCATGCAACGCAAACATTTCCTCAAACCCTTCCCCCTGGCCGCCCTGCTCGCGGCCTGCACCCTCACCGGATTCCCCGCCGCGGCCTCGAGTCATCGCGAGGCGCCCCTCATCACCGGCACGCCGAAACTGGACGGCGCCGACTTTTACGCCTTCAACAGTTACGAACCCGGCCGCCAGGATTTTGTGACGTTTGTGGCGGACTACCTCCCACTGCAGGACGCCTACGGGGGTCCCAACTATTTCAAATTGGACACCAACGGGATTTATGAAATCCACATCGACAACAACGGGGACGGCCGGGAGGACATCACCTTTCAATTCCAATTCTTCGAGGCGGCGCGCCACATCGCGCTGCCCATCGGCCCCGCGGGGAACCGGGTCACCAATGAAATTCCCCTCGTGATCGCGGGGCAGATCACGCCCGGCAACAACGCCGCGCTGAACGTGGTCGAGAATTACACGGTGAAAATGATCACCGGCAACCGGCGCAGCGGTCCGGCGGTCTACCTGACCAATGCGGCCAATGGCACGACCCTGTTCACCAAGCCGGTGGACAACATCGGCAACAAAACGCTGCCCGACTACAATGGCTACGCCAGTAACTATATTTACAGTGTGAACATCCCCGGCTGCGCCACGCCGGGCCGGCTGTTCGTCGGGCAGCGCAAGGATCCATTTGTGGTCAATTTGGGCGAGACCTTCGATCTCATCAACTTCAGCAACCCCCTCGGACCGGTGGACGGCGGGAAAAACACGCTCGCGGACAAAAATGTCACCTCCCTGATCCTGGAAGTCCCCAAGGTCTGCCTGACCAACGGGTCCCCCGTGATCGGCACTTGGACAACCGCCAGCCAATTGCTGGGCGGCAACTACGTCCAAGTGTCGCGCCTCGGCCAGCCGCTGGTCAACGAGGTGGTGATCGGCTTGAAGGACAAGGACACGTTCAATGCCAGCGAGCCCAAGGACGACGGCCAGTTCGCCGCTTACGTCACCAATCCCACCCTGCCCGCCCTCATCGAAATCCTCTTTGGCAGCGCCGGGGTGGTCGCGCCGACGAACTTCCCGCGGCAGGACCTCGTCACCGTCTTCCTCACCGGCATCCCCGGCTTGAACCAAACCACCGCGGTGGCCGAACTGCTCCGCTTGAACACCAGCACCCCGGCGGTCGCGCCCGGGGCGCAGAACAATTTGGGCGTGATCGGCGGCGATGTCGCCGGGTTCCCCAACGGCCGCCGGCCGGGTGACGACGTCGTCGACATCGCGTTGCGCGTGGTCATGGGCAAACTCCTCTCCGCCAACGACGCGCCCTCCGGCCAATTGCCGTTCACCGATGGGGCCTTGGTGAATGCCGGGATGTTTAAACCGGCGTTTCCGTATCTCAACCCGCCCATCCCGGGTTCCCCCAACGATTTGAGCGTCACGATCACGCTCCAGAGCAGCCCGGGTGTCCGCGGTCCGTACGCGAACACCGCGGCCAAATACAACGCCGCCACCGCCACCTTGTCGGCCGCTCCGCCGACGGGCAACACGGCGTTCTACCGCACCGTGGGTGACACCGCCGGGGTAAAGTTGGGGTCGCCCCAAGTGACCGGTTCCAACGTGCTCATCAGTGTGCAGGTTCCCTGAGGAACCTGCCCAGGCCCTCCTCCCGGGCCGGGGGGCGGGCGTCGCCCATGGTGTCCCCCGGCGTCGCCCGTTCCCCAACCCCGATTCCAAAACCAACCTCCTCCCACTGCCTTGCCCAAAATGAAAGCCATCCTTGCCCTCGCCGGTCTCGCCGCCTGCTGCTGGTGGGCCGCGCCGGTCCTCGCCGCGCCGGGGACGGCGGGCGCGGCCTACCTGCCCCGCACGGGGGATCAAGTGCTGGAAACCTTGCGCGCCACCCCGGGCGATCCGGCGGTGCGTGAACTGCGCGCGTGGCAGGCGAAGCGCGCCGCGGAGCCGACCAATGTGCTCGTGGCCTGCGAAGTCGCCCGGCGTTGCGTGGAGCGCAGCCGCCACGACGCGGATCCCCGGTATCTGGGGCGGGCGCAGGCGGCGCTGGCCCCCTGGTGGGACGCGCCCGCCGCGCCCGTGGAGGTCCTGATCCTGCGGGCGACCTTGCGCCAGAGTCAGCATGATTTTATTCGCGCCCTGGCCGATTTGGACCTGGCGGCGGGGCTGGCCCCGCGGAACCCGCAAGTGTGGTTGACCCGCGTGACCATTCTCACGTTGCAGGGGGAATACGCCGCGGCGCGCCGGGCCTGCGGTCCGCTGGCGCAATTGGCGCCGGGCTTGATCTCCCTCACCGCCGCGTCCGGGATCGCCACGTTGAATGGCGACGCCGAGCGCGCTTGCGCCCGGTTGCGTGGCGCGCTGGCCGGGGCGGGGACGGCCGGCGCCGGGGAACGGGTTTGGGCGCTCACGGTGCTGGCCGAGGCCGAGACCCGGACCGGGCGGTTTGCGGCGGCGGAGGCGGATTTTCAGCGGGCCCTCAATCTGGCGCCCCGCGATCCCTACCTGCTCGGGGCCTACGCGGATTTGTTGTTGGATTTGGGCCGCCCCCGCGAGGCGGTCCAGTTGATCGGCGCGGAACCGCGGGCCGATGGGCTCCTGTTGCGTCTCGCCATCGCTGAAGCCGCCCTCACGCCGCCCCCGGCGACGTTTGTGGCGCACGCGGCCGCCCTCCGGGCGCGGTTTGAAGCCGGTCGTTTGCGCGGGGATTTCGTCCACCAACGCGAGGAGGCGCGTTATCTGCTGGAAGTGGCCGGCGACCCCCGGGCGGCGTTACCCGTGGCGCGGGCGAATTGGGACGTGCAGCGCGAACCCGCCGACGCGCGCCTGCTGCTCGCCGCCGCCCGCGGGGCGGGAGACCCCGCCGCCGCCGCCCCGGTGCTGGATTTCGTGCGCACCAACCGGCTGGAAGACACTGTCCTGGCGCGCTGGGCCGGCCAACTCTCCCCGAACCAATGAAAGCCTTCTCCCCGCTCTTTCGCCGCCTCGGCGGCCTGCTCCTCGGCGCGCTCCTGCTGCCGTTTGCGGCCGGCGCCCACACTCAGAGCAGCGCCTTGCTGACGGTGTCCGCCAGCGCCGTCGGCGTCACCGGCGAGTGGCACCTGGCGTTGCGCGATCTGGAGGATGCCGTCGGTTTGGACGCCGACGATGATGGCCGGATCACTTGGGAGGAACTGCGGGCGCGGCGGGCCGCCGTGACCGCCTACGCGCAGTCGCGGCTGCACTGGCGTGCGGACGGAAATCCCGTGGCGTGGCGGGTCACGGACTATTTGGTGGCGGACCACCCGGATGGCGCCTACGCGGTCCTCCGCTTTGCCGTGGACGGCACGGCGGGCGCCGGTCGCCTGGCGATCGATTACACCGCGTTGTTCGACTTGGATCCGAAGCACCGCGGCATACTCCATTGGGAGCAGGACGGGCGGAGTCAAATCGCCGTCCTGAGCCCCGGCGACGGCGTCCGCGAGTTCACCCTGGGGCGGCCCGCGTCGCCGGCGTCGGTCGGCGTGTTCCTGGAGGAGGGCATCCACCATATCTGGACCGGCTACGACCACCTCCTGTTCTTGCTGGCGCTGCTGCTGCCGGGCGTGTTGGCCTGGCAGGCGGGGGAAGGTTGGCGGGCGCTCCCCAGTTCCCGGGCCGCCGGCCTGGGCGTCGTCAAAGTGGTCACCGCGTTCACCCTGGCCCATTCGCTCACCCTTGGTTTGGCGGCCATGGGCTGGGTGCGGTTGCCCGTGCGGTGGACCGAAGCCGCCATCGCCGCGTCGGTGATCGTGGCGGCCGCCAACAATTTCCGGCCGTTCTTCACGGAGAGTGGTTGGCGCGTTGCCTTTGGGTTTGGTTTGCTGCACGGGTTCGGCTTCGCCAGCGGGTTGCATGATCTCGGTTTGCGGCCCGGCCAACTCGCCGGCGCTTTGCTTGGTTTTAATGTCGGGGTCGAAATCGGCCAATTGGCCATCGTGGCCCTCTTTCTCCCCCTGGCGCTGCTCGTGCGGCATCGCGCCCTTTACCAACAACTGGGCCTCCATGCCGGTTCCGGGGTCATCATCGCGGTCGCCACGGTTTGGTTTGCCGAGCGCGTGGGCGATTTTAAGTGGCTGCCCTTCTAACCCTTTCCGTCCGCTTGGTAAGCTCCAACCCCAAACCCCATTCCCGCCATGCGTTTCCCCTCCGCCTCCCCGCTCCGGCGCGCCGCCGGCTTCACGCTGGTCGAACTCCTGGTCGTCCTGACCATCATTTCCCTTCTGGCCGCCCTGCTGCTGCCCGCCCTCGCCGGCGCGAAGGCCGCGGGGCGTCGGACGGCCTGCCTGAGCAATTTGCGCCAAATTGCCGACGCCGCCCGGCTCTACATGGACGACAACGGCGGCGGGCTCTTCCATCATCACGAAGGCTGGGTGCTGGACGACGGCACGCAGGTGGACATCCTGCCCGCCACCCTGGCCGCGTGCCAGGGAGGTGGCGCGGGCAACAGCCAGGCCGAAAAACCGTGGGTGATCTACTTCCAACCCTACCTCCAAAACCGGCTCGTGGCCTTCTGCCCCAATGACCCGACCCCGCGCTCCACGGTCTTGGCGGGCAATTTGACCGGTTACAACGGCGCGATCACGAGTGTGGCGCAAACCCCGCCCCCGGGCTCCGAGCAGGCCGTGGCCACGGCCGCCTCCCTGACCATCGAAAGCTATTTGCTCAATTCGATCTTCACCCACCGCTGCGCCCAGTACGCCGTCCAGGGGGTGCTGCCGGGTTTTGCCACCGAAACCGTTGTCGAAAACCTTCCCGACCCCAATCTCATCCTGTTCTCCGAACGCAACTCCGAAGCCCTGAACGCCCCCGGCAACACGACTTACGGGAGCGTCACCCAGGATGACTACGACACCTGGGTTGGCGAAGCGGCCCTGGTGCGTTGGGGCGCCGGCCCCTATGGGGGTCAAGGCTGGATTCGCCGCAATCGTCACCAGCAGCGGGCCAACTACGTCTACACTGACGGCCACGCCGCCCTGCTCTCCTGGAGCGCCGCGCGCCGGGACCAGTACCCCGACCACACGGTCCGCCAACCACTCCCCGACCCGCCGCACTAATGGGTCGCTCCAAAGGAGCCGCGCTCGTTCGGGAAGCGCATCTCTCAACGGCCGGATCGGGTCCGCTCCTTTCCCAATCGTACCTGCTGGACGCCGCCGCCCCGTCCGCTCCGAGCCAAAAACTGGCCTCGGGGAGGGTCGTTGGCCCCAAATGCGGCCACCGGCGTGGCAAACCCACGCTCCCACCCGTTCCCGGTCATGGGCTGCGCGACAGCGTTGTGGGGTGCGGAAGGCAGTTTCGCTCTCGGTCGGGCGGGACGGCTTCCCAAGCCAAGGGGCAAGGAGCGGATTGCCGCGCGGTGAGTGCAGGGCCGGACATCGGCGCCTGCGAAGCCCAATCGCCGATCCTGCGCCTGACCGCCGGCGGCGGCAGTCTGGTCCGCTCTTGGGGCACGAATTCACCCGGCTACACCCTGCAATCCACCGCCACTCCCGGGGACCCCGGTTCCTGGGGCCCCGTCCCGGGACGCGTGTCCGCGGTGGGCGCCGGTTTCCAATCCACCCAACTCTCCGGACCCGCCCTAATGTTCTATCGCTTGCTTGGCAACTAAGCGCGGCTCAAGGACGCGGCTGGCCCGATCAAAGTCTTTGGCAAAAGCGTTGTGTCCTTGGGGGGATTTGTTATGAATAGCCGCGGTTCCGGCAAGCGGGTTTTGATGCGATTTTGGTTGGCTAATCCGGGCCCGGCCCCGGATGGGTGCCGATGGGTCGTGAACGGAGTCCGGCGGCAAACGAGGCGCCGAAACCCGCCGCTGGATCAGGCCGGATAATACCGGGATTGGGATCATTGAGAGCTCGTCATATCAACTGTTTTCAAGCACCCCGTCTACAGGGTGGGACACCGCCGGCCGACCGCCGACCCAAGGGTCATGGCCGGCGGTTTGGCGCGTCCGCATGGGCGTTGATCTGGCTCCTCCATTGGCTGGTGCCGGGGAGGGGGGAAGCCGCCACTGGTTTGGCGGTGGAAACGAACTTCCTGGTGAAGGCATGGACGCCGGGGGAGGGTCTGCCGCAAAGTTCGATCAATGACATCGCCCAAACGCCGGACGGTTACCTGTGGCTGGGTACTTTCAACGGACTCGCCCGTTTCGACGGGGTCCGCTTTGTCGTTTTCAACCCGGTCAACACTCCCGCCTTGCGCAGCGCCCGCATCGTGGCCCTCAATGTGGATCGCCGCGGCTGGTTGTGGATCGTGAGCGAGGAAGGGTTCCTTACCCGAATGGCCAATGACCGGTGGGAAAATGTGAACGTTACTTGGGGGCTCCCGCCGGGCCAGGTCGCCGCTCGGGGAATCGATCCCGGAGGCAACCTGTGGCTCGGAACCGGCAAGGGCCTGAAGGACGAGTTGGTCCTGCGTGATGAGAAATTCACCCCGGGAGCCATCCGGGAGCTCCGGCCGGAGGAACTGGCCGAAGTGGCGCCCTCCGACCGTTTGGTTTGGATTCAGCGGGCGGGCGCGGGGCAAGGGGTATGGGAAAAGGTTTCCGGCAGTTCCTTCGCGTCCGCGATCCAGCAAGCGTTCGCCGTCGAGAGCAGGGTTTTGTGTGTGCCGGCCCGGGACGGCGACGCCTGGATGATCACGCCGCACGCCATCGGCAAACTCCGGAAAGGGGAATTGAAACGACTGCCGGAAGGCGTTTCGATCAACGAGCCGACGGACGCCGCGGAGGACCGGGCCGGCAATCTGCTGATCGGCACTTGGACCCAGGGACTTTTCATTTACCCGCCGAACGGCCGGTTGCAATCGGTTCCGCTCGCTGGAGGTGACTCGGCGCGGGCGGTGCGCGTAGTGCGGGTGGATCGCGAGGGCAATCCGTGGATCGGCACCGACCTGGCCGGCCTCCAGCGCCTGCAACCCCGGACCTTCCGCACCTACCTCGGCGCCGAAACGGGCCGCAGCGGGGTTGTCAGGTCCATCGCGGAAGATGGCGCCGGCCGAATCTGGTGCGCCACCCCGGAGGGCATCGACATTGTGTTGGAGAATGGCAAACTAACCAATTCGCTCACCCAGATTGGCAAAGCCGAAGAGCTCTGGTGGTCCCTCGCTGCCGATCAAGCGGGGCAGATTTGGGCTGGTTCCATGGGCGAGAGCCTTTGTCGCTTTGCCGACACCAGTCCCGCAAAATTATTTGCGATCAAATATGTGCGGGTGGTGGCACCCGCCCGTGAAGGAGGCGTCTGGATTGGCACCGATAACGGAATTTTAGGCGTCAATCAGGATGCGCTGCGCACCGAGCCCACTCCCGCCGGGATGACCAACCAGTCAGTGCGCGCCATCGCGGAGCAGGGGGGAAAACTTTGGGCGGGAGTGCTCGGGGGTGGAGTTTGGTGCCGGGAGCCAACCGGGTGGCAACAGTTTGGCACGGAACAGGGGCTGGGGGATCTGCGGGTGACCAGCCTGTTCGCGGACCAGGAGGGAACGCTTTGGGTGGGCACCACGTTCGGCGGACTGCACCGCCTCAAGGACGGGGTCGTCAACAACTTTACCCGGGCCGGGTCGCGCCTGCCCTCCATGGTGGCCTGCATCACCGAGGACAACCGGGGCTTCCTTTGGGTGGGTTCCTTGGATGGCATCTACCGGGTGGCGAAAAGGGATTTGAACGAGTTTGCCGACGGAACCGGGCGCGATTTAATCGTCGAAAAATTCGATCGCAACGACGGGCTGCAATCCACCGAGTTGTCCGAAGGCCGTCAACCGACGGTCCTCAAGGCGCGGGACGGCCGCATTTGGTTTGCGACCATCAACGGACTGAGCGTGGTGGATCCGGCCTCCGTGCCGCAAAATCCCGAGCCGCCCCGGGTGATGATCGAGGAGGTTTCCGTCAACGGCCTCCCGTTTCGACCCGTTGCCGGGGGCGGCGTGGTGATTCCGCCCCGCTCCCAACGGGTCACCTTTCAATACACCGGGATCAGCCTGAAAGCCGGGCCCCGGGTTCGTTTCAAACGGCGCCTCGTGGGACTCGAAAAAGAATGGGAGGATGCCGGCGGGGAGCGCAGCGCCACGTATTACAATCTGCCCCCGAACGCGTATCGCTTTGAGGTGATGGCGGCGAATGAAAACGGCGTCTGGAGCACCACGGCGGCGAGTGTGAGTCTGCGCGCCTTGCCCGCAATTTGGCAGGCGGGTTGGTTTCGCCTGGCCACCGGCCTGCTCCTCCTCGGTTTCGTCGCCGGCGGTGTTCGGCTGCGTCTGCGCGCCCTCACCCAAGCCCAGGCGGAGCGGGAAGCCTTTTCCCAACAGTTGATTGAATCGCAGGAGCGGGAGCGCCGCCGCATCTCCGCCGAATTGCATGACGGACTGGGCCAGGCCTTGCTGCTGGTGAAGCACCAGGCGGGCCAGGCGGCGAACACCCCCGGCGCGCCCCCGGAAGCGGCGCAGCGCTGGACCCGGGTGGCGCAATCCACGCAGACGGCCATTGATGAAGTGCGGGGGATCGTCAGCGCCTTGCGGCCGGCCATGCTCGAAACCATTGGGCTGAGCGGCGCCCTTTCCGCCATGCTGCAGCAAACTGCGGAATCCGGGCAAATCCGGCTGACCTGGCAGGTGGCGGACCTGGCGGGAGCCATCCCGAATGGTCATGAGATCGAACTTTACCGCGTGGTGCAGGAGGCTTTGAACAATGTCCTCAAGCATTCGGATGCCGCGAATGCCCGGGTGGAATTGCGGCGGGAACCCGGCCGCTGGACGCTGGAGATTGAAGACGATGGCCGCGGATTCGTGGAGGCCGCCACCCTGGCCGGCACCGGGCCGGGCGGTTTTGGCCTGCGGGGTATGCGGGAACGCCTGCGCATCCTGGGCGGAACCTTGGTCATTGATTCGCAGCCTGGCGCGGGCTGCCGGCTGCGCGCGGAAGCCCCCATTCATGAACGCTGACATTCCCCTCATCATCGCGGACGACCATCCCCTCATGCGCCGGGGCATGATTGATCTGATCGCGGCCGAGCCGGCCTTCAAAATTGTGGCGCATGTCGCCAACGGGGTGGAGGCGTGGCGGGCCATTCAAGAACACCGCCCGGCGGTCGCGGTGTTGGATATTGAAATGCCGCTGAAGAATGGCTTGGAGGTGGCCCGGGCGGCGCGCGACGCGCAGTCCCCCACCGCGATCGTGCTGCTGACCATGTTCAAGGAGGACCACGTGTTGAACGCCGCGGTGGAAGCCGGCGTGCGCGGCTACGTGCTCAAGGAAAACGCCGAGCTCGAACTGCTCCAATGTCTGCGCGCGGTGGCCGGCGGCGGTTCGTTCTTCAGCCCCGGGTTGACCGATTTTCTGCTCCGGCGCGCCGCCCTCACCCAGCAATTGCGGCGGGAGAAGCCCGGATTGGAGGCGCTGACGCCCGCCCAGCGGCGGATTCTCAAAATGATTTCCGAAGACAAAACGAGCAAGGAAATCGCCGACGCGCTCGGCATCAGCCCGCGCACGGTGGACAACCACCGCGGCAACATGTCGGAAAAGCTCGGCCTGCACGGCAGCCACTCCTTGTTAAAATTCGCCTATGACCACAAGAGCCGGCTGTGAGTGTTCCTACTCAGGGCGGTTCGTGAGAGTCTGACCATGGCGCTCCGCGCTCCGGGGTCCAGAATGGACGGGTGACCGAAGGTGCGCCCCCTCTCATTTCGCTCGTTCTCGCCGATGATCATCCGCGCTTCCTCGCGGCGGTGCGGGAGGTGCTCGCCGCGGACCCCCGGATGCGGGTGCTCCTGGAGGCACGGGACGGCGTGACCGCGCTGAGCGCCATCCGGCGGCTGCAGCCGCAAGTCGCGGTGCTCGATCTCGAAATGCCCGGCCTCGACGGTTTGGCCGTGGCGCGCGCCGTCGGTGAAAGCGGCCGGCCCACGGCGATTGTGCTGTTGACCATGCACAAGGCGGAGCATGTGTTTCGTTCCGCGCTTCATCGCGGCATCCGCCATTATGTCCTCAAGGAAGACTTCGACTCCCATTTGATCCCGGCCATCCACGCCGCGCTGGCAAAACAGCCGTACTTCAGCCCCAAGCTTCGGACGGCGGCGATGGCGGACACCCTCGCAAGTCTGCCATAGGTAAACCTACTCACCCGGAATTGTGTGATCACTGCCATGTTTACCCGGTTCTATTTGCGATTAATTTCCTCCCGAGACGAACCTTTGTAAACCCCGCCAACTTGGAAACCTGAAGCAAATGAACACCCTTCGTGCGGTTTTTATGAAACATTGGCTGGCCAAACTGACCCTGTTGGCCGTCGGTCTGAAGTTCACGTCGATCCCGAGCGTTTACGGGCTCCCGGTAATCTACGTCAACCAGCAAGGAACCAACGCCACCCAGGATGGGCAGAGTTGGGCCACCGCCTACCATGAATTACGGGACGCCCTGGCGACCGGGGTGGAGGCGGAATACTGGGTCGCCGCGGGAACGTATAAGCCCACGGCGGGAACTGATCGCTCCCAATCATTCACCACGCCGGGCTACGCCTACCTCCGGGGGGGATTCCGGGGAACGGAAAGCAGTGATACCCAACGCCAGTTCACCCCCGATCACTTTCCGGTCTATCAAACCGTCTTGAGCGGCGACATCGGAGTTCCGGCGACCAATGCCGTGACCGCCCAATCCGTGCTGACGAATGCCGCCACCCTGGCCTTTAATCCGGCGGACCCGGGGTTCCAGGACAATTCCTACCATGTGATTCAAACTTCCGGCTTCTTGTTTCTGGATGGCCTGATCATCGCCAACGGCAACGCCGATCCCGGGACGAACACCGCGGCGGGCGGAATTGATCCCGGGTTGGTCGAACTGATGAATGTGCCGGATGCGACGAGCAAAAATTTCGTAGGGCCGGGCTCGGCCTCCCAAAACCTGGATGCGCGGGTCGCCGGCGGCGGCATTCTGGTATCGAACACCCACACGGTGTTTCACAATATCTCTAACAACCCGCATTTTCCCAATCTTGCAGATGGCGACGGGGGCGGTGACGTCACGGTGCATGACTGCCAATTCATCAATAATGGCGCCCTGGGCATGGGCGGGGCCGCCGCCTGTTATGAGTCCCAGATGGTGGTCAAAAACACGCGCTTCTGGTTGAACTCCGCCGGCTACTCCGGCGGGGCGTTTTGGGGGTTCAACCAAATCAGCTTCTTCCAAGGCTGTGACTTCTCCGGTAACGTCGCCATCCGTTCCGGTGGCGCCGTTCAATGCATCAGCATGCCGGGTGGCGATTGCTTCACTTATCCCCAATCTGACACGAAGGGCATCATCTCGGCGGCGGCTTACGTGGGGCAGACCATCTATGGGGAGGATGTCCAGATTGCCCAGGATCAGAAATCGCTCGGCGGTGACGGACTGGGCGGCTTTCTGGCGAATGCTGGTCAAATCACGCTCTCCACGGACACGCGCATCGCGCTCAGCGAATTGGCCGCTAAATCTACGCTGCAGTATGGCCTCAAAATCGCCACCGGCCTGGCCAACGATACCGCCTCCGTGGTGGGCGGAATCGAGGCCAAGGCCTTGCTGGCCCAGGCCACCGGGTTGAGTGAGAGCACGAGCGGGAACATTTTCCTGGCTATTGGCGTCGTGGCCTTTCTGGGCCAGACGGCGGACGGGCTGGCGGTGTCGCTCGGCGCGGACCCCAACAACCCCTGGATCAAAGGCACCGCCATCGCCTTCAAGGTGCTGGCGGATTATAACAACCCGTTCAACATTCTGCTGGATCTCGCGAAACTGCTGACCGGGTTGCTCGCGCCGCCCGGGCCCAGCTACGAACAGCAGGCGGGGGATTTGTGGCGGCGGAACCAGGAGTTGTTCAACAACAATCACCAACCAACGCTCTTCTATAATTGCCAATTCAAAACCAACATCTCCACCGGCATGGGTGGGGCGCTGATGGCCTGCTACGACAACGTTTTTATTGCGAACAGCGTGTTTCAAGGGAATGCCGCCCTCACCATGGGGGGCGCCCTCGCGTTCTCGGGCTACGCCCAGCCCCTGCTCATCAATGACGCCCTGGTGGGCAACCACTGCCAGCTGGGGGCCAGTGCGATCGTTAACTCGTTCCAAACCGAGGCCCGCATCATCAACTGCACCATCGTGAGCAACCAAATCTCCGGCGCCACCAGCGGCGCCGCGATTGACAATGAAACGGGCGCCAACGTGGTGATCGGCAACAGCATTCTGTGGGGCAATACGGTATCCAATGGGGTGGCGGGCATTGATGTTTTCACCTCCAAATACAGCAATCTGAGTCCCTCGCAGCAGGAGAATTACCAGAAGGCCGGCAATGCCCACTGGCAGTGGGTAGCGGTCTGTGATATCCGGAATTCCAACCTCCAGAGCCTCTCGCGCCTGGAAATTGGCGGCGGCGACTTTGCCGACTTTTATGGCAACTCCTCGTCGGTGCCGCTATTTGGCGACGACACGGCGACCTACGCCACCGGTTACGTTCTCGACGCCTTTGGCTATCCCCAACCCAGCGGCGCCGACCGGGACTTTACTTATCAAAACTGGGATTTTGAGCAGGTGCCCGGCGCTCCCAATCTGGGCGAGGGCAACCGGGAGACGCTGCGGAATCCCGCGTATGGCAATATCAGCGTCGATCCCCATCTCGGCCCGACGCTCGGGAGCTTCCCCACTTCCCCCGGGGTGGGCCGCGGCAACCCCAAACTGGCCTTCAACCGAAACGTCAGCGCCATCGTGAAGACGGATTTGCTGGGATTCCCATTTGCGGGCCGCGACATGGGGGCTGCGGAGAACCACGGCTTCTATCCCGCCGGAGTCATCTACTACGTCAACCAGGCGCAAACCGGCGGCAGCCATGACGGCAGCAGTTGGGCCAACGCCGCGAACACCATTGCGACCAAATACCTCGCTTCCGGCGACGCGATCTGGGTGGCGGCCGGCACCTACGCGGGAAATTACGTTTTGCCCCCCGGGGTGTCGCTGTGTGGTGGCTTCGCCGGCGGCGAAACCGAGTTGGCGCAAAGCAATCCCACCGCCCATCCCACTGTGCTCACCCCGAATTATCCCACCAACACCCTCACTACTCTGGGTGGCGGGGCCGTGATCCATGGCCTGACTTTCCAGTCCCAAACGCTCAGCGCCGGCAGCGCCCTGGCCGTAAACGGCCCCGCCACGGTGCAGTATTGCACTTTCCTCAACAATCACGCCCCCTCCGGGGTGCTGAACGCCGGCGGCTCCAGTCTCAATCTGGATCAGTGCAATTTCGCGGGCAACGGCGGTAACTATGGCGCGCTGTTCAGCCAGGCCGCGACCACGCGCATTCGCAACTGTCGCTTTGACCATAACGAGGGATGGTTTGCCGGCGGATGCTACCTGGCGGGGAGCGCCGGCACCGCCATTGTCTGGGGCTCCGAGTTTTACGCAAACGACGGCGGGTCCATCGTGAGCGGCCAGTCCTCCCTCCAGGTCCAAAACTGCACTCTTTTTGGGAACACCGGCCTGTCCGGCGGCCCGGCCAAAGCCGCGGGGATTTACTTCACGGGCAGCGGATCCTGTGGTGTGCTCAACACCATCCTTTACAGCAATTCCATTGCTGGTGCCGCATTGGCCTTGGAGTATCAACAAATCAATCCGGCGCCCCAGTCCCGGATCCAAAACTGCCTGGTTCAGGGATTGACCTTCCTGCCGAGCACGAATTCACTGGACATGAGTCCGCAGTTGCAGATTCAGTTCGCCCCCTTTGCTTCGCCCAACGGCCTGGTGGCGATTCCGGCCCTGCAGATCGCTCCGCCCGCCGACGGCGTCGGCGCTTCGCTGGCCATCAACGGCGGGGCGATGAATTACGATGACGACATCGCCACCCCGACGGATCTCACGGGGCAACCGCGTATTACGGGCGGCGCCATTGACATCGGCGCGTATGAATATCAGGGCGCGCCGCCCTCCGTGATCGCCAACGGTGTGCCGGCTTTGAGCACGGAGTGCGATGGCGGCGGAGCCACGCTCACGCTGACGGCTTCGCCCCCGGTGCCCGCCGATTGCCCGCTGCGCTGGCAGGTGAACACCGGTGATGGCAATGGCTTCACGGATCTCGCCATGTCCCCCGCCGGCGGCCAGGTCCGATTTGGCAACACCGCCTACACCCAACCCAACAGCGCCGTGGGTGGTAACCGGCTCTTTCCGGCGCCGTCCATCTCCGGATTGAACACCTCGCAGCTCATCATCAGCAATCCCCCCGGCGCGATCAACGGATACTCGTTTCGGCTATGGTGCCTCGGCGGACCATCCAGCCGCACTCCGCCATTCCCCGAGTACCTCACTCCGGCGGTGGGCATTTCCGTGTCGGCCAACCGCTTGCTCTTCGTGAACGCCGCGGCCACCGGTAACAACGACGGCAGCAGCTGGCGGGATGCGTTTCAAAACCTGCATGATGCCCTGGAGCGGTCGCCCGGCAGTTGCGGACAGATTTGGGTGGCGCGCGGGACCTACTACGACGGCACCTTTGCCCCGGCGCCGGGACAATTTGTTTACGGCGGCTTTGCCGGGACGGAAACCAACCTGACCCAGCGCAACTGGCAGGCCAATCCGACCATCCTGCAATCCCTGAGCGGAGCCACGGTGGAGATGGGCAACCCGGGCGGCAGCCCGCCCGGGGCTTTGGACGGATTCGTGCTGCAGCAAACATCACCCGGACCAGCCCTGGTGGTTACCGGTGGATCGCCCACCATTCAGAACTGCGGGTTCACTCCCGTGGCGGGCGGCACGTATGCCGTGCTCGTCGCCGACGGTAACCCCACGTTAAACCACTGCCAATTCCTCAACTGGCCGCAAACCGCTTTGGTGGACAATTCCGGCGCGATTTTGCAGTCGTGTGTTTTTACGGGTAACCGCGACTCTGTGAACGCCGGGGCGATCACCACCGGAGCCGGGGCGGGTATTTGGGCGCAAGACTGCGTATTCAATGGCAATGCCGGCGGCCTTGCGGGCGCGGTCAACCTTGCCCCGGGGACGAATTCTTCCTTCCTGCGTTGCAGTTTTACCGGCAATCATGGCGGCGCCGGCCCCGGTGCGCTGGCGATCGGCGCCAACCCCGCCGTGCTGGACAATTGTCTCTTCGCCGCCAACGCCAGTCTGCAGGGGGCCGGCGCCGTGGGCTTCGCCGGAACCAATCTGTTGGTAACCCACTGCACCGTCGCCAACAACACCGCAGCAAAAGACACCGCCGGCCTCGACCTTTACAACGGAGCCGGCATCGCGATCTGGAATTCAGTTTTCTGGGGAAACCATCTCGCGGGTGTGGCCGCAACGGAAGCGGCCCAATTGGACCAAGTCAACAGTGCCATTCACAACACGATCATCCAGGGCCTCGCGGCCTACGCCGGCAATCACAACCTCCCCTACGCGCCTCTATTTGTCAATGAAGCGGCCGGCGATTATCGCTTAATCTCCGCCTCCCCGGGGATTAACGCCGGTTCCGCCAGCGCGCCGCAAGCGGCGAGTCCCGCGCTGGATCTGGCCGGCAATGCGCGGGCTTACGCGGGAACTTTGCCCGATGCCGGGTGTTACGAATTGCCGGGTGCGGGTGCGGGGCCCTTGAATCTGCTCGGCATCCCGGTGGCCGCGGGTGTTTGCGAAGGTTCGGGCGCGGCCATCCAATTCGGCGCGGTCGCCCCCGCTGGCAGTAACTACTTGTGCCAGTGGTATGCGCCCACCACCAACACCTCCACCCTGGTTGCCGGCGGGGGTGATTTCCAAGTGGTCCAGGCCGGATCCTCCAACCTCCTGAATATCCTGAACGCGGAACGTTATGTTGGCCGGCAATTCCAAGTGGTGGTCAACGGGACGGCCCTGGCCCCCGTGACGATCTTCCTCAATCCGCCCGCGGCCATCATTTATGTGAACGCGGCGGTGGCGGCATCCGGCGACGGGGCGGGCTGGGCAAGCGCCTTCCGAACGGTGCCGGAGGCCCTGGCCGTTGCCGGTGGTTGCACGGAGATCTGGGTGGCCCGGGGCGCCTATGCCAGCGGCCCGGGCATTCAACTTAAGAATGGCGTCAGCCTCCTGGGTGGCTTCAGCGGCAACGAGACCGCCCGGAGCCAGCGCAATCTGACGAACAATGTCTCCTACCTGGTGCCGTCGTCCGCCAACGGCCCCATCGTCTCCGCCATTGGTCTGCCGAATAATCCGTTCGTCGGAGCCGGCCTGCTGGACGGCTTTTATCTCACCGCCAACGGCACGGTGTCCACCCAACCGGCGCTGACGATTTCGCATTCCGCGCCCATCATCCGGAATTGCACTTTCGGAACCAATGCCCTGGCGGTCCTGGTCAATCAGGCCGGCGATGTCGTGTTGGATACCTGCCTCTTTACCGCCAACCATGGGTCTTCGCTTGTCATCCAATCCGCCACGAATTTCCAGGCCCTGAATTGCCGTTTCCGCGACGGGCGCGGGCGGTGCGAAGTGACGCTGACCAATTCCATGGCGCAATTCAACGGCTGCCTCTTCAACAGCAATCAAGTCGCCGGCAGCCAGACCATTCTTGCCAGTCAATCGACACTCGGCCTGGCGGACTGCGTCATTTCCGGCAACATCGGTTCCGGCGTCCTCACCGCGTACGGCAGCACGGTCAATCTCAACGACTCCGAGATCACCCGGAACACGGCCACGAATGATTCGTCCGCGATATACGGCGATTTCACGGCCTGGAACCTGGTGAACGACACCATCGCCTACAATCAGGCCGACGGCTTGACGGCCGGTCTGTGCGCGGTTTCCAGCAATGGCTCCGTCAGGCTCGTCAACACCATCCTTTGGCAGAACACGACCACCCGGAACAATCGCACGGCGGAACAGGCGCAGTTGTACCTCGGGCCCGACAATCCGGTGATTGCCAACTGCCTTGTCCAAGGACTCAATTACTATTCGGATGCGGGTCCGGGGCTGTTGGCCTACGACCCGGTGTTCGTCAACCCCGCAGCCGGCAATTTTCAACTAACTTCCGTATCCCCCGCGGTTGGCGTTGGTGGCACCGCGGAGATTTCCGCGGCTACGGTGGATCCCTTGGGAAACCCGCGGTTGCATGGCGGAGTGGCGGACCTCGGCGCTTATGCCTTCACGGGCCTGGCCACCTTGCCTTCCTACTTGGACTATTCCCTGATGGATCAATCGGTCTGCCGCTTCGGCGACACCAGCTTCCACGTGTTCGACTTGTCCGGCCAGGCCCTGGCCATTACCTGGCAGGTCAATGCCGGCACCGGCTTCACCAACGTGGTCAATGATGCCTTCGATACGGTCACCCCTGCCCCCAATGGTTCCTCCCTGCGGTTGTATCCCGTCCCGTCCAACTTCAATGCCAACCTTTACCGGTTCATCGCGGCCGGCTCGGTTAACTTCACTTCGCCGGTGGTGACGCTGACCGTCAATCCCCAGACCATTGTGTACGTGGATTCCCAGGCGCACGGCGCCAACAACGGATCGAGCTGGAGCGACGCTTTCAACAGCCTGTCGGCCGCCATTAATGCGTCCTCCTTCTGCAACACGATTTGGGTCGCCGCCGGGACCTACGATGTGACGGACGCGGTGTTGCCACCCGGAGTGGAAATCGACGGCGGATTCACCAATGGCGCCCCGCTGAGCGCCCGCAATCCCGGGACGCACCCGACCGTGCTCACGGTTTCCGCGAACCTGCCTATGACCCAATTCGCGGCCGAGGCGGTTGGCCAGCATACCATCCTGGACGGGTTAATTTTCAGCAATTCGATCACCGCGCTCAGGATTAACCGGGATGGGGGCAGCCCAATCATTCAAAACTGCATTTTTGCAAAGTGCGGCCTCATTGCCTTCCAGTTTTCCTCGCCGATCCTCAGCAATGTCACCTTTTCCGGCAGCAGCGGTTACTACCCCATCCAAATTACGGGCGGCCGGGTCAGCCTGAGCCAGTGCGTCATCAGCAATTGCCTGAGTGGAATTTATGCGAGCCAGGGGGGCTTCGTGTCGGCCGTCAATTGTCAGTTTATTAACAACACCAACGCTTCCGATTCGGGCGTGGCTCATTTGTTGGCTGGGGCCAGCTTCCTGAATTGCGCTTTTGTTGGCAATTCCGGTCTCAACGCGGGGGCGGTGCTCGTGGAGGGAACACCCGTCACCTTTCGGGATTGTCTCGTGGCCCGGAACGTTGGCGGTCATGGCGCTATTTGGAATTTGCAACCCTCCACCTTTGTCAATTGCACCATTGTCACCAACACCTCAACTTATGGCGGGGGCATTGAAAATTCCTCCGTCGCTCCGGTTACGCTCCTGAATTCCATCGTCTGGGGAAATACCGCGACGAGTTCCACCAATCGACTGGTCTCCCAGATTTTGTCCGACTATTCCCAGCCGGGCTATACCCTGGCCAATGACATCCTCCAGTTCAACACGAACGGACTCATCACCATCGATCCCGCGCTGAATGCCAACTATACGCTGCCGGCAACCTCGGCCGCGATCAATGCCGGCAATAACGCCTTCACGCTGGCGGGGGAAACCGATCTGGCCGGCAACCCGCGCATCGAGGGTGGCACCGTGGACATCGGCGCTTACGAAATGTCCGCCTACCTGGGCACCAACGGCGTGACCTACGGTCCGCCGCCACAGTCCGTCACCGTCTGCCAGGGCAGCCCGGCGCTATTTCAAGCCAGCGGCCTGGCCACGTACACCTACCAGTGGCAATACAGTTTCGGCCCCGGATGGACGAACTTCACCGCCGGTCCCTGGCTGGGCGCCAGCGTGACTCTCCTGACGAATGGTGGCGTCTCGACGTTGCAACTGACCGCGGTGGGCACCAATCTCAACAACCTGTCCGTTCGAGCCCTTTTCGGCGGCACCTCCTACATCACGCCTGCTGCCACGCTCACGGTCATTCCGACCCCGATTATCTACGTCGATGCCTCGGGGCCCACCAACGGCAATGGCAGCAGTTGGGCGCAGGCCTATCAGAGCCTGTCAGCGGTCCTGGACGCGATCTGGCTATCCACCGAATGCGCGCCGATCATTGAAATGGCTCAAGGGACCTATACCACGGCGGGGACCTTCAGCCTGCCGCCCGGGGTGGCCATCTATGGCGGATTCCCGAGCGGCGGTGGCCCGTTACCTTCCCGCGATTCGCAGGCCCATCCAACCATTTTGAATACCACCGCCAGTCCCGGGACGGTGGTGACCATCAATTCCGGTGGGGCTGAAAATGTTCTAGATGGTTTGATCATCCAAGGCGGGTTTACCGGAATCCATATCACGAACGCCGGGCCTGCGTTGCAAAATCTGATCGTCCGGGGTGCTGGCCAAGGAGGCGGGATCCAGGTGGAATTCCCAACCCCTGGCATGGTGATCAGCAATTGCGTTCTGATGAATAATGTCCAGGGACTGCAGGGTCATGATGGTGCGCTGACGGTCGTAAATAGCGGATTTTATACCAATGGCAGCGCTGACCTAAACTATGGGGGCGCCGTTAACATAGCCAACACGATCACCAACGGTTCCTGGAATTTTTCGGGTTGCACCTTTGCCGACAACACCGCTTTCCAGGGTGGTTCCGCCGCAGCGGTGAGCTATCCGACCACCTTTCGCGATTGCCTGTTCACGAAGAACGTCACCACGCACGATGGCGGGGTGATTCTGGCCAATTCGGCAAATCCCACCGCCTTCATCAATTGCACCATCGCCAGCAACACTGTGACCTTTGGCAACGGTGCCGCCATTGAGGCCTTTACCTTTGGCAATTACTTGGCCCTCCAAAACAGCATCGTGTGGGGGAATCCCGGCCCGCAAATCTCCTATTCGGGGGGAAGTCCGTCCGGCGCCAAAAACCTGGTGCAAAATGGTGCGGGCGGCCCCTTTGCCAATTATGACCCGCTCTTGAATGCCGACGGCACGCTGTCGACGGCATCGCCGGCCATCAACGCTGGACTAAATTCCGCGGTCCTGCCAGGGGAAGTTGATCTGGCCGGCAATCCCCGACTCCAGCAGTCGGTGGTGGATATCGGGGCTTATGAATCGCCCTATAATGGATCCACCGCGCCCGTGCATGGCGCGCCGCCCGCTTCGCTCAGCGCATGCCCCGGTTCCGTCGCTTCCTTTCAAGCCACCGGCCTGCCCTTCTACAGTTTCCAATGGCAGTATGGCTTCGGCGCGGGCTGGACCAATGTGACCAACGGCGTAGCCATTGGCGACGTCCCGGCCACCGTGACCACGCTCAACGGGGTTTCGACCCTGACGCTGGCGGGGGTCACAACGAACCTCAACGGTTTGCAGGTGCAGGTCATTTACGACGCGCAATCCTACACCACCGCGGTAGCCGTCTTGACGGTACCGGCCGCGCCCACCCTTTACGTGGACCAATCGGCCGCGCCGGGTGGTGATGGCAGTTCGTGGGACACGGCCTACCAGGACCTTGGCCTCGCCTTGGGCCAAGACGCGCAAATTTCCTGCCGGGCAAATATTCTGGTGGCGCAGGGGAACTATTACTCCCTTTCCAATTTCGTGGTGGCGCCGCACCTCGCGATTTATGGCGGCTTCCCCGCGGGTGGCGGGCCCCGGAACTGGGCGGCCTATCCCACGATTCTCACGGGGACGAGCAATGTGATACTCGTCACCTCGGGCGCGACCAATGACTGCCTCATCGACGGCTTTACGATCGACGGCGGCGGCCAATACGGGGTGATTGTCTCCAACGCGGCGCCCACCCTGCGGAACCTCGTTCTTTCCGGCGCCGGTCAGACCGCTCTCCTGGCGCAAGACGTTGCCGCTGGCCTGATCATCACCAATTGCGTCTTTTCGGGCAATCTGGCATCAGGCAACGGCGCGGCCATCAACGCCACGAATTCCCTGATTTCGCTCCTGGCCTGCAGCTTCTCGAATAATGCGGCGGCCAATGGCGGGGCCATTTACCTGACGAACGGAGTACTGACCGCCCGGAATTGCCTGTTCACCGCCAATCTGTCCACGCTGCAAGGCGGGGCGATTTTCAATGCCGGCGGCAACGTCACCCTGGTGAATTGCACCGTCGCGAACAATACCGGCGGGACTTATGCCGGCGGCCTGGGCCAATCCGGTGGTTCAGCCACCATCCTGAACTCGATTTTCTGGGACAACAATGTCACCAGCCTGTCGCTCAGCAATACCTTGCCCGCCAACCTCTACGCGGCCCAGGGGAATTTGAATGTGACCAACGACATCGTCGAATTCCAATCCTCGCCCGCGGACGGCAGCGTGTTGAATTTCAACCCGTTTTTCGCTGCTGGTTATGCCCTGTCCGCCAACTCCCCCGCCATCAACGCCGGAGCCAATGCCTTCCTCCTCGGCAACGAGACGGACCGCGCCGGCAACCCGCGCGTGCAAAATTCCGTGGTGGATCTGGGCGCGTATGAATCCGCCTCCGGCGGGAGCAACACCCTTTACGCCGGCCCTCCGCCCGTGCCCGCGGTGGTTTGTCCCGGCGGGAGCACCGCCATCTTCCAAGCCAGCGGCTTGGCTTCCTACAGCATCATCTGGCAATACAACCGGGGCGGTGGTTGGACAGATTTCACCGCCGGCCCGTGGCTCTTTGGCGCCGCCGTGGACCTGCGTTCTTCGGGCGGGGTTTCCACCCTGGGATTGTCCGGCTTCAGCACCAATCTGCTACCGCTGCAAATCCAGGCGGTTTACGCCGGCCTGGCTTACACCACGGCAGTCACCACGGTCACGGTTCCCGCCCCGGTGCTGTATGTCAACGCGACCGCGACTCCCGGCGGTGATGGCCGTTCCTGGGACGGCGCCTACCGGGATCTGGCGCCCGCGCTGCTGGACGCCGCACAAAGCCCCTGCCAAAGCGTCGATATCTTGGTGGCGGAAGGAACCTATGACGCCGGTGGCGGCTATATTGTTCCTCCGGGCGTCCGCGTGGCGGGCGGCTTTACCGCCGGCGGTGGCTTGGTGAATCGCGATCCCTCCAATCATCCCACCATCATCACGGCCGCCGGAGGTCATTCCAATGCGCTCCTGACCGTGCGCGCGCTGGTGCCGTCCGGGCCGCTCACAGTGCTGGATGGGTTGCAAATCGCGAACGCCACACAGGGGGTCGCTCTGTATCAAAGCTCCGTCGCCATTCAGAACTGCGGGTTTCAGAATCTCAGCGGCACCGCCCTTTCCGCCTCGAACGCGAGTCCCGCGGTGTCGAATTGTGTGTTCTCCAGCATCGGCGGAAGGGCGTTGGATCTCGAGAACTCAACCCCGGTGGTCCTCCAATGCAGGTTCACCAACTCACCCGCGCTGCCGTCCGCGATCGGCATTGCGTTGAGCAACTGCCAACTGGCGATGACCAACTGCTTCGTGGCTGGCTACCAGGGCGGCGGGTTGTTGGTGGGGGGCGGCGGGGCGGCCATCATGGGATGCGGGTTTTTCGGCAACGCTTCCGGGGCGATCTACAACCTTGGGGGCACGGTGCTGTTGGCGGCGTGCCGTTTGTCGGCGAACACCGGCGCGGCGGGGGCGGCCGTTTACAATCGCAGCGGCACACTCACACTGCGCGATTGCTTGCTCGACCACAACACCGCCCAACAGGGCGGTGCGATCTACAATAATTCCGGCGCCGGTTTGCTGATTTTCAATTCCACCCTGGCCGACAACACGGCGGGGGTCGCGGGCGGGGCCGTTTACGACGCCGGCGGGGTTTGCCAAATCAATAACTCCATTTTCTTCCAGAACATCGTGACGGACGGCTACTACGGGGTGGGGACGCCGGAAATCTATATTTCCACCGGCTCGATGGTAAACCTAGCCCAGGACATTGTGCAGGTCGATAAGTACCCGTTGACCGGCCCGGGCCTGCAGGTCGTCGATCCGTTGTTTAACAATTCCGCGGGCGGTGATTACACCTTGTCCGCGCGGTCGCCTGCGATTGGCGCGGGATCCGCCGCGGATCCCGACATGGTCGCCCCGGGCGAGACCGACCTCGCCGGTGGCGCCCGCTTGCAAAATGGCCGGCTGGATCTCGGCGCTTATGAATCCGGGTTGGCGCCGAACCCCGTTTCGCTGTTCGTCTCGCCGCAATCCCTGACGGTTTGCGGGGCGCAAACGGCGGTATTTGAAATCGCGTCCGCCGCGCCGGATACCTTCCAGTGGCAATACAATGCGGGCGGTGGTTGGGTCAACCTCGCCGCCGGAGCGGTGACGAATGGGGCCGTGGCCGCCATCAGCCAATTCGGTACCTCCTCCTCCCTGTCCCTTGACGGGGTGTCCACCCAACTCAACGGCTGGCAGTGGCGCGTGACTTTGGTGGGGCAAGCTTTCACGACCGCGGCGGCAACCTTGACCGTGACGCCACCGCAGGTGATTTACGTGGATGCGGCGGCGCCGGCGGGCGGCGATGGGAACAGTTGGAGCCACGCGCTCAACCGCTTGGAGGACGGATTGAACCTCGTGACCGGGTGTCGTTCGGAGGTTTGGGTGGCGCAGGGCACCTATTCACCGACAGCCGGCAACTTTGGCATTCCGGCCTGGACTGCGGTTTACGGTGGCTTCCCCGCCGGAGGTGGCGATTGGAACACTCGCGATGTCAATGCCCATCCCACGATTCTAACCTCCCGGAATAGCTCCCCTAACCTCAGCGTGGTGGCTATCAGTTACGGCACCGGCATGGTGCTGGATGGCTGCACCATCCTGGGCGGCCCGGGCTTGACGGGTATCGCTGTGAGGGCCGCCAATCCGACCTTGAACAATTTGACGATCTCGAATTGCGGGAACTCGGGATTGAGTTTGTACAACGCGCCCGCCACGGTGTCCAACTGCCGACTTCTTGGGAATACCTCCCCGGGCGGCGGCGGCGGCGCCTTGGTGATTAATGGTTCGGACGCCTTATTCCGCAACTGTTTATTTCAAAGTAATTCCTCCGCGGCGGATGGCGGTGGTCTCTATATCTTTGCGAGCAAGCCGCAACTGCAGAACGTTTTGATCACGGGGAACAGTTCCACGACGAACGTGGCGTCGTATTCGTTCGCCAGCGGGGGCATCTATGTCGCCGACTGCTCACCGGTCCTGCTCAATTGCACGGTCGCGGGAAACACCGGGGGCATCGCCATTTCCGACGACCTCAACCCGCCGACGAGCTGCTGCTTCATCACGAATTCGATTCTTTGGGGCAACCGCTTCGGCGGGACCGCTTTGGAATCGCAACAAGCCGCGGGCGCAAACGGGGGCCGGTATGTCTTCGCCAATTCGACGATTGAGGGTCTCGCGACCTTCTCTGGCCCCGGCGTCGTCGGTAATGATCCCATCTTCCTCGGCGCCTTGCCCGCCGCCCTGGCGCCGGTTGTCGGCGGGGATTACCGGCTCGGCGGTTGCTCCCCGGTGTTGGGTGCCGGGGACGCTTCCGTGGTGGCGACGCTGTCCGTGGATCTCGCCGGGCAACCCCGTGTGCTGGGGGGCACGATCGGCCTGGGCGCTTACGAATCGGGCCTGGTTTCCGCGACGCCGCTGGTGATCACCACCCAACCGGTGCCGCTGCGCTATCGGAATGGGGCGGCCGGCAATTCCTTTTCGGTGGTCGCGACCGGGGACTCGCTGGCGTATGAGTGGCAGGCGGGCACCAATTCGTTGCTCGGGGTCGCGGGCTTCAGCGGCGCGGATACGCCGACGCTTGCCGTGACCCAGGCCGTGGCGGATTATGATGGCGCTTTGATCCGCTGCCGGATCACCGCCGGCGGCGGTTGTGTGGGATATTCCACCGCCGTCCCGCTGTCCGTGGTTCCTTCGCGGTATTACGTCAATGGCGCGACCGGGAGTGATCAGAATTCCGGGCGGAGCTGGTCGCAGGCCTTTCAAACCATCGGCCGGGCCCTGGCGGCACCCCTGGACACCAACAGTGCGGCGGTATGGGTCGCGGCGGGTGTTTACGCGGCGGCCACCGACGCCGTTCATGATTGGTCCTCGGGGTATTTGGTGCCCGCCAATGTGGTGATTTATGGCGGGTTTGCCGGGAACGAAACGAGCCTGGCCCAGCGTGATGGGGCGGCGCATCCCACGTGGGTGCAACCCTTGACCGCGCCCGTCAGTCCCCCCGCCCAGCCTGAATTCTCGGGGACGGCGGCCGTCTTCGTGTTTGACCCGACCTCCGCCGCCGGGGGGCTGGACGGGCTGACGATCGCCAATGCTGGCGCCGGGGTCGCCGCCGAGTTCGGCGCCTCGGGCATCACGCTGGTGAATTGCACGTTCACCAATTGTCATTACGGCGTGTGGAATGCGGATGGCTCCGCCGTTTCGCTCACGAACTGCGCCTTCCACGGTGATTTCATCGGCTTGGACTTGATCGCCGGCAGCGCCAATGCCGAAGGTTGTGAGTTTGCCGCCAACACCGGAATTCAGGTGAATCAAGGGGCCGCCGCGCAGGTCTGGCGCGGGCGGTTTCACGACGGGGGGGCGGGCGTTGTCTGCGGGGGCGGCACGCTTTCCGTTCAAGCCAGTGGCTTCGCGCAGAACAACTTGGGCGCCGCGCTCCTGGGGGGCAGTCTGACTATTCAAGACTGCGCCTTCACCGGCAATCTTCAGGGAGTCTCCTGGAGCTTCCGGTCCGGCGGGGCGTTGCTGCTGCAACGCGACGCTTTCCGGGGCAACGGGGCGACCAATTTGACGTTCGGCGGCGCGGTGGCGTTGGGCTCCCTGTTCCCGGCCACGATTGAAGACTGCCTCTTCAGCGGCAATCTGGCGCAATCGGGGGGAGCCATTCATGACTACTACGGGGGCACCACCCTGCGGAATTGCACCTTGACGGGCAATGGCGCTTACGCGATCTACTGCGAGCAGGGGGCGGAGAAACTTTTCAATTGTATCCTCTGGAACAATCTCCCCTCCGGCTTCGACGGGCTCATCGACCCGGGATTCCTGCAGGCCATCGACCCGGCGGCCGCGCCCACCACCAATGGCGACTTTCATCTCGGCCCCTGCTCGCCGTTGGTCGCCGCCGGCGACGCCACCGCGGCCGTTGGCTCCGCCACCGATCTGGAGGGCCGGCCGCGCCTGTTCAATGGGACGCTCACGCCGGGCGCTTACGCGCCTCAGTTCGCTCCATTCACGTTCGTAATGCAACCCACCAATGCCGCGGGCAGCTTGGGCCAATCCGTCGCCTTCGCCGCGGCGGTGGCCACCCCCGCCGGTGCGACTTATCAGTGGCAGGTCAGTGTTGGTGGCGGCGCGTTCTCGAATCTCGTGGCCGCCGCGCCGTATTCCGGGGTGACCTCGGCCACGCTCCAAGTGGCGGGGGCGCCGGCGCTCAGTGGCAACGCGTACCGCCTGGCCGCCACCACGCCGGCCGGTTGCTCCATTTATTCGCAGGCCGCCGTGTATTCATTCTATCTCGCCACCGCGGGCCTCGGCAATGGGCCCGGCGGGGTCCTTTCCGCTTCGTCCAATTGGCTCACCCTGTCCCTGCCCGGCGGGGTCGATCCCGCTTCCGCGGGGGATCAAAGCGTCACCCTCTACGGCCTGCAGTCCGGCCGGTCCACGGTCGCCTTTTCCGTCAGCGACGGAGTCCTCTACGCGCAACCGGAGCGTCCGTTCCACGCGGGTGAACCCATTTTCGTCACGGTCAATTCGCGCCTGAAATCCGCGGGGGGCGCCTCCGCCCAGCCGTTTGGCTGGCAGTTGGTCAATGATGTGAACCACTGGACGGGCACGTTGACCCCGCCCCAAACTTTGAATCTTGCGGGCCTGAGCGGCGCGAACACGCTGGCGATCGGGGATCTCAACGGCGATGGTTCGCTGGACCTGTTGGTTTCGACCGCCGCCGGAGGACTGATCTTGACAAATGATGGCGCCGGAAATTTTGCGAATGCCGGCGGTCTCCTGGGCGCTTCGGCGGCGGGCAAGATCGTTTTGGCGGATACCCGCGGATGGGGTCGACTGGATGCCCTGGTCCTCCGCAATGGCAGTCTCGAGGTCTGGACCAACACGGGCACCGGGATTTTTAGCCTCGCGACCAATTACCCGCCAACCGCGGTGACCGATCTCGCCCTGGGGGATTTGAACAACGATGGTTTTCTGGATCTGTTCCTCGTTTTCCCGGACGGCGATCAGGTTTGGCTCAATGATGGCGCCGGCCATTTTGTGGATTCCGGGATTCATCCGGCGGATGCCAACGGGACCAGCGTCGCCTTGGGCGATTTTGATGGGAACGGCTATTTGGACGCGGTGGTCACCCATGCGGCCACCGGGAGGGGCGGGCTTTGGTCCAATCAAGGGGGGACGGCGTTCACCCCGGGTCCGGAAAACCCGTTCTTTGCCGGCTACAACCGGGTTTTGGTCGCGGACATCAATAACGATGGCAGACCGGATTTGATCATGGGATCCGACCATTCCGGCAACCAAGGCTATGTGGATACTTACACCGGCCTCGGCGCCGGCGCCTTTCGTTTTATCGGAGCGGCCGAGAACGCGGCGGATGGCTCGAGCCATGACACGATGGCGGTTGGCGATTTGAATGGCGATCACCGGGCCGATGTCATCTATCAAACCCGGAGCCAGCAGTTGACGCCAAACATTAATGCGGCGGGCGGCTTTCAGGGGTTGCCCGGCCAGAGCAGCCTCGGCTCCGCCAACTTCATTTCGTTGGGTGATTTGGATGGCGATGGCGCGCTGGATCTGGCGATCATTACTCCGGCGGGCCAGGTGGCGATCGCCTTCCAATCCCCGCAACTGACCGGCCCCCAGGATACGCGCCTGACGAACTTCGGGTCGGCCTTCAGCGCCGAATTCGCCTCCGTGGCCACCGGCGCTTTGACGGCAGTGACCATTTCGTCCCTGCCCGGGCACGGAACCCTGTATCTATCCGGCACTCCCGTCGTCGTGAATCAAGTCGTGCCCGCCGACCAGTTGTCCGCGCTCTCCTACCAAGGCGCGGCAGGCTACCGGGGACGCGATTTGTTTACCTGGCTGGGGGCCACTGCCGACGGGTTGGTGAACCCGCCGCTCAATTTCCAAATCTCCGTGCTGCCGGTGATCCATCCGGTGGCGGCGGTGAATGATTACCTGCTCGTGGGGCAGGGCGACCCGGCTTCCTTCCTCACCAACGGGGCGGCTTCGGTGCTGGCCAATGATCTTAATCCGGACGGCGGCCCGCTGGTCGCAACGCTGGCGGCGGCGCCGTTGCACGGTTTGCTGCAACTCCATGCCGATGGCACCTTCGTCTATCAGCATGACGGCGGCGCCACACGCACGGACGCGTTCAGTTACGTGGCCGACAATCTCGCGACGCACAGTTCCGCCACGGGAACGGTGTTGATCACCATCACCAACTTGGATCACACGCCCATGGCGATCACCTTGGACGCCGCCTCGGTTTATGAGGCGCAATCCGCCGGCACCGTGGTCGGACGGTTGTCCGCCATTGATCCCGATCCGGCGCATACCCAATTCGTTTTCAGTCTGGTCACCGGCCCGGGCGCGCCGGACAACGCCGCCTTTGCGATTCAGGGGAACGTTCTCGTGACGGCGGGGCCGTTGGACGCCTCCGCGGGCCTGACCCGCGTCGTGCGGGTGCGTGCCACGGACGCTCCGTCGGCCTATGACGCAGGGGGCGCTTACAGCGAAACCAATCTGACAATTGCCGTCCTGCCGGTGCCCGTCGCCCTGGCGCAGAGTGTCAACGTGCTCGAAAACCTCTCCGCGGCCGTCACGCTCGCGGGCACGTCCGCGGTGAGTTATTCGGTGGTCCAGGGCCCCGCGCATGGCGGGCTGACGGGAACAGCGCCGCATCTGGTGTATCGGCCCAACCCGAATTACTCGGGGCCGGACGCCTTCACGTTCCAGGTGAGCGACGGCGTGCTGACCTCGGCCGTGGCCACCGTCTCCCTCGCCGTGGCGTTCGTGAACCAGCCGCCCACCGCGCCCGATCAGCACCTGACCGGATTGGAAAACGCGCCTTTGGATTTCGTGCTGGCGGCGGCGCCGTTCGCCGCCGATCATTCGCTGACCTACCAAATCATCGACCCGCCCGCCTACGGCGACCTGGTCGGCAGCGGCCCGCACCTCACGTATCGGCCGCCCACCAACTTCCATGGCGGCGTCGCCTTTGATTATGTGGCCGTGGACAACGGGCTGACCAGCCGCGTGGCCGTCGTCATCATTACCGTCCAGCATGTGGTGCAACCTCCGGTGGCCGCTTCGCGCAGTTACTCGACCATGGCCAACACCGAGATCCAGATTCCGCTTATTGCCAATGATTGGGATTTCGCCCCACTTTCCTATCGGCTCGTGACGCCCCCGGCCCATGGCGTGGTGATCGCCGATTTTGCGGCGTTGCCCAGCCTCCGGACGTTTCTCACGACTTACCGCCCGGACCCCGGCTTCTTTGGCACCGACACGTTCACTTTCGTGGCCAACAACGGCACTTTTGATTCATCGCCCGCCTCCATTACGATCACGGTAAACCCGCCGCCGAACCCGGTGGGGCAGTCGCAGACCGTTTTCACCACGGCGGGCACCCCGGTTGATTTCACCCTGGCCGGATACGATAGTGGTGGTCTGACGAACCTGCCTTTGGGTTACTTCCTTGTGGGATTCCCGATTCACGGCACGCTCACGGAAAGAACATCCGCGGACTTCACCTACACCCCAGCGGCGGGATTCCTGGGGAATGACTCGTTGCAATTCGAAGTATGGGAGTCCGGCGTTTTCTCGGCCCCGGCCCGGGTGCAATTCGTGGTCTCCCCCCAGGGGCCGACCGCCTCCGCGGCGGTTTACACCAACTACGGCAATCCCATTACGATTACGTTGCAGGCCACAAATCCCAACGGCCTGCCGCTCACCTATGCGATCGTCAACGGCCCGACCAACGGCGTCATCACCGCGACGAACCTTCCTCTCGTCACCTACACACCATTACCGAACACACCGGGCGATGATCATTTCACGTTTTCGGCGGCCGACGGTCTGGGGGTAACCGGCACGGCGGACATTACCATTATTCCGGGTTCCGATTCCTATCATGCTCCGCTGTTGACCACGGTCCAGGCGGCGGGCTTCATCGGGGTGCCGGTCACCATCGGGATTGATCAATTTGCCATGGACCCCGCCGGCGACCCGTTGGGCGTCGCGGGCGTCGTGCCGGCGGGGGCCGGCCAGGCCACTTTCACCCGTGGTTCCATTACGCTGACGCCGGCCGCCGCGGGACTCAGTCAGCAGTTTGACGTCACGGTGACCAATCGCTTTGCCGGCGCCTTGGTGGCCGTCTTCGTCATCGGCGTGGAGCGGCGCATTGTCGTCGGCGATTATGGCAGTCCGGCTGCCCTCCCGATCGTTGCGGGGCTGACCAATGTGTTTGCGGATGGCGTGGGCGGCTTGTTTGTTCCGGCCGCCGACATCTCGGCGGCGGTGGCCTTGGCCAACTCCGCCGGCGTGGCGCTCGATTGGCGGATCAACACCGCGCTCCCGCCCGCCTCCTCCCCCTTGGTGGTCGTCGGTGCCCAAACCAACACGCCGGACGGGGATCCGTCGGCCTTGTTGATCGCGGCCGATATCAGCCTCTCACCTTTGCCGTCGGCGGCGGCCCAAACGGGGCCTCCGCTGGTGCTGACCGCCGATCCTGCCGCCCCGCCGATGCGGTTGTTCCAGATCGCCCCGGGGGCGCGGCTGCACCTGGAGAATTGCATTGTTACGGGTGGCGCGGCGCGCACCGGCGGCGGGATCTACAACGAAGGCTCGCTGGAGCTTGTGGACGTGGTGCTTACCAACAATTCGGCCCGAAGCCCGCAGGCGGGCGCCGGTTTGGGCGGTGCCATCTATAATCGCAATGGATCCGTCACCCTGACCAACGCCACGCTGGCCGGTAATCTGGCGGACCTGGCGGGGGGCATTTACCAGTTGGGCGATGGCGCGGCCGCGACCCTGGTGGTCTCCAACGCGTTCCTGTCCGGTCATGGCGCGGCGCATGACTTCTATTCCACCAATGCGAATGGCGGAACCGCCACCATCACCGCCATGCTGCTCACCGCGGAGCATCCCACCGCCCCCTGGTTTGGCCCCTTGCCCGCCGCTTTCGCGGTCCGGGACAATGTGACCATCCCTTTCCCGGTGGACTATGACCCGAACCGCTTCCAATTCCGCGTTACCCCCGCCCACCCTTGGGGGGACGCCGCCACGGTGCAAATCAATGGCGTCGGCTCCACCCGGCGGCTCGCGCTGACGCTGGCGGATGCCGCGCCCCGGGATCCCGCCCCGGTCACGATCACCCTCACGAATGGCGGACGGGCCTACACGGAGGTATTTACGGTGGCGGTGGACCCGGCGGCGGCCAATGCGCCCCGGGCGGTGACCGATCAGGCGGCGGTGCCGGAGTTTGGCTCCGTGGTCATCCCGGTCTTGGCGAATGATTTTAATCTGGACGGCACGAACGCGCCGTTGAGCATTGTAAGCGTGGGCGCTGCGGGGGAAGGTTTGGTTACCATCTCCGGAACCAACGTGGTTTACCAGAACACGGGCAACGATACGCCCGCCGACAGCTTCACTTACACAATCTCCAACGGGCACGGGATGGCATCCGGAACGGTCAACCTCACGTTGGTTAACGCCAATAATTACTCGTCATACATCACCTCGAACGCGGATGACGGCTCGCTGGGCACGTTGCGGGGCGCGCTGAATTTCGCGAACCAATTCTACCGCGACACCGGTTGGGACCTTGCCCTGTTGGACAACTACGCCAGCGGGGTCGCCGACAACTCCCGGCTGGCGTTCACCTCCGTGGTGGAGACGCCGGTGGGTCCCGCGGCGTTTGTGATTTCCGAGCGGATCACCATTGATGGCAGCGGTTTGCCCGATGCCACCCTGGTCATGAATTCGGCCACCCCTGCCCGTCTCTTTTATATCACCCCCAGCGGCAGTCTGACCTTGCGCGGGGTCCGGTTGACCGGCGGCGTGGCCGCGCCGGGCGTCTTTGGCGCGGGGCTGGGCGGTGCGATCTACAACGAGGGATCGCTCACGCTGGAAAATGTCACCCTCGACGGCAACGTGGCCCTCGGCACCAGCCAACTCCCCGGGTTGGGTGGCGCGATCTACAACCTCGGCAACATCTGGATGGACACGGTCACCCTCGCCAATAACTTGGCGTTTGATGGCGGGGCCATTTACCAAGTGGGCGATGGCAACGCGGTGGGGGTGGCAATGACCAATTCGTATCTGAACAATCCCGATTCGCTCTACGATCTGACGAGTGCCGCCACCAATGGCGGCACCGCCGCCACCGCCCCCGGCAACAGTTTCGTGTTCCATCCCTCCCCGCCTTTCGTGTCGGGCTTGGCGGATCAAATGATCGTGGGCACCAACCAGCTCAGTTTCCAAGTCGTGGGGACCGGAGCGGACTTGCGACTGACCGCCACCTCGGCCAACGAATTGGTGGTGCCCTCCGCCAACCTGGGCTTCGGCGGCACCGGCGCGGTGCGCAGCCTCCAGGTCGAGCCGCAAAACGCCGGCGTGGCGGGCATCCGGGTCACGGCCTCAATTGGCGGCGTTTCCTGCTCGCAAAATTTCACCCTGACGGTTGCCGGCACATTTGCGAACCCCATCGTGACGACGCTTGAGGCCACGGCGGTGGATGTCACGTCGGCGCAATTGAACGCCATGGTCACCCCGGGGGCGCAAAGCGCCAAAGTGTATTTTGAGTACGGGCCGACCGCCGGGTATGGTCATTATTCCGCCACCAACGTGATCGCGGCCGGGGGGGTGAATGTGGCGGTCGGTTTGCCGGTGGCGGGATTGGCGGCCGGGACGGCCGTTTATTACCAAGCCGTGGTGGAGAATGCCAACGGCACCGCGCTGGGCGGTCCGGCGGGCTTCGTGACGGCCGTCGCGCCGCCGCTGACCGCCACCACGCTGGCGGCGACCAGCGTGGCGACCAACACGGCGACGTTGAACGGCACGGTGGACGCCCCGGTGTTGGCGACGGCCGTCAGCTTTGCGTGGGGAACGAACCCCGGCCTGGGCCATACCGTCCCGGTTGGAGTTTTGGCGGCGGCCGCCGGCGGGCGGAGCGTGAGCACGCTCCTGACGGGATTGACGCCCGGCACCACCTACTACTACGCCGTGCTGGCGTCCAATGCGGGCCGGATCGTCAAGGGTGCCACCTTGAGCTTCACCACCATGCCCAGCTCCGTCATCCTGACCGCAGGCCCGGCCATCGTCCTGACCGGCACCGAGCAGGCCGACGTCATGATCGTGGGCCAAACCGGAATCAATATGCTGGCGGCCACCAATTGGATCAGCTCCAA
Organism: uncultured Pedosphaera sp.; assembly: GCA_903930565.1. Taxonomy (GTDB): domain Bacteria; phylum Verrucomicrobiota; class Verrucomicrobiia; order Limisphaerales; family Pedosphaeraceae; genus CAIXFN01. The sequence continues at coordinate 44,773 of CAIYZC010000484.1, forward strand.
TCCCGCCGTTCTTACAGTTAGCAGCAGCGGCTTGATCACCGGGGTCGGCGTCGGTACCGCCACTGTCAGCGCCACCGTCGCCGGCATCACCAGCACCAGCGGCCCCATCACCGTTAGCCCACAATACCTCCAAAACCGCTACAGTTTCGTCAGCGACGCCACCGACTCCGTCGGCGGCCAGGACGGCACGCTCGTGGACCCCACCACTGGTGACCCCGCCACCATCGCCAACGGCCTGTATTTGCCCGGCAATCCCACCGGGGGCAGCGGCGTGGCCGGCTATGTCTCCCTCCCCGCCGGCATCCTCACCCCCACGACTTCCCTCACCGTCGAATGCTGGTTCACGCAGAACTCGCAAAACCCTTGGGCGGAAGTGTGGGACTTCGCCAACGACCCGTCGCAGAACTTCGCGTTGATCCCCTACCCCGCCAACAACAACAATCTCATGGAAGTGGCCTTCACGCCCGCGGGCGGGGAACTCGACCTGCAAACCACTTACTCCTTCCCCACCAACGTGGAACAATATGTCACGGTGACCTACAACAACTCCTCCGCCACCGCGAACCTCTACAATAACGGCGTTCTCCTCGCCACCCGCAGCTTCCCTGGCACCGGCTACTGCCCCGGGACCATCGGTGGGCTCGACGGCACCACGGTCAACGCGATCGGCAACGATATCTATGGCGATCCCCAGTTCAGCGGCACGGTCTATGAGTTCCGCATTTGGAACGGCGCCGTCACCCCCGCCTACATCGCCGCCAGCGCCGCCGCCGGCCCCTCCGTCATCGTGACCAATGTCACGCCCCAATCCCTCGCCGTCACCGCCGCCTCCGCCATGGTGCTCGGCCAAGTCCAAGCCGCCGCCGTCACCGGCGGCTTCCTCCAAGTCGCCGGCGTCAACCTCACCGGCGCCGTCAACCTCTGGCAGAGCAGCGACCCGGCCGTCGTCAAGGTGGACGCCAACGGCAACCTTACCGCCGTCGGCGTCGGCTCCGCCACCATCAGCGCCACGGTCAACGGGGTCACCGCGACGACCGCAGCCATCATCGTCACCCCGAACACCATCAGCGTGTCCCCGGCCGCCGACGGCCTCATCCTCGACTGGGTGCCCGGCTCCGTCGTCCTCCTCCAAGCCCCGACCCTCACCGGTTCCTGGACCACCAATCGCGCCGCCGTGCCGCCCTACAGCGTCACCCCGACGCCGGGCGGAAATCAGTTCTTCCGCCTCGTCGTCAATCCCTGAGTCCGGCGGGCCGGGTTAACCGGCGCCGCCTCGGACGAGCCAATCACCAACCGGCCGGGGTCAACGCCCCGGCCGGGGAAGGTGATTGCGGACGGGAAAATGGGTTCGCCCGCGCCGTTACCCAATCGAGGTCACTGCCCAAAAGCAATTTCGATTTCGTAATCGTCGGTGCCGTTGGGATTATCGGCGAAGCGGACATGGAGTGAATCGTCCTCCAACCACATGGTGGCGAGGTCGCGGCCTTTGCGGCTCACGATTTTGGCGGTCGAGAAATCCACCGTGGCCGGCAAAAACGCCGTGGCGCCGTCATTTTTCAACCCGCCCGTTTCCGCCGGATTCCATGCGCGGTCGTTGATTCTGATATTGGTTGGATTCTGCCGCCCCCCGGCCAGCTTCACCCAGGTGGCCTCGGTGTGCGTGATGATGAAACAATCGCCGCCATCAATCGTCGCGGAAAGTTTCAAGCTCGCTTTCGTCGAAAGCGAGCTCGGCGCCGCGGGTTTTGGTTTGGCCGGAAAAAAGCGAACCTTGAAATCATACTCACCCGGTCCATTGGGCAGGTCGTCGATATAGACCACCAAGGCATTGTCCGCCCGCTCCAGGGCGACGATGCTGCGCGTCTCGATTTTCTCCAAATCCACCGCGGCCAGCGAGAAATTGTCGGGCAGGAATTTCGTGACGCCGACGCTGGTCAAATAGTTCTTTTCCCGGGGATTCCAGGCCACCCCGTTCACCGTCACCTTTTCCACCGGCCAATCCCAGTTGACATGCTCCCAAAGGGCCCCGTCATGGCTAATGGTGATTTTGTCGGAGCCATCAATGGTGCCCTGGAAATGCAGCACCGCCTCGGTCGTGGCGGTGTTGGCCAGTGACGGGATCACCACATAATCCGCTTCCCCGCTGGTCAACAGCGGAGTCACGGCCAGGGATTTGGCCCGCAATCGCAAGAACTGCATCGCCCCGGGCTTGGGCAGCGAAAACGTCAACGACCCGCCGCCCACTGGGGCGCTCAACACTCCCGCCTCCGTCCAAGGACCTTCCAGCCTGGCGCGGGTATCCAGGGCAACCTGCTCCAGTCCGGGCGGGAGGTTGGCGGTCACCACCACATTGCTCCCTTGCGCCGCAATGGACGTGATGACCAAGACGTTGGCCGACGGCACTTCGCGCGCGACCGCCCATAGCGCTAATGTTCCCACGAGCAGCGCGCCGCCCAAGCCCTTCGCTCGCAAACGGTTTGATAGCTTCATAATCCTTGGGTTCCGCAGCGGGGATAAAACAAACGTTGGGCCATGGTCCAGACCTTAGCCCGATTGGAACCGACTGTCCATTGGCAGGTCGGCGCACCGGGCATCGTCCCGCGGTCTGGTCGGCGATGGTTGGGGGGCCAGGGGGCGCGGTGGGGCAACCGACTCAGACACAGTCAAATAGCCCGATAAAACCAATATCCGAGTGCAGTTGCATGGGGCAGTGAAGCAGCGCGAGACCGGGGTGGTCGGCGGTGAAATCTGCCCCCAATTCCTGGCAGCCCCCGGTCTGACCACGTCCTGGATAATGCCGCCCGTGAGTTCACACGCAAACTTGGTCAGTTCGAAGCTGTGCGGTGCCGGTGCATCGGAAGCAGGTCGTCACTGGCCTTGCGCATCGGTCGGCGGTAACGTCCGCCGCAGCGCAGGACAAACTTCGGTTTCATCTCCGCCCGTTGGCGGTCCGAATCGCTCAAGTCGCCCAGCACCAAAACGCCCGGGTGGTTCATCGGCCGGTGTTTGGGGATTGCCGGCTCCCGCGCCGGCTATGGGGCGCCACTCACTTCAGCCTTTCTTGGTTCGACTGGGTTTCTTCGGCGCGGGCGAGGCTTTGGGCTCGGTTTGCCAGGCCGCCTCGCTTTTCTTCTCGTAATCGTCGAAGGCTTTCACGAGCCCGATGAGCACCTCCGCTGAAGTCTCGAAGAGCGCTTGGGCCTTCGGCTCCGTGATCTTGGCCACATCCGTGCGCAAGTGTTCGATGAGTTGGTGCATTCGGACCTTGATTTTCGCGGTATGGAGCAGGGGGTGGTTCTTGGCGGGGGTCTTAGTCATTGGGTGCTTCGGGTTCTGCCGGCACTGGGTGCGCCGACAATAATTAAATCACACTCACCGACGGAAAGGGGGTTGGCCATTGGGGCTTCACCCCCGGGATGGGGTCGGCGGAAGGGATTTCCCGCCGCCATGCCGGCCGGTGGGCACCCGTCCATGCGGGAGCAGACGCGGCTGCGCCTCCGACTTCTCCTTATGGACCATTCAATGGTCCTTGAAAGTCCGGCGCACGCTTGGGCTGCGACACCGGGCGGTTACTTGCAGCAACTTGTGGCCGAGGCTTCCTTGACGGCTTGTTCCACGGCGGCCCGGGTTTCGCCGGTTACTTTCTGAATGCGGCCGTAGAGTTCCTCCTGTTTGCCGGCCGCAAATTGAAGATCATTATCCGTGAGCTTCGCCCATTTCTGTTTCAACTTGCCCTTGGCAATGTTCCAATCACCTTTGACTTCAAGTTCGTTCATAATAGTTCTGTTTTGATCTCGCCGGCTCCGCTGCGTTGCTAGTCGGCGTTGTGATCGTTTTGAAATTAGCACCCGTAACCACCGGATGCTATGGGGGGATTCCCGGGTGCCGGCCGGGTTTGAGTGACAACGGTCCAATTCAGGTCGGCGCTATGCCTCCGCCACGCCAGGGCAATCATCGACTGTTTCCCCGGCAACCGCGCGGACCGCCAGGTTCCAGGTCCTTGGCCAAGTGTGAGGGTATCGGGGGGGCGTACTTGCGTTCCGGACAATCGTTGCCGGGCCGGGCAAAACCGGCGCCTGCCAGCCGCCAGATGTCGGTGGTGGCGGTTTGCCGAATCGATCCTCGCCGCCGGCGGAAGGGCGGACCGTGCTTCCCGCGCACGGGGGGAAGCCCCAATGGAAACCGTGCGGCGAGGTGGTATCTTGACGTCATGAATGTAATATTACTGATCGTGGTTCTGCTGCTCCTATTTGGCGGCGGCGGGTTTTACCTCGGCGGGCCCGTCATCGGCGGCAGCGGTCTTGGTTTGATCTTGCTGATCTGTCTGGTGGTCTATTTCGCCGGCGGATTTCGCGGCTCGAGTCGTTAGCGTGGGCGTCGTCCTCATCGCTGAGGTTGTCCGCGGATAATTTCTCCTGGATGCTTTCCGTCCGGGTGACTTTGCATGGGCATGCCGGGGAGGGGCGCATCTCAAGTTGTGCATATTGGGCCGATACGCGCGCCGGCATTGGGGCAAGGCGGCACGGGTGCCTTCAGAATAAACCATCGGCACCCCCTGCTGGCAGTGTTTGCCGCCGCGCTCCTCGGCGGTGCCGTGATGGATCACGCCCGCGAGCCCTAGTTCGAAGGTCGCACGCTCAGCGAGTGGTTGGAAACCGGCGAAAATGGCGGGCGGCTCGGCCCAACCAGCCCGCATGATTATCGGCTCGTGGCAATTTCGAAGACCCCGCTTCAAACCATCGGCACGAATGGCATTCCGACCCTTTTGCGATTGATCCAGACCCACGATTCAAAGTCCCGGCGCGCATTACTGTCCTGGCTGGATCGGCAGCGGTGGATCACCTTGCGGGCCCTGCCTGATTGGGAGAAACAAAACCGGGGCGTGCGAGGATTCTGCCTTCTAGGGACCTATGGGCTCGTCGCCGTTCCCGCGCTCATTCGACTCAGCCATAACGGTCATGACGACGTCGCCTTCACGGCGGCCTACGCATTGTTTAGCGTCTTGGATTCCGTTCGCGCTGACCCGGCGGTCGCTTTGCCCATCCTGCGCCAGTTGATGTGCGAAGGAGCCCCCGATACGCAACTGAATGCGGCCAATACGCTGGCGGTTTGGTTTCCCCGGGAGGCTGGGCGGGCGGGGGTTTACACTCAGTTTCCGGAGTTGCGGTTGTCCAATGCAAACTTCCCCCACACCATTCCGAGGGCGGTCCGGTAAGTGCAACTGTTTAAATACGTAGGGCAAACCCCCCTATTGAAGGAAACGGGTTCGACGCCATACTTTAGAGTGTGACGACAAACCAATGGCAATCGTGTATTGCCAGGGTTCTGGCCGGCACGAATTAAAGTAAATTATGAAACATACTGTTGTTGATACGGGTTCCACCGCGGTTCTCGACCGCCCCGAAAAGAAAGCGCCCGCTGTGAAATCGGACGCTGTGAAATCGGACGCTGAAAAGCAGGAAATGCAGAAGAAGATGGATGCGGCCGGCACGCCGGGGCCGGCCCATAAGGCGCTCGATGCCTTCGCGGGGAATTGGAAGGCCGAGGTGAAGTGTTGGTGTGAGCCGGGCGGCGCCCCGAGCGTGAGCCAGGGAACGGCGAAAGCCACCTGGATTCTGAATGGCCGTTTCTTGGAAGAGGAATTCCACGGCGAAATGATGGGCAAGCCGTTCACCGGCCGCAGTCTCATGGGCTACGACAACATCAAACAGACGTATAATACCGTCTGGGTGACGGACGTGCAGACCTCGATCCTGACGAGTGAGGGCAAAGCGGAGACCGGCAACAAAGTCTTTACGCTGGAAGGCAAAGGGAATTGTCCCGCCACCGGCCGGCGGGACATTCCGATGAAATCAGTGTTCCGCGTGGTCAGTCCGGACAGGTACGTATTCGAAATGTACGATGCCAGCAAGGGCGCGAATGCGAAGACGATGGAAATCACGTACAGCCGGAAGTAAGCAATGTTGGGGAGCAACGCACAGCGGCCGGATGGTCGCTGTGCTCTTTGGTGGCCAAATAACCGGCTGATGTTTGGTCCGGTCGCTCTCCGTGCTGAATGGGTTGCCGGTCAAACGGCCCGATCATGAAACTGCATCTTCCCGTCGGCGCGCTCCTGCTCAAGGCGGCGTTCAAGAAGTGGAATGAAAAAGATCCGTTCCGCGAAAGTGCCGTGATCGCCTATTATGCCATCTTTTCGTTGCCCGGCCTGTTGGTGCTGGTCATGACGCTGGCCGGCGAATTCTTTGGGCGGGAAGTGGTGAGGGGCATGCTCCAGAGCCAATTTGTCGACGCGCTGGGCAAAGATACCGCCGGGCAAATCCTCGGGATGGCGGCCCTGGCCCATCAGGGCAAAAATTCCGTCTGGGGTGCGCTCATTGGTCTGATCACGATCTTGGTGGGGGCCACGGGTGTTTTTGTCCAATTGCAAAAGTCGCTCAATATTATCTGGGAAGTGAAGGCCACGCCCTCCAAGTCGGGTATCTGGGCCTTGCTCAGGGTCCGGCTTTTCTCCTTTGGTCTCATCGTGTCGATTGCCTTTCTGCTCTTGGTGTCGCTGGTGATTGCCTCGATTCTGGCAGCCGTGAGCAAATGGCTGCAGGGGACTTGGCCGGGAACTACGGTGCTTATTTTCCAGATCGTTAATTTCTTGATTTCCCTTTCCACTATTTCTGTTCTCTTCGCGCTGATGTTCAAAATTCTGCCAGATGCCAAGATTAAATGGCGGTATGTTTGGGTGGGTGCGTTGGTAACGGGCGGGTTGTTTGAGCTCGGTAAGTTTGGGCTGGGTTTGTACTTTGGGCAGGTGCAACCCGGTTCCAGCTACGGGGCCGCGGGCTCGATTGTCCTCATCCTGCTTTGGGTGTCGTATTCCGCCATGATCCTGTTTTACGGCGCGGAATTCACCAAGGCTTGGGCCGATCACTATCACGGTTTTGTGGCGGCGGGCGCACAGGCGGTGGCACAACCAGGACGTGAACGATGATGCAACTGCCATCCTTCCGCCGCCCTGTCCAAAATAGTCCGCCTCCGGACCAGAGCAGTGCCGTGGCGGCTCCAAGGCTCGGAGCCGGCGAACACTCGCGCACCCCGGGCCGCCCCCGTCGCCGAATTTGGCGCCGGTTGGGCTGGTGCTTGGTCTGTTTTGGCGTTCTGCTGGCGATCGGGCGCGCCATCCTGCCCTGGGCGGTGCGGGGTTATGTCAATCGGACCCTGGCCCTCAATCCCCTGTACGAGGGCCGGATCGGCGGGGTGCGGATCAATTTGTTACGCGGCGCCTACTCCATCGAGGATGTGCGCATCAACAAGACGACGGGCAATTTGCCCGTCCCCTTGTTTGCCGCCAAACGGGTGGCTTTCGCCCTCGAATGGCAGCCCCTCCTTCATGGCCGGGTGGTGGGCCGTGTGCTGATGGAGCAGGCGGAACTTAACTTCGTGGATGCGCCGGGCGACGATGAGGCTCAAACCGGCGACGGCGGTCCTTGGCTGGTGCTGCTCGCCGACCTGTTCCCTTTCCAAATCAACAGCGCGGTCATCAAGGACGGTTCCATCCACTTCCGCACTTATCAAGCGGCCCGGCCGGTGGATGTTTATATTTCGCAAGTGCAGGCCACCGTGGACAACCTGGGCAACATCCTGGACGAAACCAAACCCCTGGTCGCCACCGTCCAGGCCAAAGGTCTGGTCATGGACCAAGCCCAGTTTGAATACCGGATGACGCTGGATCCCTTTTCCTACCGCCCTACGTTCCACATGGGCCTGCGGCTGCTGGGCTTGGACGTCACCAAGGTCAACGATTTGGCGCTGGCGTATGGCAATTTTAATTTCAAACGCGGCTGGTTCGACTTGGTTTTGGAAACGGATGTTCAGGAAGGCAAAATCACCGGCTATGCCAAACCGCTCTTCCGCAATCTGCAGGTTTTCAATCTCGGCCAGGACCTGGAGGAAGACGGAGTGCTCCAGTTCTTTTGGCAAGCCTTGGTCGGCGGCGCGACCATCGTGCTCAAAAACCACGCCCGCGACCAATTCGGCACCCTGATCCCCTTCCACGGCGACGCTACGGGAGCCACTTCCAGCGACCTCCTGGCGACCCTCGGCAACATTTTGCGCAATGCTTTTATCCGCGCTTATTTGCCGCGGCTCGAAGGCGGACAACCGGTCAGCGACGGGATCGTCTTTCAGGCGCCGGACATTAACGATCCCCTTTCCCCGGGTGACGCCCTTTAAAACGCGGCCGAACGCACTTTCCACGCACCCAAGCTTTATGCATAGAAATACTTCCTTTCGCTTCTCCTTGCTCATCTTGGTTGGTCTGACCGCCGCCACCGGCTGCAGCACCCCCCAGTCCGCGGAGAAAAAGTCCGACTTTTTTACTTCGGGCAGCCGTGAAGCCGACCAGCGGGCCGGTCAGCGCATGGCCCGGGACGAGCAACTCTCCGGTTCGGGGGAGGGCGCCGGGGAAAAGGGCGTCAAGAAGGCCGTGGCCTTGAAGCCGTCAGCCGACGCCTTGGCGGCCAATGCCACCAACAAGGCGGCGCAGGTGGTCGGAAAACTCGCGCTGTTCGACCGTTTGGGCGGCGAGCCGGGCATCACCGCCGTGGTGGAGGATTTCACGCCCCGGGTGCTCCAGGATCCACGCGTGAACTGGGAGCGCAAGGGGGTCAAGGGCACCGGGTTCTCCGCCTTCCGGAAAACCAGCGAAGCCGGAGTCTGGAGTGCCACGGAGGAGAACCAGGCCGCCCTTAAGAAGCACTTGGTTCAGTTTATCACGCTGGCCACCGGCGGCCCGGCGCAATACGATGGCAAGGATATCAAGACTTCCCATGCCGCGATGCGCATCGGCAATCCCGAGTTCGACGCCGTCCTCGGCGACTTGAAAGCTTCGCTCGACCGGCTCCAAATTCCAAACAAGGAACAAAAGGAGCTCCTTTCCATCGTCGAAAGCACCCGCCCCCAGATTGTCACGCAGCGTTAGGCCGATACGGCTTTTACTAAACCACCATTGGTTCCCCGCGAATGCTGTGCGGGAGGCGGTGCTTATCCAAGGAGGGCAATCGTTGTCCGGCTTTTGCGCCGCCCCGCCCCCTTCCCGCTCGCACGGTCCCACGGAGGGTTTGGAATCCGGTCAGCAATGGGTTTGGCCCCAACGCCTTCCGCCCCGGCCGCACGCAGTGCGGAATTCGGCGAGGGTTGCGACGAACCGGGCCGACGATGGCCGGTGGCGCATTCGCCCGGGGAGCCGGGGGCTTGGGCGGGGCAGCCGAAGGGATGTCTTGCTGGGGGATCCTGGTGGCTGGAGCTCACTTCGCGGGGTTGGGCATCAATTTTTGGAGCGCGGCCTGCTCGGCCGGGGTTTTCAGGAAAGGCTCCAATTGTCCCGGTTCCCGCGGCTCCTGGCCATTGTTGGCGGCCGCGTAGGCCTGCACCGCGTCCTGCAGGAGGTGCTCCGCGACACCCCCACTGTTGATGGAATTTTTGGTGATTTGGAAGTAATTGTCGTCATGGTCGCCCAGGGGCGAGGGTTTCTCTGTCACTTGGCCCGACGGGCTGAGTTCATAGCGCTGGAACACCGACTCCTCGAAGGGTGACGGGAAATAGGGCGTGAGTTGTGACAGCTCCGTAAGCGATTGCCCCGGAGCGTTTTGCTCAAAAGTGCGCAGGGCGTTTTGCAGGCGGTTCGCGAACCCGTTTTTGGCGGCGGTACGCAACGTGATGAGGGCCTGGTCGGCCCCGGCCTCCGAATCCAAGGCCCGGAGATCCTTCGCCACGGCCAGCCAGTCCTTGTCCGTGAGGAACTGAAGCTCGGGAATCGTTTGCTCCGGCCGCTGCCGCAGCGTGGCCTGGAGTTGGTTGACACGACCCACCCAGGACTGAATTTCCGAAGCCAGCGGATCCGTGTCCGCCATTGCGGGCGCCGCTTTCAGGTCGGACAATTCACGTGACTCCCGGCGCAATGTCGCCCATTCGGCGCGCAGTTTGAGCAGCTTCGACAGTTCCTCCAGTGACTGCCTGGCCCCTGGCGCCGCCGCCGCAAGCTGTTGCGTGGCCTGGTCCCGCGCGTGCTCCAATCGCTGGTTTTGCTCCGTCAGCGCGTGTTGCTGGAGCTCAAGCGCGCGCGCTTGTTCCTGCAGGCGGCTGGCGCGGCGGTTTTCATAGGCCCCCGTTCCGAGGGCGGCCACGAGCAGGCTGGCGAGGATGATTTGCGGAGTTGATTTCATGGTGTGAATTTGTTCACAGGAACATCGATGGTCGTCGCGGCAAAGGGTGGCCGGCCGACGGCTTCCCAACTTGGTCAAAGAGAGTTTGCCCTTGCCATCTGGCGGCAGCGGAAAAGTTTCGAGCGGACTACTCAGCCCACCCCAACTTGCGCGGGGAGGGGAGTCGGGGTGTTCAAAGATGGCAAGTGGCTCGCGCTGGTCACCCGGGCGCGGCTCCGCCGCACCCCTCTCCCCGCCTTACTTCGTCCCGTATTTGTTGGCGAGCCACTGCAGGGCGGAAGCTTCGCCGAAAACCATCAATCGATTGTTAAAACTGAGCCAATCCTGATCGGACATGATTTCCATCATCGGGCCGGTCTGCAACGTGAGTTCGCGCAGCGAGGCTCTTTCCGCCCGCAGTTGATTGAGCCGATCCTGAACGGTGGCTCCGCCGGCGCCATAGGCGGTTTCGGGACTCATGCCATTGAGGGCCATGGTTTCGATTTGCATGCCCACCAACTGGCTCGCCAGTTGTTCGCTGGAGCCATTGCTGTACCCTTGGCCCAGAATGGCCGCAATTTGCAGCGTGGCCTGGGCGGAGGAGGCATCACCGGACTGGCGGTAGGAAGCCGCCAAGTTCACCATTTCCTGACCCAACTGCCGGAGATCCGCGAGCTGCGGCAGGGCCAATCCGGTCGTGGCGAGGGTTTTGGCGTCCGCCGGCGGGTAGCCCGCCGCGAGATAGGCCTCCTCGGCATTCTGCACAAAATCCCGCGAGTAATCTTGGAAGCGTTGTTTGCCGGAGGCGGCGATGAGTTCCTGCACCGCCTCGTCGGTGCTGCCCGCGGCGAAATAGTTGAGGGCGGAAAGATGGTTGGCGAGGGCGTTGTCCGGGTCCGCCTTTTTAAATTCGTCCAACCACTTGCGGCGTTCTTCCGGTGGCAGATCCTGGTTGACCGCCGCGGCGAAATCCACTTGCGGGTCGGTGGGATATTTCCGCAACGCCTCCTGCAGCAATGCCCGATCACCCGTGGTCCGGAAAGCCGCCAGGAGACTGCCGGCGTTGCGCCCGTTCGCCCGCAGATACGGATCCACTTGCGCCGCCGTCAGGCGGAGGTCACTGCCCGCCTTCAACAACCGGGAGAATAGGCTGCCGGTGGGCAACTCCTCCGGCGGTGCGCCCGTGGGGGGCGCCGGCGGCGCCAGATTGCGCGGCGCCGGCAAATGCGGCCGGGCGCCGGTCAACCCGGTGCGACGGGAGAGACCGGAGTTCTCGGCTCGCAATTCCGCCAGCTCCCCCCGCAGGGAGGCGTTTTCACGGACCAAACGGGTCCGTCCCGGTTGTTGCGTGAGGAGTGCGACCGACAGCCCGGCAACCACCAGCGCGCCCAGTCCCATTTTGAGTTTGGTCCATGCCATAAATTTAATTCCCCCTTGGATTGCCGTCCAAGTGGTCGTGCCCGACGCCGCGCCCGCGGTCAGGCCGGCGGCGAGCACGGACTTGGCCAGGAGCGGCGGCGCGGCCTGCACGGCGTGGGCGGAAATGGTCGCCAGCACCACCGTGGTGGACACCACCACGCCGCGCTTCATAAAGTACTGCCGCAACTTTTCCACGGCGCGCTGAACCCGCTTCTTGGCGGCCTCCTCGCTCGTCCCGAAGGCCGCTCCGACGTCCTGCAGGTTCTTGCCATCAAAGAACCGCAAGACCACTGCGTGACGATCCTTCACACTCAGGCGGTCCATGGCCTCATCCAACAGGGGCGCAATTTGCGCCCACGCATCCGGTTCGGTGGTGTCGAGCATGGTTTGCTGGTGGGCTGCGCCTTCCCGCCGGGCGCGTCGGATTTCACTCTTGAGCAAGGTCAGCGCGCTGCGCCGGGCCGTTTCATAAAACCAGCCCGAGAGGATCACCCCGGGACCCAAGGCCCGCGCTTTCGTCGCGAAAATCACGAAGACCGTCTGGGTGATTTCCTCCGCGTGATTCGGATTGCGGGCGTGGCGCAACGCCACCGAGTAAACCTTGTGGATGTGCCGCTGAACGAGCGCGGCAAAGGCTTCCCCGGAACCGCGTTCGACGTATTCGCGCAACAAAGCGAGATCATCCAATTCCTGCATCTACATAGAAATGCCGAAGAACGGGAAAAGGGGACACTTTTTTATTGCCCCCCCGGGTCCGAATACCCGCGCGGCCTGCACGAGGACGAACGGGAAGCGGAGAACCCTGAGAGTTGTGGCGTGCGGTGGCGAGGTACGCGAAGACGCCGCTCAAGGCGGCTACTACTACGGGATCCGGTCCACGCATCCTCCCGTCGCGCCGGCGGCGGGCGAACCGTGGATTTTCGAGCCCGCCACAGAATGCGCCACTTCCGCTCCGGGCGCTTGGGCGACCGGGCCCCACCCGTCCGCGCGACAGCGGAACTTCCTTCCGCACTCCAAACCGCGGCCGCGCGGCCCGTGCCCGGGAACCGACCACGCGGATTGGCGTGCTTTGTCCAGAGCCGCTTTCGGGGCCAACACCCCAAGCCGATCCTGGCTACAGTGCGGGGTGGGGGGTGGACTCGTTGGGGCGGGAAGATTCACGTCGAAGAAGGTCGCCGGTGGGAACGTGAGCCCATGTTTGCGGCCTGATATCAAGCTGGTGCATCGGCGCCGGCGGTCCACCGACCACTGGCCCCCCAAGCCCTACCCCCAACGGCCATGCTGCATAAGCCAAACCGCCACCGTATGGAACGTAGGAAACCACTCGCAACGCGCCAGTGGCCTGAGACCGGGGCCTCGGCACCGCAGCGTGCAGTTTCGACCGCACGCTTCGAACATTCGCCCGGGCCGGGCGGTGTTTGTTATTTCGGGTCTATAGCACAATCTGTGGGTAGAACTGAGGGGAATCCCGGGTCAAGGCAAGCGTCGGTGCCGAATGTTGTAGGGCTTGATAACAGCAACCCGCTTCCGGTACGTGGCGGGTGGGGCGGCGGGTTCAACGCAGGCGC
>CAIYZC010000485.1 GCA_903930565.1 uncultured Pedosphaera sp.
CGCGGCGGGCGTGGTTTTGAATGAAAAACCCAACCTGCCGCGGACGGAACGCGACGCCCTCAAAGCCCTCCTGCACAACTGTCTCCGCCACGGCCCCGCCAGCCAAAACCGGGAGCAGCATCCCGATTTCCAAGCCCACCTCGTCGGCCGCCTCGCCCATTTGGCCACCTTGAACCCGCTCCAAGCCGCCCGACTGCGCCGAGACTTCGAGCGGATTGTTTGGTGATGGCCGGGCGTCGATAGGATGGCGCCGTGTGTCCCGTTCCGGCCCGGCAATCGGGCTTGTCAGGGGCGGGGGCCGGCGGTTTAAATTGCCGCCATGAATTGCGCCCACCACCGCATCCCCGTCCGTCGACTCTCCACGCTCGGCCTGCTGGCCGCCGCCGCCTGGTTCGCCGCCTCCGCCACGCTGCGCGCGGCGGACGAAATGGTTCCGCTGCTCCTCAAACTGCCGGCACCCATGTTCATCGGCACCCCCAAGGACATGCCGGCCAATCCCAACTTGGAAAAGCCCTCCGACAAACCCCGGCCGCCACTCCTGGTGCCCAAGGACGTTCGGAACCTGGCGTCCAGTGCCACGCTGAACTCCAGCTCCACCAACGCCACCCAGGCCAGCCTCCACAAGCTGGTGGATGGGAGCAAGGAGCCCTCCGACGCCGGGACGGTCCTGCTGCGCAAAGGGACGCAGTACGTGCAATTCGATCTCGGGGCGGCGTACGAATTGTTCGCCATCGTGATTTGGCACTCCCACGACTCGCCCAAAGTGTACCATGACGTGATCGTGCGGGTGGCGGACGACGCGGCCTTCACCCAGAACGTGCGGACGCTATTCAACAACGATTTCGACGACAGCTCCCATCTGGGCGCCGGCACGGACAAGGAGTATTTTGAGAGCCACGAGGGCAAACTGGTGCCGGCCAACGGCGCCAAAGCGCGCTATGTGCGCACCTATTCCAAAGGGAGCACGGACAGCGCCATGAACGAATACACCGAAGTGGAAATCTACGGACGCCCCCCGGCCGCCCCATGAACCGGGGTCTGCTCCTGGCGCTGCTGGCGGCCCTGGCCGTCGCGCTGGCGCTGCGCGTCCCGCAACTGGCCGACCGCCCGCTCCATAACGACGAAGCGGTCAACACGATCAAATTCCGCGCCCTGTGGGAAAAGGGCGGGTACCGCTACGACCCGAACGAACATCACGGCCCCACCCTGTTCTACGCCACGCTGGCCTGGCTGCGGCTCACCGGCGCGCCGGGCTTCGTCCGCATGGGCGAGGCGGATTTCCGCTGGGTGACGGTGCTGTTCGGGGTGGGCCTGATCCTGCTGCTGCCGCTGCTGGCGGACGGTTTGGGCCGGGGCGGCACGGCCGCCGCCGCGGGGCTGACGGCGGTGTCGCCCGCATTTGTTTTTTACAGCCGCTATTTCATCCATGAAATGCTGCTGGTGTGGTGCACGCTGCTGCTGCTGGCGGCGGCCTGGCGTTACCACCGGCGGCCGCACTGGGGTTGGGCGGTGTTGGCGGGGGCGGGACTGGGGTTGATGCAGGCCACCAAGGAAACTTTCGTCCTCAATCTGGCGGCGATGGTGGCGGGCATCGCCGCCAACTGGCTTTGGGTGCGGTGGACCGCGCCTCCGGGCGCGCCGCGCCCCACGCCATTGGCCACCGTCCGCGCCCTCATCTCCCCCGCCCACTTGGCCGCGGCCGCGGGGGTGACGGTGCTGGTGGCGGTCGTGCTGTTCTCTTCGTTTTTCACGAATGCGAGCGGCCCGTTGGATTCGTTCCGCACTTACCTGCCGTGGGTGAACCGGGCGGCGGGAGCCTCGCCGCACCTGCACCCTTGGAATTACTATTTGGAGCATTTGCTCTGGTTCCACCCCAAGGCCGGCCATTGGTTCAGCGAGGCGTTCATCGCGGGGTTGGCCGTGGTGGGTGCGGCGACGGGGTTTCGGCGGCGCACTGCGGAGAACGCCGAGCCCGACTCCGGCCTGATCCGCTTTCTGGCGGTTTACACCTTGGTGCTTACAGTCCTCTATTGCGGGATCGCCTACAAAACCCCTTGGTGCCTGCTGGGTTTCTGGCACGGCGCGGTGCTCCTGGCGGGAGTGGGCGCCGCGGCCTGGTGGCGCGCGGCGCGCCCGGTGGCAGGCCGGGTGGCGCTCGCGCTAGCGCTGGCCGCCGGAACCGCGCACCTGGCCTGGCAGGCGTGGCAATTGGACACCGTTTACGCCACGGACCGGCGCAATCCCTACATTTACTCCCAGACCTCCGAAAGCCTGCTCGAACTCGTGGACCTGGTGCGGGGCGTGGCGGCGACGGCCGCGGAGGGCGACCACCTCCGGCTCAAAGTCATGGCGCCGGACAGCGATTACTGGCCCTTGCCGTGGTACCTGCGGCAGTTCGACCAAATTGGTTGGTTCGACGGCAGGCCCGCCGATCCGGCCGCGCCCATCGTCGTGGCGGCCACCAAACTGGACGTGGCGTTGGACGATCAGAAGACCCACTTCATGGTAGGCATTTTTGAATTGCGCCCGCAGGTCTTCCTCCAGCTCTACGTGCGGCGGGACCTTTGGAACCAATACCTCGCCAAACGCCCGAAGCCGGCCGAATAGGTGGTGGGGGTCCAGGCCTTCGGCCCGCCGACAGGCCATAGTGAAATTTTGGAGCGGCCATCAGCCGGCTTCAGAATAAAAAAAGCCCGGGGGCGAAAACCGCCCCCGGGCCGGGAAAGATCCTTCACCAGCAGCGCCCCAGACAGGGGCGGCGCGGCTTAGGCGAACGAATACGGCGCGCGATAGCCGCGGGTCAGCAGTTTCGCGGCTTCGTCGTCACCGATGATCATTTCCTTCGCGGCATCCCACTTGATCTCGCGGCCCACGAGGAGGGAGATCAGGCCGAGATGGCCGGGGATGGAGGAATGATGGGTGACTTCCACCGGCGTAACCGTCGCCTGCCGGGATTTGACGCAGTCCAGGAAATTGCGGTAATGCCCGCCCTTGGTGAAGTGCAGCTTGGTCTTGCGCGCCGCCTCGGGCAGGAACCGGGTGTCCTCCCAGGCTTTGTTGGAGGCTTCGAAGGCATTGCCGCGATTGACGTAAACCCAGCCCTCGGACCCGATCCACTTGGTGCCCTGGCGGATGTCATTGTGGCCGCCGGCGATGACGACCTCAATGTCTTGCGGATACTTCGCGGTGAGGCGGTAGCGGGTGCAGGTGTTCCAGATGGCATTGCGCGCGGGGAACTGGCCTTCACCGCCGATGCTCATGGGCCCGATGTGGGCATCGTCGCCCAAGCCCCAATGGCTGATGTCGTTGTGATGGCTGATCCAATCCAGCAACTGCCCGCCGCCGGTGTTGTAGTTCCAGCGCCAATTCTTGTGGACCCGCGCCTCGATGTAGGGTTCCTCCGTGGAGGGCCCGATCCATTTGGCGAAGTCGAAATCCGCGGGCGCGGTGCCGACCGCCAAATCCCAAGCGGGGGTGCCGGGGACGACCTTGGACAAATCCGAAGGTTTGTCCGGCAGGGTGGCCAGTTTGGCCTTCAAGGCGGGGGCGGTGCCGGCGAAATCCGTGTGCCCGCTGGGCAGGCCGACTTCGACGCGCTTGACGGTGCCGATGAGGCCGTTGCGCACGATTTCGGCGCCGTAATGGAAGTTCTTTTCCGAGCGCTGCCAGGAACCGGTCTGCCAGATGCGCTTGGCCTTTTGGACGGCGCGCACGATGGCCTGCTGTTCCGCAATGGTGCGGGCGAGGGGTTTTTCGCCGTAGATGTCCTTGTTCTGTTTGCAGGCCTCGATGGCGACCAAGGCGTGCCAATGATCGGGCACGGCCAGCAGGACGGCGTCGATGTCCGTGCGGGCCATCATTTCCTTGTAGTCGGCGTAGCCCTTGCAATCCTGGTTTTTGTAGTGGCGGTTGATGGTGCCGACCGCCTGCTCGAGGTGCTTCTTGTCGAGGTCGCACGCGGCGACCATCTGGCAATCGGTTTCCCGGAGGAAGTTGGCGGTATCGCCGGGGCCTTGCATCCCCCAGCCCACCACCCCCATGGTGATGCGGGCGGAAGGCGCGGGCGTGCCCGCCTGGCGCCCCAAGGCGCGGGCCGGGATGAAGGTGGGGAAGGCGATGGCGGCACCGGTGGCGGCGATAAAGTGCCGCCGGCTGATGCCGGATTTCTGCGTGGCTTTTTTCATGCTCAAAGTTGGTTCGGGCGGCGGCCCGGAAGGGTATCCGGGCGCGCGGTTAGGTTTCGGTGACGCGCGAATCTTGAACTCAAATCGCGCCCCTTGCAACCCCTTTTTTCCGCCCGGAGCCCGGCCCCAACTCAGCCGGGGTACTGGCCCACCACATATTCCTCCATTTGTTGGAGGGCGCAGGACTGCGCGGAAATGATCCAGTTGACCACGTCGCCGATGGAAATGAGGCCCGCCAAACGGCCGCCGGAGAGCACGGGCAGATGCCGGATCCGGTGTTCGGTCATCAGCCGCATGCAATCCGCGATGGGATCGCCGGGTTCGACGGTGATGATGTGGGGGGAGATGATTTCGCGCACCCGGATTTGGCGCGAAGACTTTCCGCGGAGCATGACCTTGCGGGTATAATCCCGTTCGGAAAACATCCCGATGAGCGCGCCCCCGCGCACCACCGGCAAAGCCCCCACATTGTGTTCCGCGAGGATTTGAATGGCCTCGAAGACCAGGGCGTCCGGCTCCACCGTCCACACTTGGGCGCCCTTTTCCGCCAACAAAGATTCGACTGTGCCGACAATATTCATCCGCATGCCTGGGTTGGAGGGGGCAAGCCGTAGCCGTGTCCCCTGATGGTTGGTGTTATCAGGACTAATTAACACCCGAGCCGGGACCGGCGCAAGTTTCTTTTTCCCGGCGGCGGCCGAACGGTGGCAGGCAAAACCGCCTCCGCGCGCGGCGGGCGGCGCGGAGGCGGGTGGCGTGCCCGGCGAGCGAGCAGGAGGGGAGCGGTTAATTAAACCGGGCGCGATAGAAACGGGTCGGTCCAGTCCCGCCCGTGGTGTCGAGCGCGGTGAAGTTGCCGGGCGTGGACTCAGTAAAGGTTCCGACCACAGTCCATTGCGCCACCGGCAGATCGACTTGGGGGGAACTCAGCAGCGTATAGGGAGTGCCGGGATAGCCGCGCACCGTGACCTGGAAAACACCTGGCGCGGTGAACTGGCCACCGGTGATGACCGGGGGGACGATGGGCATGCCAGCGATGGCAAGGCCGAAGGCTTTGTTCCCGCCCGTCTTGGCCGGTGCGGCCACGGTTTGGGCACCGGTGACGGGGTCGACCCGGGTGATCGAGCCATCCCCCTGATTGAGGACGTAGATAGCTCCCGCCGAATTTACGGCAATGCCGAAGGGTTGATTGAGTTGGGAGCCCGTGGTGAGCGGAGTGGCCATGCCACCGGGGAAAACCACCCGGGTCACGGTGCCAACCGGGGCAATTTGCGCAACCAGAACGTTGCCGCTCGGTTCAACGGCGACCCCCACGGGGCCGGTGAAGAGGGCACCGTAGGCGGCCAGCGTGGGTTGCAG
>CAIYZC010000486.1 GCA_903930565.1 uncultured Pedosphaera sp.
CAGCGGCAGATTGTAAATGTTCAGCGACCACTCGGAGATGTTCTCCCAAATGCGCAACGTGGCCAATTGCCAGGGCGTGAATTCGGGATGCTGCTGGGCAGTGCGCGAAACGGTTCCGGCGCCAATTTCGGCGGCGGCGAAGGCGTCGGGGTGATGCAGGGAGATGTGCCAGGCGCCCTCGCCCCCTTGGGAAAAGCCGCGGAGGATAATGCGGCGGTCATCAATCTTGAACCGCCTTTTCACGGCGGCGATGGCTTCGAAAACGTCCTGTTCCCCGGCCCAATGCCAACCGGCGCCATTGATGCGTCCGAAGCAGTCCAACTGGATTTGGCCTTGGTCGGCCACCGGCGGATTACCCGGACCTTGGCGCCGGAGGAAACCGTGGATGAACTCGGTCTCCGTGGTGTTGTTTTGGCGGCCGTGCAGCCAGACATACAACCGGGCGGGTTTCACCGGGTCGTAATTCTCCGGCAGCGTGACGCCGTAGGGGAGCACCGCGCCGTCGATGGCCGAATAGTAGGCGTGGATTTGGCGTTTGCCCTCGTTCCACGTCGGTTGGTTGGCGAGCAATTGGCGGGCACGTTCGATACCCTGGTCCAAGGTGGCGAAGGCGTGATCGATGGCCGCCTGAGTGCCGAACATTTCGGGGTATTCCAACAGCATTCGGCCCGCATGGGCGTAAACCTCCACGTCGCCCAGCAGTTCCGGCTTGGTGGGGCGCGTTTTCAACTCGCCGACCAAGCGCTCGATTTGGCTGGTCTGCTCCTTGATTTTGGCCAAGTCCTCAGGCTTGGCATCGACCGGCGGGGGCTGGTTGTTGCCCCGCCCTTGGCGGTTGCCCCCGGCGCCGGACGCGCGCGCCGGAGCGGCGGGCGGCGGATTGGTTTGCGACCAAAGGGAGGGAACCGCCGGCGCGGACGCCAAGATCAACGAGACGGCGAACAACAATCGTTTCATATTTGGCCTCTTCCGCAGGGTAGGCCAAGTGCGTTGGCACGAGGACGAAAGCGCTGCTGGGCATGGGTCGCAGCATCCCGATTTCCAGCCGCCTTGTCAAACTTTGACGTTTCCCGGGGGCGCCGGGTGACGACTGCGGCGTGCTTGCTCGCTAATGCCAAGCCGCCGGCGTAAACGGGTGGCCTGCACCAAGACCGGCGGCAAGCGGAGGACCCGGAGGGTTGTGGAGTGCGGCGGCGAGGAACGCGAAGACGCCGCTTTCGGAGGCCGCCACGGGAGCCGGTCCACCCATCCTCACGACGCGCCCGCCGTGGGTGGGCGAACCGTGGATTCTCGGGGCCGCAACCGGAGGCGCTGCTTCCGCTCCGGGCGCTTGGGTTATCGGCCCCCGCCCGCCCGACCGACAGTGGAGCTTCCTTCCGCACTCCACAACGCTGCCGCGCGGCCCATACCCGGGAACCGACCAAACGGGGTGGCGTGGCTTACCCTGGCCGCTTGCGGAGCCAAACTGGATGCGCGAACGGCGGTCGCGAAGGCAAATGTGGTCCGATGTTTGCGACCCACCGCCCGTCTCACGCAGCGGCGCTGGCGCTGACCGATGGTAGACGCCAAGCGGTTTGAGAGCCGCGTGGGGTTCCAGAACTTGGTTCGGCCTTCCGCAGGTGCGTAAAATTGGAAGTGATGGGTGAAATGTGGTCAATTTGGGACAGCTGTTGGAAGCACTTTATAACGTAAAAGCCAACGTTCCAGTGCGCGGCCTTCCGTGACTGCGTAAATTGTCCCACGGCATTGATCCTGACGCGGTTGGGCCCGGGGTGGGGGACTTCACGCGGGACGCTCAGGCGCGGGTGGTGCCAAAGTTGGGGCGAAAAGGCCAAGAGAAACTTTTTCGGGCGTTCGTTCGACAATTTGGGTGGCTGGCGGAGTTTGGTTGGTGATTCCGGCCTCCGGGGGTTGCGGATGGCCTTCCGCAGGTGCGTAAGATTGCTTCACAGGGAAAAGTTGCACGCGAATGCGCGGGGGTCCGGAGCCGAACGATCAAAAGTGCCGGGATTTCCGTTTTCGACCATTCCTCGGCACCTCGCCGCGGTTCCGCGTGCACTCTGGCCTTCCGGGAGTGCGTAAAATTGGTTTGAGGTGGAATGGAGTGGTCAAATTTAGCCAGTCCGGGGGGTGCTTGATCAATCGGCCGTTGAATTTCAGGGCTGGCCTTCCGGGGGTGCGTATGGATGGCCGGATTCGGGGACGCTACATCGGATCGGATCTCAGCTTGGCGAAGGCAGGCGGGTCACGGGTGTCCGGGGCGGTGGTGGCGGTCGTTCGCCACCGTCACTGTCCAGGGCTTGTCAAAGAACAGCGAGCGTGTGGCAGGCACCTTGAAATGGTGGCCGCACTTGACTGCGCAAGATTTTGGTCCGCGAACC
This sequence comes from uncultured Pedosphaera sp., assembly GCA_903930565.1. Lineage (GTDB taxonomy): Bacteria > Verrucomicrobiota > Verrucomicrobiia > Limisphaerales > Pedosphaeraceae > CAIXFN01. The sequence goes on from CAIYZC010000486.1 coordinate 2,382, forward strand.
CGCCTGCGCCGAGAGGATAGCACGGGGCGGGTGGAAGCGGATGGCTACGGTGGGGATTCCGGGAGGGTTGCCCTGATCCGAGCCGGAGTTCGCGGTCGGTTTCCGGGCGCTTAACGGGGGGCTTCGC
>CAIYZC010000487.1 GCA_903930565.1 uncultured Pedosphaera sp.
TGGTGCATCTGGGCGTGACCGGGTTGGCGGATGTGGCCGCGCGGCGGCCGATGACGCCGGACACCCGGTTTTGGATCGCCTCGATGAGCAAGCCGGTTACGGCCACCGCGGTCCTCATGCTGCAGGATGACGGGAAGCTCAACGTGGCGGATCCCGTGACCAAGTATTTGCCGGAGTTCGCCGCTTTGAAGACGCCCGCCGGCAAGTTGGCCAATTTGACGATCGCCCAATTGCTGACCCATACCTCCGGCTTGGGGGAAGCGCCGGCGGCCGATGCGGCGAAGGCGCATACGCTGGCGGATTTGGTGCCGGTGTGGCTGGCGCAGCCGATGCAGTACGAGCCGGGCGCGAAGTGGAGCTACACGCAAAGCGGCATCAATGCGGCGGCGCGGGTGGTGGAGGTGGTCAGTGGGAAAAGCTTCGACGCCTTTTTGCAGGCACGTTTGTTCGGCCCGCTCGGCATGACCCGAACCGGGTTCTATCTGACCTCCGAGGAGCGGTCGGAATTGGCCACCGGTTACGCCCGGGACCGCGCCACGGGGCATTTGACGCCGGCGGACCGGGGGGCGTGGTCGGGCGCGCGGGAGCGGCCGCCGCTCGGCAACGGGGGTTTGTTTTCCACCGCCCCGGATTACGGCCGGTTTTGTCAGATGTTGTTGAACGGCGGCACTTGGGCGGGGCGGCGGTATCTGAGCCCGACGGCGTTGGGGCTGATGAACACGCCGCAAACCGGGACGTTGCCGACGGGCTTTTTCCAAACCGAAGCGTTTGGCCGGCGCGGCACGAACTATGGCTGGGGCATTGGCACCTGCGTCGTGAAGACCCCGCACCCGGGCGTGGCGGCGATGTTGTCGCCGGGTACGTTTGGCCATGGCGGGGCTTGGGGAACGCAGGCGTGGGTGGATCCCGTGCGCGGCGTGGCCTACGTGCTGATGGTGCAGCGGTCCAATTTTGCGAACAGCGACGCCAGCGAGGCGCGCCGGGTGTTTCAGGAAGCCGCCGCGGCGGCCTTGGGACCCAAATGACCAGCGGAGATTCCTCCACTTGGCAATGGACAAAACTGGCCGGCGGGTTTTGCCCTTCGCGAATGGTTGTGGACTGGACGAAATGTTGGCTTGGCGACCCCGCATTTTCGGCCGCCGGGCGGGACGGGCGGGGTGATTTGTCGGGATTGCCATGATCCCCATGGGTTGACGTCGCGCCTCTACTCATGCCCGCTTTGTGCGACCCGGGCGCCCAGCCACCAAACAGCAGCAGCGGTTGACTCGTCTGCCGCTGGGAGGCAGGGCGAGGGTGTTCCAATCACAACCCGTTGCTCTCGCGGGCATCGACGGCATCGGCTGAGGCGTTAAAAAAGGCGGTGCTTGCATCGGGAAAAGTTGCGCGGGCGGCCGGGCGGGCGTAGAATTTCAGTATCACCGACGGCGGAAAACCCGCCACCGATGGCTTGGCTTTGCCCCGCGGGAAGGGCCGGGGAGGACGCGGGACGGGGAAAAGTACCCCCAGGGGAAGGGGTGTTTGTTGTGAATGGCTGTTAATAACGACGGACTATGCGAAACAATAAACTTCGGACGGGGATGGCGGGGCTGGTGGTGTGGAGTGTCATGACGGCGACCGCGGCGCGGGCGGGCGAGGCGGACCTCGTCATTCCGGATTTGTCAGCGGTGAAATTTCCAACCCTTGGCGGTTTGGGGGGCGCCGCCTTGATGAACTGGGGCTTGGTGGTCTGCTTGATCGGGGCGGTCTTCGGCTTGGTGCAGTACCAACAAACGCGCGCCCTGCCGGTGCATGAAAGCATGGCGCGGGTGTCGGCGACCATTTGGGAGACCTGTAAAACCTATCTCTTCACCCGGGGCCGTTTTCTCGCCCTGCTCTGGCTGCTGATCGCCGCGGCCATGTACTGTTACTTCCAAATCCTGCAAGGCAAACCGTTGGGGGAGGTGGTCATCATCCTGCTGGCTTCCATCCTGGGCATTCTGGGTTCGTATGGCGTGGCGTGGTTCGGCATCCGCATCAATACGGTCGCCAATTCCCGCACGGCGTTTTCCGCCCTGCAGGGCAATCCCCTGGCCACCCTGGGAATTCCGCTGCGCTCGGGCATGAGTGTGGGGCTGTTGCTGGTGGCCGTGGAGTTGTCCTGCATGATTGGCATCCTCATGTTTTTGCCGGGCAATTTGGTCGGCCCCTGCTTCATCGGCTTTGCCATCGGGGAATCGCTCGGCGCCAGCGTGCTGCGCATTTGCGGCGGCATTTTCACGAAGATTGCCGACATCGGTTCGGACCTGATGAAAATCGTTTTCAAATTGCCCGAGGACGATCCCAAGAATCCCGGCGTGATCGCCGATTGCACGGGCGACAATGCCGGGGACTCGGTGGGGCCGACCGCGGACGGTTTTGAAACCTACGGGGTGACCGGGGTGGCCTTGATAACTTTTCTCGCCCTGGCCTTGGCGGCCAGCCCGCGCGTCTGTGCGACCCTGATCATCTGGTTGTTCGTCATGCGCGCGCTGATGATCGCCACCTCCCTGGCCTCCTACCTCGGCAACGAGTTGCTCAGCCGGGCGTTGTTCGGCGGCAAGCGCGACTTCAATTTCGAGGCGCCCCTGACCAACTTGGTCTGGATCACCTCGGGGGTTTCGATCGCGGTGACTTTTGTCGCCAGCAAATTGTTGCTCGGTGATTTCACGGGGCCGGATGGCAAGCCGCAGCCCGAATTATGGTGGGTGCTGTCGGCCATCATCAGCTGCGGCACCATTGCGGGGGCGTTGATCCCGGAAATCACCAAGGTCTTTGTCAGCACCCATTCCCGCCATGTCCGCGAGGTGACCAACGCCTCCCGGCACGGCGGCGCGTCGCTCAACATTCTCTCGGGCTTCGTGGCGGGCAACTTTTCCGCCTTTTGGATGGGCTTGGTGATCATGCTGCTGATGGCCGGCGCCTATTACTTCTCGCAACAGGCCGCTCTGCTGGCCCTGCTGGCCGGCAAGTTTGATTTCGCCCCGCCGATCTTCGCCTTCGGCCTGGTGGCCTTCGGTTTCCTCGGCATGGGGCCGGTCACCATCGCGGTGGACAGTTACGGGCCGGTGACCGACAACGCCCAGTCGGTTTACGAGCTCAGTCAAATCGAGGGCCGGCCCGGGATCGCCGCGGAAATTCAGCGCCATTTCGGGTTCGTGCCGGATTTTGAAAACGCCAAGCACCAGTTGGAAAAGGGGGACGGGGCGGGCAACACGTTCAAGGCCACCGCCAAACCCGTGCTGATCGGCACCGCGGTCGTGGGGGCGACCACGATGGTGTTCAGCATCATCATTCTGCTGGAAAACGTTTCCGGCGACGTGGTGCGCCGGTTGAGCATCGTGCAACCCGAGGTGATCCTCGGTTTGATCATGGGCGGCTCGGTGATTTATTGGTTCACCGGCGCCTCCTGCCAGGCCGTGGTCACCGGCGCTTACCGCGCCGTGGTTTACATCAAGGAAAACCTGCGCCTGGACGCCGCCACCGCCTCGGAAAAGGACAGCAAGGAAGTCGTGCGCATCTGCACCGTGTACGCCCAAAAAGGCATGTGGAACATCTTCTTCGTGGTCTTCTGCTTCGCCCTGGCGCTGCCGTTCTTCAACCCGTATTTCTTCATCGGCTATTTGATCGGCATCGCGTTTTTCGGCTTGTTCCAAGCCATCTTCATGGCCAACGCGGGCGGGGCGTGGGACAACGCGAAGAAGATCGTGGAGGTGGATCTTCGCCAAAAGGGCACCGAATTGCACGCCGCCACAGTGGTGGGCGACACGGTCGGGGATCCGTTCAAAGACACGTCCTCCGTGGCCTTGAATCCGGTGATCAAATTCACCACCCTGTTCGGGTTGCTGGCCGTCGAAATCGCCGTCACCATGACCAATCACGCCGCCAAACTCGGGATCGGTTGCTGCTTCTTCCTCACCGCCTTGGTGTTCGTCTACCGCTCCTTTTATGGCATGCGCATTCCCGAGGAGCCCACCGGCGCCGAAGGTGTGTTGGTGCTGCCCCACCACGCCCATGAAAAGTGAGCCGCTTCCCTCCGCCCGCTGATATGCCCGCCGCCCGTATTATCTCCCTGTTGCCCGCCGCGACCGAGGCCGTCTGCCGGTTTGGAGCGGCCGGCCGTTTGGTCGGCCGCTCCCATGCCTGCGACCATCCGCCGGAGGTCGCGGGCGTGCCGGTCTGCACCGCCCCGCGCTTCGATTCGTCCGCTCCCGGCGGCGTCATTGACCGGCGGGTGCGGGAGTTGGCGGCCACGGGGGGCGGTTGCTACCAACTCGACGAACCCCTCATCCGTTCGCTGCAACCCGACCTGATCCTGACCCAGGCGCAATGCCCGGTTTGCGCCGTCAGCCAGGCCGAGGTGGAGGCGCTGGTGGCCCGGCTGCCCGGGCCCCCGCCCAAAGTCCTCGCGCTGGCTCCGGCGCGCATGGCTAACATTTGGGAGGAGCTGCTCCGCATCGCCGAGGCCTTGGACTTCCTCCCCGGCGGCCGCGAGTTGCTGCGCCCTTTGAAGGAACGGGTCGTGGCGATCATCGAGAAAACCTGCGTGGTGTCCGACCGCCCCGGCGTGGTCTGCTTGGAATGGCTGGATCCCCTCATGGCGGCGGGCCATTGGCTGCCGGAATTGGTCGAA